>DATCPJ010000001.1:0-11572 GCA_036570145.1 Candidatus Dormiibacterota bacterium
CGCTCACCCTGCTCACCGCTGGGCACATGCTGGGCTCGGCGCAGGTTCTCTTCGAGGCTCCCGGCGGGCGGCTCCTCTACACCGGCGACCTGAAGCTTCGCGGCCCGCACCCGGTCCGGATGCCGAAGGCGAACGTGCTCGTGATCGAAAGCACCTATGGCCGCCCCCATTTCCTCTTCCCGGATCACGAGACGGTGGTGGAGGCGATCGCGGGCTGGTGCCGGAAGGTGCTCGCCGAGGGCGTTACGCCGGTCCTCCTCTGTCACGCCATCGGGAAGGCTCAGGAGGTGATGCTTGCGCTCGCTCCCTACGGGATCCGCTTCGCGCTGGAAGGCCGCTGCCTTCCCGGAACCGCCACCTACCGAGAGGCGGGGCAGCCGATCCCCGATTACGTCGAGCTGGTCCCCGGGCAGGACTATTCGGAGCGGGTGGTGATCGCACCGCCGGCGGGCAAAGCGGTCATCAGGCAGCTGCATCGCTACCGCTGCGCCCTGGTCTCGGGCTGGGCACAGGACCGCCACTTCCGCGCCATCTTCGGCGCCGACGTCGCTTTTCCGCTCTCCGATCATTGCGACTTCCAAGAGCTGCTCGACGCCGTCGAGCTGGTCGGTCCCGAGCAGGTCTATACGGTCCACGGCTTCACCGACGACCTTGCCAAGCATCTCCGCCGCCGCGGGGTCCGAGCCTCGGCCCTGCGCGGCGTCGAACAGCTGGTCCTCGCCTGCGTCTGAACCCTTCGGCTTGCGCGAGCGCGTAGATTCAGGGGATAGGAACCCCCGACCCGCTGCGCATCGCGCTTGTGGCGCCGGCCTGGTTTCCGGTGCCACCGACGGGCTACGGAGGAATCGAGGCTGTCGTCCACCTCCTCGCCCGAGAGCTGATCAAGTGCGGCCACGAGGTGACGACCTTCGCCGTCGAGGGCTCCGATCCGCTGCTCCAGCCGATCTCGCTTGCGCCTGCCGGCTGGGGGGCTGACCTCGGCACCCCAGAGCAACGGATCCGGGAATCGACCTATCAGCTTCGGGTCTACCGCGAGCTCCTCCGCCGGGTCGGCCAGCTCGACCTCGTCCACCTTCACACCGAGTTCCCGGGGATGGCCGCCGCGAGCCTGCTCCAGCTGCCAATCCCCTGCCTCGCGACGGTGCACAGCGGCATCGACGAAAAGGTGCTCACCTTCCTCGCCGAGGTCGATGGGGACATCGACCTGGTCGCCATCAGCCAGGCACAGAAGGAGCAGGCCCCCCGAATCCGCTGGCGGGCCGTGGTTCACAACGCCGTCCGAGTCGATGATTTCGAGGTGCGCTCGAAGAAGGAGGGCTACCTCGTTGAGCTGGCCCGGATCACCCCCGACAAGGGCCAGCACCTCGCCATCGAGGTCGCCGAGCGGGTCGGCATGCCGCTGGTCCTGGCCGGCAAGGTCGACCGCGATGCCGTCTCCACGCGGTACTTCGCGGACCTGATCGAGCCTCGGCTCTCGTCAAGGATCCGCTGGGTCGAGGACGTCGTGGGCGGGGACAAAGCCAACCTGCTGGCGGGGGCGACGGCCATGATCTTCCCGATCCAATGGGAGGAGCCGTTCGGGCTGGCGATGGTCGAGGCGATGGTCTGCGGCACGCCGGTGGTGGCCTTCAACCGGGGAGCCGCCCGCGAGATCGTCGAACCGGGGCTGACCGGCTACCTGGTCGATTCGGTCGACGAGATGGTCGACCGGGTCAGGGAGGTCGGCACGATCGACCCGATCGCATGTTCGGAGCGCGCTCGCGACCGCTTCAGCCCGGCCCGCATGGCGGCCGGCTACGAGGCAGCCTACCGGGCGGTGCTGAGCGCTAGGGAGTCCCCTCTGCCTGGCGTAGCTTCCAGCCGGCGCGGCTGAGGCGGGCGCGCAGGTCGGCGTCGCCGGCGGCCTCCGCGGAGAGGGCTGCCAGCAAGCGGTCGACCCAGCGGGCCGGCGCCAGCTCGGGCGTCAGCCGCAGGCGCCCCCGGGACACCCTGGCGCTGAACACGGCGGCTCCGACGGTCACCGTGAGCTCGCGGACCGGCCCCCGGCGACGAAGCCCGAACCGCTTCACCTTGGCTGCCGGCAGGCGGGCAACCAGGTAGTCGAGCAGGTCGGCCGGGGCATGGCTGTCGGCGACCGGGGTCCGGCAGAAGACGCAGGCGTTCCCGAGTAACACGGCCGGCGCCCCGCAGGTCTCGCAGCGCACCTACTTACCGAAACGGCTCGACGATGGCGGTGCCGGCGATCGTTGTGACCGCGAGGAACAGCTTGAAGACCTCCAGGTAGTCGTCGCTGGCATAACCGATGGTGCGCGGCCCGCGCCGCTCGATGCCTGGCATGAGCTCGCAGAGATCGGCCATCACCGTGTAGAAGAGGTCCACCTCGAGGTCGACCTTGCCTTCGTGAACCAGCGGAGGGATGTTCTCCAGACGCTCGATCGCGCGCTTGGCGCCCTCCTGGATCCGAGCCCGGGCGACGCTTGGATGGAGGGACCGGGCCGAGTAGCGGCTGATGCCCTCCTTGACGACGACGCCTTCCACCGGGAGCACGAACTCGTGCATCTCGGACACCGCCGCCGCGTCGCCGCTGAAGAGGGCGATCGGGCAGCCGAAATAGCCCGCCACCGCGCCGTTGAGGGAGCCCTCCGATTGCGACCTCCCGTTGATGCGAGCCTCGGCCACAGCGCGGTCGTGGTAGGTGTGGTCGATCACGGCATCCCGGGTGCCGGCCGATCCGTGGTAGCCGATGAAGAAGGCGGCGTCGAATCCGGGCCCAAGGCCGGTGCACATGTAGAGCAGGCTGGGCTGGCCGCTGACCAGCTCGGCGGCCGGGTGGAGCTCCTCCGGGATCAGGTTCCGGCTCTGCGCGTGGGAGTCGTTGACAACGAACTCCTGCGCGCCGGCCTCCAGCGCCCCCTCGATGGCGGCGTTGCATTCCAGCGTCATCAGGCGGCAGGCGTCGCGGTACTCGGGCGAGCCGGGCGCGCCCTGCTGGGGGTGGACGACACCGGCGACACCCTCGATGTCGACGGAGATGAAGACCTTCAGAGTGCTGTGACTGTAGGGGCTAGTCGGTGTAGCGGGAGATGAGACCGTCCTCGCGGTGCTTCTCGGCCTGGTAGAGGTTGCAGTCCTCGAAGTTGCGAACGCAGATCGGCGGGTTGTCGCTCAGTCGCCGGCGCACCTTGGAGCGGCCGTCGACATGGCAGTCGAAGTGGTAGATGCGAAGGGGTCCGACCTTCTCTCGGTAGTACTCCTCGAGGTAGGGGCAGCGGCGGCTCATCGGAAATCTCCTACCTACCATAGTCCAGCACCATGCTCGAATTCGCCCGCACCGCGGACGCAGTCGGATCGACATCCTCCAAGCTGGAGAAGGCCCGGCTCCTGGGCGCGTACCTTCGCCGCCTCGATCCACCGGACCTGCGACTGGCTGCAACCTGGATGACCGGCCGCCCGTTCAGCCTCAACGACCCGCGCACGCTCCGGCTCGGCGGCTCCTCGATGTGGAAGGCGGTGCAGGCGCTCAGCGGCGCCGACCCCGAGGAGCTGAGCCGCGTCTACCTGAAGCACTCCGACCCCGGCGACTGGGCCGAGGAGGTGCTCGCCGGGCACACCCATCCCGAGCCGACCTCGCTGCAGGAGGTCGGCGCCGCCTTCGCCGAGATCGAGGCCGCGGGTGGCTCCGCGGCCAAGCTCGAGCGGCTGACCGCCCTCCTCGATCGCCTCGACCCGACGGCCGCCAAGTACGTCGTCAAGACGATGGCCAACGACCTCCGGATCGGACTCCAGGAGGGTCTCGTCGAGGAGGCGATCGCGGCGGCTTTCGAACTTCCGCTGGCTACCGTCAAGCGCGTCCACATGCTCACCGGCGACCTCGGCGAGACCGCCGTCCGCGCCCACGCCGGGGAGACGGCGGCCGCCTCGATCGAGCTCTTCAAGCCGATCCGGTTCATGCTCGCCGCCGCCGTGGCCGATGCGACTGAGGCGATGGAGCGGGTCGGCGGCAAGGCCTGGACGGAGGAGAAGTACGACGGGGTCCGCTGCCAGCTGCATCGGACGAGAACTCGGGTAGCCCTCTACTCGCGCGACCTGCGGGAGACGACCGCGGCCTTCCCCGAGGTGGCTGAGGCTGCCGAGCGGATCGACCACGAACTCCTGATCGACGGCGAGATCCTGGCCCACCGCGACGGCAAGGTGCTGCGCTTCTTCGAGCTTCAGCGGCGGCTCGGCCGCAAGGTCGTCGCCAGCAAGCTGCGGGAGGAGGTCCCTGTCGTCCTGGTCGCCTTCGACCTCCTCTACCTCGACGGCGAGCCGCTCCTCGACCGGCCGCTGCGGGAACGGCGAAAGCTGCTCGAAGGGCTGCGCCTGGAGCACCCCTTCCTGCTCGCTCGCTTCGAGACGGCGACCGGCGCGGAGGAGCTCGACCGGATCTTCGCCGAGACCCGTGAGCGCGGCAACGAAGGGCTGATGCTGAAGAACCCCGAGAGCTCCTACACCCCCGGCCGGCGAGGCCTGTCCTGGCTGAAGCTGAAGCGTCCGCTGGCGACCCTGGACTGCGTGGTGACCGCCGTCGAATGGGGGCACGGCAAGCGCCGCGGTGTGCTGTCCGATTACACCTTCGCGGTGCGTGACGAGGAGGCTGATCGTCTCGTCAACGTCGGCAAGGCCTACACGGGGCTGACCGATGCGGAGATCGCGACCATGACCGAGTACTTCCTCGAGCACACCGTGGTCGACCACGGCCGGGTGCGCCTGGTCGAGCCGGACACGGTCGTCGAGGTCGCCTTCGACTCGATCCAGCGCTCGGCACGCCACAAGAGCGGCTTCGCGCTCCGCTTTCCCCGGATCGTCCGCCTCCGGGACGACAAGACCCCCCAGGACATCGACACCCTGGCGACGGTGGAGGCGCTCTACCAGCGGTTCTTCGGCGGCGAATCCCAGACCGATCTCGCCGAAGTCGCCGGCCCTGGCGGATGAGCCCGCAGGGTCAGCCGGTCGTCGCGACGCGACGAGCCAGCCATTCAACGCGAATTCTGCTGGTGGGACACTGAGTGAAGCTCACCTTCATGGGTACCGCCGGGGCCCGCTTCATGGTCGCCAAGCAGCTCGCCGCCTCCGGCGGGCTGTACCTGGAGGACGGGTCGACCCGCCTTGCGCTCGACCCCGGGCCAGGGGCGATCGTCCAGTACGCCAAGCGCAAGGTCGACCCCGCGCGCTTGAGCGGGATTCTCCTCAGCCATCGCCACCTCGACCATTCGGGGGACGTCAACGTGATGATCGAAGCGATGACCGAAGGTGGCTTCAGGAAGCGCGGCCGCCTCTTCTGCCCCTCCGACGCGCTCGATGACGACCCGGTGGTCCTCGGCTACCTGCGCGGCTTCCCGGAGGAGGTCGTGAGGCTTCGGCCGGAGACGCGGTACGAGCTGGGCTCGATCGAGTTCACGACCAGCCCAGCTCACCCGCACGGCGCCGAGACGTATGGGTTCCGCTTCGGCGACCGGCTCGGCTGGGTCACCGACTCCGAGTTCTACGAGGGGATCGCCGAGCAGCACCGGGCGGAGGTGATGATCATCCACACCGTCCTCCTCGAGCGCCGCCCGCTGCCCCACCTCTGCCTCGATGACGCGGAGGCGATCATCCGCGAGGCCCGCCCGCGGTTGGCGATCCTCACCCATTTCGGGATGACGATGTGGCGAGCCCATCCCTGGGAGCTGGCCGCCCGCCTGACCGAGTCGACCGGGATCGAGGTGAAGGCGGCGCGGGATGGGATGACGATCGAGCTGTGAGCTGGATCCGCCGGTTGCCGATCCCCTACCCCGTCCTTTTCGCCGCCGCCGGCATCGCCCTCGGCCTGGTGCCGGGGCTGCCCCACCTGCAGCTCAGTGCGGCTCTGCTCCTCTTCGGCTTCGTTCCCCCGCTCGTGTTCGAGGCCGCTCTCAGCTTCGAGCAGGAGAACGCTCGCGGGGTGCTGCGGCCGATCGCGCTGCTGGCGACCGCCGGCGTCGGGATGACGGTGCTCGGGATCGGCGCCGGGGCGCATTACCTGCTCGGCTTCAGCTGGCCGGCGGCCCTCCTGCTGGGGGCGATCGTCTCCCCGACCGACCCGATCGCCGTCGTCGCCGTGATCCGCCAGTCGGGCGCGCCACCGAAGCTGGCCGCGCTGCTGGAAGGCGAGAGCCTCTTCAACGACGGCACCGGCGTCGCCGTCTTCGCCGCGGTGGCAGCCTCCCTGCTGGGCGGCCAGCCGACCCTGTCCGGTTTCGCCGGCCGGCTCCTGCTGATAACCGCCGCGGGCGTGGCCGCGGGCGCCTTCGCCGGTGGCGCCGCCGCGGCGCTCTGCCGAGTCCGGCCGGCGCTTGCCTTTCCGGTGTCGCTGTTCGCCGCCTGGGCCAGCTTCGGCTTGGCCCAGGCCATCGGCGGATCCGGGGTCCTGAGCGTCGTCACCGCCGGGGTCATCCTTGCGCGCTACGGCCGCGTGACGGAGGCACTTCGCAAGCCCTGGAGCTGGTTGGCGCTGGTCCTCAACGCGGCCCTCTTCGGAGCTGTCGGCCTGGCCCTACCCACCGCCGGGCTGCTGGCCCTGGCGGCCGCGGTCGGCGGCGGCTACCTGTTGATGCTCGGCACCCGCGCGATCACGGTATGGCTTCTCACGATCGGGGCCCGGCTGCCCTGGCACTGGCGGCAGCTGACCTGGTTGGGTGGCCTCCGGGGCGCGCTCTCGATCGCGCTCGCGCTCCTGGTGGCGGACACCAAGGTCTCAACCGTTGCCTACGGCATGGTCGTGCTGAGCCTGCTCCTCCAGGGCGGGCTTCTCCGGCAGTTCGCGAAAGCGATACGGGCCGAGGAGCAGCCGGAGAGGAAGTAGGCCTGGGTGAAGGTCCCCGGCCTAAGCGCTCTTGGTTTCGATCGGGACCGGCGGGGCGGTGATGACGCCGTCGATGAGGCCGTACTCGATGGCCTCCTCGGGTGACAGGTAGAAGTCCCGGTCGGTGTCCTTCTCGATCTTCTCCAGGGTCTGGCCGGAGTGGGTGGCGATGAGCTGGTTGAGCTCCTTCTTCACCCGGATGATCTCGTTGGCGTGGATCTCCAGGTCGCTGGCCTGGCCGGAGAGGCCGCGGCCTCCGATCAGCGGCTGGTGGAGGTGGATGCGCGAGTTGGGCAGGGCGAAGCGGTGGCCCTTGGTTCCCGACATCAGGATCACGGTCGCGAAGCTCGCCGCCATGCCCATCGCGACCGTCGTGATCGGCGCCGGCACGTACTGCATGGTGTCGTAGATCGCAAAGCCGGCGGAGACCGAGCCACCGGGCGAGTTGATGTAGATCTGGATCTCCTTCTCCGGGTCGTCGGCCGAGAGGAAGATCAGCTGGGCGACGATCAGGTTGGCCATCGTGTCGTCGATCGGACGGCCGAGGATGATCACCCGGTCGCGAAGGAGCCGCGAGTAGATGTCGAAGGCTCGTTCGCGGTTGCCGCCCTCGTTCTCGATGACGGTCGGGATATAGGCCACTTCCGAACGATCCTAGCAGGCGGCTATATTCGTCCCGTGCCCGTGCGCTCAGGCCGCCGTACCTCCACGGCGCCGTTCTTCCAGGCACTGCCCTCGCAGGTCGCGGGCGCCCTGCCGATCGAGCTGCGAGGCTTCGAGCACCGCCGCGTCCACGGTGTCATGAAGTTCCACTACGGCAGGCCCGAAACCCATTACGAAGCCTGGTACCACAGCGGCCAGGGAAGGGTCGAGGTAGGCCTCCATTTCGAGGGAAGTCGCCTGCTCAACGAGGCCGGCCTCGAATTTTTCCGCGCCCGCATGGTGGAGGTCAAGGGCGGCCTCCCGCTCGCCGAGCTCGAGCCCTGGGACCGGGGCTGGACCCGCCTCTACGAGACCTTCCCCGCCGCTTCCCTCGACCACGAGGCGCTGGCCGCCACGGCCCGGCGGGTCGCCGACTACATGATCACGCTGCAGCCCCTTCTCGACCAGTTTTGGAGTGAGTCAAGTGTCCTGCCCCCGAAGTTCGTTACAAAATCGCCGCCAGGGACGTCGAGATCAAGGAAGCGCACGAGCAACGGAGCGCGCGGGCCTGACGGCCCGGAAGCGAGTAGCGGAGAAGCTGACGCGGAGATCGGCGTCCGTGGCGGATGAGCCCGTAGGGTCGGCCGGCCGTCGCGTGCGACGGCCAAGACATTTGTGGCGAACTTCGGGGGCGGGACACTAAATGCACCCGCTTGAAGCCCGCGCCCTCTTCCCGATCTGCGATGAGCACATCCACTTCAACCACGCCGGCGTCGCTCCGATGTCGGTCCGGGTGCGCGCCGCCGTCGAGCACGTGACGCAGGTCATGAGCGAGGAGGGCTTCAACCACGAGGACTACACCGAGACGCTCGGCCAGCTCCGGTCCTCCCTCGCCGGCCTGGTCGGTGTCACACCCGACCAGGTGTCGATAACGCGCGGCACCGCCCACGGCATCTCGCTGCTCGCCCGCGGCCTCGACTGGAAGGAGGGCGACAACGTGGTCGGCGCCCGCCTCGAGTACCCGGCCAACCTGTTTCCCTGGATGGCGACCCGGGACCGGGGCGTCGAGATGCGCCTGGTCGAGCCGGTGGACGGGAGGATCACGCCAGAAGCTGTCCTGTCCCTCGTCGACAGCCGGACCCGGGTCGTCGCCCTCAGCTTCGTCCAGTTCTGGAACGGCTACCGAGTCGATCTCGCCGAGATCGGGGCCGAGTGCCGCAAGCGAGGCGTCATCCTCGCCGTCGACGGCATCCAGGGTCTCGGCGTGCTGCCCTTCGACCTCGAGTCGATGAATGCCGACTTCGTGGCCGCGGGAGCCGGCAAGTGGCTGACCGGCCCTCCCGGCGTCGGCTTCACGGCCTGGCGGCCGGAGCTGCTGGAGCGGATCGATCCGCTGCTCGTCGGGACGGGCTCGATGGAGGACCGGATGAACTATTTCCAGCCGAACTTCAAGTACGCCGGCAGCGCCCGCAAGTTCGAGGAGTCGGCGATCAGCTGGCTCGACATGGCTGCCTTCGGGGCGGCGGTAGGCCTGCTCCTCGAGATCGGCATCGACGTCATCGAAGAGCACGTCCTGAGCCTCGCCCGGCGGCTGGCCGAGGGCCTGGTGGAGCGCGGCTGCGAGATCATCGAACCGTGGCCCCGAGAGCCAGAGGAGTGGTCCGGCATCGTCTCCTTC
Organism: Candidatus Dormiibacterota bacterium; assembly: GCA_036570145.1. Classification (GTDB taxonomy): domain Bacteria; phylum Chloroflexota; class Dormibacteria; order Dormibacterales; family Dormibacteraceae; genus UBA6019. The sequence continues at coordinate 9,183 of DATCPJ010000001.1, forward strand.
AACCGGCCCGGCGTGACCGAGGTCGAGCTGCTCCGAGACCTGACGGCGGCGGGCGTCATCACCCGGACCCACCGGGATTTCGTCCGCCTCTCACCTCACTTCTACAACACCGAGGAGGAGGTGGACCGGGTCCTCGACGTGCTGACGCCGCAGGCCGTCCCGGGCTGACGCGATCGGGATGGCTCCGGTCGAAGTCTTTGAGAGAGAGACTCAGGGGGGAAGGCCGCGGGCAGGCTCGCCGAGTACGACCGACTTGGGGGGACTCCCTCCTCGACTTGAAATGGTCCGCTTTCCGACTTCTGTGCGTTAGAGTCGCTGAACGAATATGAACCGGTTCTCCCGGAAGGCTTGGTTCGTGTGCGGGCTGGGGCTGTTGGTGATGCTCGTCGCCGAGATCCTCGAGGCCACCCACATGGCCCTCTACGCCTGGGGAGCGATCTGGGTTGTCGGCTGGATCGCGGTGACGGTCGGCGTCGGGATGGCGATCCGCAGCGTCAGCGGGTGGGTCGCGACGGTGATCTCGATCCTCTTCACCCTCCTCGCTCTCTACTTCGCATCCTCGGGCGCCAACACCTCATTCATCGCGATGTCGAGCATCTCCGTCATCGCCGTGGCCTGCGCGGTGAGCATGGTCGTCCAGCTCGCGGTCGGCCAGCAGGACGGCCTCCGCTCGCCGCCGCCTCCCTCCTCGATCACCCTCTCGCTGGCCGGTGTCGGCGTCATCCTTCTCGCCGGTGCGTTCGCGCTGCTCGCCAACGGGATGGCGCTCGGCTTCCTCGCCTTCGCCTTCTCGCTGGGCCTCGTCGGCACCGCCGTCGGGTTCGGCGCGATCGCCCTGCTGCGGCGTCCGGCTCCCGGCTCCAGCGACCCCGCTGTCCACTCCTGAACCCTGTCCGAGCTCAAGCGAGAGCGGTTCTGACTCAACACAAGGTCACGAAGACCACCAAGACGCGCGAAGGACCCGGGACCGACTAGAGAACCAACTCCACGGATTCGTTAGCGGCTAATTCCTTTTCCTCAGTGCGTCCTTCGTGTTCTTCGTGTCTTTGTGTTTAAAACCAGTTCCCGGTGTGCTCAGGTCGGGCGGGCTTCGTCTCCTTCGATCCAGACCTCGCCGTCGGCGAAGAACTCCTTCTTCCAGACCGGGACGGTTTCCTTGAACCGGTCGATGCCCCACTTGCAGGCCGCGATCGCATCACCCCGGTGGGGGCAGGACACCGAGACCACGACCGACGCCTCGCCGATCTCCAGCACGCCGGTGCGGTGGGCCATGGCAACCCGCGCCTCCGGCCAGCGCTCGGCGATCTCCGCGGCGATCGCGCGCATCTGCGACTCGGCCATCCCGGGATAGGCCTCGTACTCGAGCCGGGTCGTCTGCCGGCCGCGGGAGCTGTCGCGGACCACTCCCGTAAAGGTGCAGATCGCGCCGGCGCCGGCACGGCCGACCGCCGCCTCCAGGCGGCGAGAGTCGAGCGGCTGGTCGGTCAGCTCGAAGAGGACTCCGGCCTCGGAGCCGCCACTCACCGGCGGGATGAAGGCGACCTCGTCTCCCTCGGCGAGGGCGTCGTCCCAGCCCGCGAAGTCCTGGTTCACCGCGGCCCGGACGATCTCCCTGCGCGGCTCCAGCGCCGGGTGCAGGCGGCGAAGCTCGGCATAGGCGTCAGCCACCGTCGAGCCGCCCGGCAGCTCGAGGTCGAAGCGGTCTCCGCCGGCCTGCTCGCGGAGTCGGGCGAAGAGGAGAGCCGTGACCTTCATCGCCACCCTCACCGACTGAGTCGGTCGATGAACACGTGCACCTCTTTGCCCGAGTCGAGCGCGCGGTCGATGGTGCCGCGGGTGCCCTGCGAGGAGCCGTCCCAGAAGGCGGCCACCACGTCCGCCTTGTCGATCAGGGCCTGGTTCCGCTGCGCGGCGGCATGGGGATCGCGCGCCTCCTCGAAGGAGGCGGCCACCCGGATCACGGCCAGGTCCCGTTCGCGGGCGGCACGCGTCGCCTCGGCATCCACGCCGCTCGCGCTGCCAGTCACCACGGTCGATCCCCGGGGCAGGCTGCCGACATACTCCGCCACCCGCTGGAGGGCGGGATAGTGGCGGCTGCCGACGATCGCGAAGCGGCTCAGCCGGCCGCCGCCCCCTTCTCGCGGAAGGTCCGGTAGTACTCCTCGAACATTGCCTTCAGGCGAGCCGCCTGGCGGTCGTAGTCCTCCGCGCTCTTCCAGGCCCCGCGGGGATCGAGGATCCGCCGCGGCACGTCGGGCACCGTGTCCGGGATCTGGAGGCCGAAAACCGGATCGGGGTGGCGGGTCACACCGTCGAGGCGGCCCTCGACGATCGCCCGCACGATGGCGCGGGTGTGGGCGATCGAGATCCGCTCGCCGACCCCGTAAGGC
>DATCPJ010000002.1:0-6766 GCA_036570145.1 Candidatus Dormiibacterota bacterium
TCTCGGCGCCGAACTTCTCGAACAGCCCGGCCAGGCGGCGCGCGCCCATCCGGCAGGCGGCCACCTCGCTGTCGAGGTCGCCGGCGAAGGACTCCGGCGTGCGCGAGTTGCGGACGATGACGCGGTAGAGGTCGTCGTTCCTGACCCCCTGGCTGAAGAGCCGGACGGGCGGGATCATCAGGCCCTCCTGGTAGGCGCTGGTCGCGTGGGCGGGCATCGAGCCGGGCACCATGCCGCCGATGTCGTCGTGGTGGCCGAAGGCCTGGACGAAGGCGACCACCTTGCCCTGCTGGAAGACCGGGACGGTCGTGGTGAGGTCGGGCAGGTGGCCGACGGAGCCTTCCGAGAGGTAGACGTCGTTGTGGTAGAAGACGTCGCCCTCCCGCATCTGGTCGAGCGGGAAGTCGCGGACGACGGGCTGGACCATGGCGCTGTAGGAGCGCCCGGTCAGCTTCCGGCAGTGGCTGTCGTGGATACCCGCCCGGTAGTCGTGCTGGTCGCGGATCATCGGCGAGCGCGCCGTCCGCTCGATCGCCGCCTCGACCTCCGCCTCGATCGAGGCGAGCGTCCCCTCCACGATCTGGAGGGTTATCGGATCGACGGTGGTGATCACCGGCGCAGCACCAGGTTGCCGAAGCCGTCCACCTCGAGGCTGAACCCGTCCTCGACCACCGTCGTCGAGCCGTACTCGTCGACGATCGCCGGCCCTGCGGCCCGGAAGCCGAAAGGAAGGCTCTCGCGCCGGTAGACCGTGTAGCCACCGCGCGTCCCGGACGGCGCGGGGTTGGCCGTGACGGAGGGCGCCGCCATCTCCAGGGTGGGACGGTCGATCAACCCCAATCCGGTCACCTTCCAGTTGACGAACTCCAGCACCTCGCCCGAGCGGTAGGCGTAGCCATACGCCCGCTCGTGGGCGTCGTGGAAGGCGGTCACCGTGGCCTGAGGATCGAAGCTGCCGCTCACCGGTAGGGACAGCTCGTGCGCCTCGCCGAGGTAGCGGGCCTCGACCGAGCGGAGCAGCGCGATCCGCTCCGCCGCCACGCCCTGTTCGGCCAGGGAGCCACGGGCCGCCTGCTCCAACCCACCGTAGAGCTCTTCGACCGCGGCGAGGTCGACCGCGTCGTGGCGCTGGACGAGCGTTGTGACGTAGTCGTCTTTCAGGTCCACCGCGAGAAGGCCGAAGGCGGAGACGTTGCCTGGGCTGGGTGGGATGACGACGGTCGCCAACCCGAGGATCTCCGCGATCCGGGCCGCCTGGAGCGGGCCGGCCCCGCCGAAGGCCACCAGGGCGTCGCCGCTCGGATCCACGCCGCGCTTGACCGTCAGCTGGGTGACCGCGTTGGCCTGGTTGTGAGCGGAAAGCTCGAGGATCCCCTCCGCCAGCCGCCGCGGCGGCAGGCCGAGCCGGCCGGCGAGCTCTTCGATGCCTGCCAGCGCGAGGTCAGGGCGGAGGCGAATGGTGCCCCCGGCCAGCTCCTCCGGGAGCAGGCCGAGAACGAGCGCGGCGTCGGTCACCGTCGGCTGGGAGCCACCCTGCCCGTAGGCCATCGGCCCGGGCGCCGCGCCGGCCGAGCGTGGCCCCACGCGGAGGCCGCCGTCGGGCCCGGCCCAGGCGATCGAGCCGCCGCCGGTGCCGACCGACACGATGTCGATCATCGGCAGGCGGACCGGGAACTTGCCGATCCGGCCTTCCTTGGTGAGCTGGGGCTCCGCGCCTTCGACCAGGCAGACGTCGGTCGACGTGCCGCCGGTGTCGATCGTTATGACGCGCTCGAAACCCGCCTGACGCGCCAGCCAGGATGCACCCAGCGCCCCCGCGGCCGGCCCGCTCAGCGCGGTCGCGATGGGCCGCCGCAGCACAGCGGCCGCCGGCAGGACGCCGCCGTTCGATTTCATGATCAGCAGGGGCGCATCCGGCGCCTGCTCGCGCAGCCGCGTCGCGGCGCGTTCGACGTAGCCGCTGACGTGCGGCTTCACGAAGGCATCGACAAGCGTCGTGACCGTCCGCTCGTATTCGCGGTACTCCGGCCAGACCTCGCTCGAGATGGAGACGACGCAGGCCGGATGCTCCTCGAGGAGGATCTCGCGCATCCGGCGCTCATGTGCCGGGTTGGCGTAGGAGTGCAGGAAGCAGATCCCCACGGCCGCCATCCCCGTGTCCCGCGCCCAGCGTGCCGCGGATCGCGCGTCCACCTCGTCGAGTGGTGTCAGCACCGAGCCGCGGAAGTCGAGCCGCTCGCCGACCTCGCACACCCGCTCGAGGGGCACGATCCGGTCCGGCTTCACCCAGAAGTAGGAGTTGCCGTAGCCGCTCGGCACGCTCTGGCGGGCGATCTCGAGCACGTGCCGGAAGCCGCGCGTAGTGATCAGCGCCAGCTGCTGGAACCTCTCCTCGAGCATCGCGTTGGTCGCGACCGTGGTCCCGTGGGCGATCGAGGCGATCTCGCCCTCAATCCGGGAAACGCCCTCGACCAGGGCCCGGGCGGGATCGTCCGGAGTGCTCGGCACCTTGAACTGGGTCGCCCGCCCGTTCTCGTCGAGGACCACCAGGTCGGTGAAGGTTCCACCGGTGTCGATGCCGACGCGGAGGGCCACCGCGGAAGCTTAGAGCGGGTCATCCGCTTGCAGCGGGGACCCCGCTATGGTTCATTTCCCGGCACCGGAAACTCAAGGCTTGGCGAAATTGGTCCCAGTGAACAGCCCACGGCTCCTCAAGAGGGGTTGGCTGGCGGGCGCGCTGCCGGGGATCGCCCTGGTCTCGGTGGCGGTCATGCTGGTCACTCTGTTCGGCGTTCTCGACGCCACCCGCCGGCACTCGCTGATGGACCTCCTGGTGCCCGACCCGATCGCCGCCGGCGGCACCCTCGGCCTGGTCGGCGGCGCCGAGGGCGTGACCATCAGCATCGTCCTGCTGGTCGTCGTCTTCGGCATCCAGATGACCTCGTCGCGCTACTCGCCGCGGATCATCGGCCTGTTCACCCGCAACCTCTGGAACGCCCTCGTGCTGGGGATCTCGCTGGTCTCGATTCTCTACACGTTCATCGTCCGCTCCGAGATCAAGACCGATTACGTGCCCTTCTGGGGATTCCTCGGCGCGGAGGTGCTGGCCCTCGTCAACTTCGGCATCCTGCTGCCCTACGTGGGCTACATCTTCGAGGTGATGCGGGCCGAGACCCTGGTCGGCAGCATCCGCAGGCAGGCGCTCCGCCAGCTCCGGATGGCGGTCAGGGGCGATCACCTCCGGCGCGACCGGCGGGACCTGATGACCTCCATCGCCCAGGTCACCGACATCGCCCTGGGATCCATCCAGCTGGGCGACCTGCCGGTCTGCCTGTTCAGCGTCGGGGTGCTCGGCCGGCTCGTCGCCGGCGACTACCAGAAGGTCAAGGGCCGCTTCGGGGAGGAGTGGTTCCAGGTCGGTCACCCCGAGCTGCCAGGAGCCTCCGACCAGATCATCGCCGAAGCCGTGAGGGCTCATACATGGGTCGAGTACACGGTGCTGACGAGCTTCGTGGACCTCGTCGGTCTCACCCCCGTCCACCGTAAGGAGGCGGTCCACGCCATCGCGCTTGCGACCCGGGACATCGGGCTTTCCGCGATCGAGCAGGGCGATCCCGAGACGGCGGAGCTCTGCGTCCGCTTCTTCAACACCTATCTCCGCTCGGCGCTCAACCGGATGGCCCCCACCTTCGCCTCCTCGACGATGAACGAGTACCGCCGGCTGGCGATCGGCGCCCTCGAGTGGCGGCCCGACCTGGCCGTGGAGTCCGCGGCCCACCTGCTCCGCTACGGCCGCCACTTCGACCAGGCAGGGATGCCGGCGATCTTCGGCGCGGCGGCCGAGGACGTCGCCGATCTCGCCATCGAAGCCGACGGGCACGACCCCGACGTCACCCGGCGGCTGGCCCGGCTCCTCGTCGAAAACCTCGCCGAGCTGCTGCCGGACGCCCAGCCGATCGGGCTCAACGGGCTCTTCAAGGCGGTTGCCAAGCTGGCCTTCTGGGCGATGGCGAACGATCGCGATGAGGTGGCCGCGATCCTGGTCGAGGGCATCGCCGCCGCGCCTCACGACTTCGTCGACTCGGTGCTGGACCGGATGGAGACGATGCGCGACGGACTCTTCTGGGAGGTGAGCGAGCGGGTGGTCGCGTTCGACTGGGTGGAGGAGCCGCTCCGCGCCCAGATCCCGCGGCTGCGGGCGGCTCTGCGCGAGACCAAGCCTGCTTCCAAGAGGGCGCGCCGCCCTCCGGAGGGCAACGTGGACGGGCACGACGACCTGGTCCAGCCCGAGCCCGGGGTTACGACCCCCGGTTAGCGCCGGCGGTATACCCGGTAGCCCTGGCCCTGGCCATCGAGGACGAAGTTCGCGGCCAAGAAGTCGTCGAAAACCCAGGGGTGCCCGACGTCGAGGTCCCTGTCGTCGACATAGAGCAGTCCCTGGACCTGGGGCGCGAGGAGCGCGTCCTCTTGCTTGGCGACCAGCTCCGGCGAGGATAAGCCGGGGAGCAGCCAGAGCGGCGGCCCGATGGGCCGGCTCAGCGTGAGTTCATAGAGCTCAAGGGAGGTCGGCAGGAAGGCGACCCGATGGGCCCGGGCGGCGCCGGCCAACGCCAGCGCCTGACGCATCGCGGGAGCGTCGCGGGCGCGAGCGCAGACCATGCCCGCCGGCATCACGACCGTCACCAGTGGGCCGGCAGGGCGGGTGGAGCAGGACAGGGCCCAGCCCACCGGCCCCGGACTCAGCCCGAGCAGGAAGAGCACGATCACCGGCGCCAGCGCGGCCAGTTGCCAGCGGGCTCGCGTCGACCGCTCGAGCCAGGCGGCGAGGAGGACCATGGCGAGGGGCGCCGCCAGCCAGGCCAGCGGGCCGCCAACCCGGCCCAGCAGGACGGAGCCGAAGAGGGCGGTGGAGATGATGGCGAGCTGGACGGCCGGCGAGAGCTCACCGGCGCCGCCGATGGACTTCCAGATCCCCCAGGCCGCAAAGGCCACGACCGCGATCGGGACCACGATCCCGAGCAGCCAGAGCATCCCGAAACCCCAGTAAGCCGCTTCGCCTGCCCGCCAGTTGAGGGTGTCCTGGAGGAGAAGCGGATTCCACGGGAAGGGGACGTGATTGAAGGAGCGATAGGTTCCGACCGTGAAGCCTGCTGTGTCGCGCAAGAAATCGAGAAAGGAGCCGGTGGCCAGCAGGTAGGCAAGGACGACCCCTCCCGGGATCGCAGAGCCGGCGGCCAGCATCCCAACGTGCCGGAACCGGCCCTCTTTCCGGAGGACGGCGAGCAGCAACGCGGCCAGCCCGACGGTGACGAAGGCCTGAAGGAAGAGGAAGGCGAGCCCGGCGGCGGCGCCCGCCAGCAGCCAGACAGCCGGGCGGGCGCCCTGACTGGCCTTGAGAAGGGCAAGCGCGCAGACGAGGCAAAAGGTGACCGCCCAGAAGTGATACTGCGAATAGCCGAGGAAAACGGGTAGCCAGGCGCCCCAGAGCAGCGCGACAGCCGCGGCCCAGGGGGCGGGAAGGAAGCGGCGGGCGATCAACGCCAGGAGGGCGACGGCGAGCAGCATGCCGAGAGCCGTCAGGAGGCGGTCGCCGAGAAGGCTCAGGCCGAGCAACCGATATTCGGCGCCGTAGAGCAAGATCGACGCCGGTGTTGCGAAGGCGAAGTAGTCGCGGTAAGGCACCTGGCCGGCCGAGAACAGCGCCGCCCAAGCGGACACCACCCCTCATCCTCGTGAAGCCCGACGATGTTCAGCCTGGGGACCAGCGCCAGCGCGGTGCCCGCCAGCGCCACCCAGACCGGCCAGGCACCCAAAGCTCGGGATCTCATCAGGGGGCGCAGTTTAGCCGCGCGTCAGCGAGGCGGTGGAAGCGAGGCGAGCAGGGCAGCCAGGGCCAGGACGCCGGCGAGGGCGATCGCCTCCGGCCGCCCCGAGCGGGCGGAGCGCAGGCCGAGGTAGGCCGCGCCGAGGGCGACGGCGACGGCCGCCACCTTGAAGGCGAGGGTTAGCCCATAGGCGGTGAAGGCAAGGTCGGCAGGCGTCCGGAGGTGGACGAGGGCGAGCAGCAGGCCGCTGGCGACGAGCAGCGCGACGGAGACGACGGCCAGCCGTCCGAAGCGCGTCAGCAGGCGCTGACGGTCCGCCGTTGCGCCGACCACGGCGAGCAGGGCGGCAAAGCCGCCGACCCAGGCGACCATCGCCGCGACATGGACGGCGGTCAGCAGCTGGGCCGCGAGCTCGGGGGCGCCGCGGATGGTATGGCCGGCCAACCCGTCGATGAGGGCGAGGGCGACGCCCAGGACGGGAACCGACCAGGCCCACCTCCACCCCACCTCACGGAGGGCTCCGAGCAGGCCCCAGAGGAGGAGGGCGGCCCCCACGCGGAGGGCGAGCACGCGGCCGAAGGCGGAGCCGAGCACGTCCGCCAGAGAGGGCGAGTCGACGGTTCCGAGACTGGCCGCCTGGGCGACCAGCGCGATCGGCTCGGCCACGATCAGCAGCCCGATGCCCAGGTAGACCAGGCGCCGGAGCCGCGGCGGAGGCTGAAGCTCACGGAGCACCAGGAGCTGAAAGGTGAGCACGCCGAAGGACAGGGCGAAGCCGAGGAAGTGCAGCCAGCGCGCCAGCGCCTGGAGGAGCAGGCCGAGCGGCGCCACCGCACCCAGGTCGCCCGATTCGACCGCGCCGCCGGGCGCCGGGCTCGGGTGCCCGACGCTGAAGGTGTAGGCGCCGCGTGAGGGGTGGGTATCCTGGGCGACCACCCGCC
>DATCPJ010000003.1:0-1966 GCA_036570145.1 Candidatus Dormiibacterota bacterium
GCGGTCTTTCGACCGCTAACCAAATGGCCCTGTTGGCCGCTTCTGAATTCAAAACCTGAGGGTCATTCGAGCGTCGGGCTCGAAAACCGTTATGGGTCACTGGCCCATCGAGAGTTCAAATCTCTCCCTCTCCGCCAGAGCTTTTTGGAGAGGCCTGCGACAGCCGGAGTCAGGCGCTCTGCGCGATGACGCGCCGAGCCGGTACGCCGAGGGCGCAGCTTCCGGGTATGCAAGGCCCCGCCAACGGCCTTCGCTGACCCGAGCGCCGACTCGGCCGTCAGGGTGCCAGTAAAAGCTTGCCCATCGTCTGCCGCGAGCCCAGCAATTCGAGCGCCTGGGCCGCCTCCGCCAGCGGGAACGTCCGCCCGACCGGCGGCGCGACCAGCCCTGACCGCAACAGCTCGACGGCGCTCCCCGCCAGTTCGGCGGCACGATCGGCGTCCGAGGCGCGAAGCATTCCGAGCGAGAAAGGCAGGATGCCGACGTTGCGCCGGCGAAGCGAATCGAACGAAGGAATCTCCGGCACCCTGCCGGATGACGCCCCGGCCAGCACGACCCGCCCTAGAGGCCGCACTGCGGACAGCGCACGCTCGAACACTTCCCCGCCTACGCCATCCATGACGACGTCGGCCTGGGGGATCGGATCGTCGTATCCGATCGCAAGGTCGGCTCCCTGGCGCAGCGCAAAGTCCCGCTTCTCGGAGGTCGAGGCCATGCCCACGACGCGACCGGCACCCAACGCTTTGGCGACCTGGATGGTTGCCGAGCCCAGCCCCCCGGCAGCCGCCGTGACCAGCACCGTCTCACCGGGGCGTAGCCTCGCCATCTCGGCAAGTCCGCAATAGGCCGCGATGGTGACCAGCGGCCAGCCGCCCGCCAGCTCCAGGTCAAGCCCCGATGCGTCGAAGACGAACCTCCGGTCGGCCACCACCTTCTCTGCGAAGCCGCCGGTCTTGACGATGGCGATGATCGGCCGGCCGCTGCCGGCGTCGGTGCCCGACACCTCGAGGCCCGGAGTGAAGGGCGGGGGTGGCGCCGCGGCGTAACGGCCGCGCAAAGAGAGCAGGTCCGCGAAGTTGATCCCGGCCCGAACGACATCGATCAGGGTCTCGCCTGGGCCCGGAACTGGGTCCTCCAGTTCCCTCAGCTCGAGGATTTCCGGCCCGCCGAGGCGAGGTGCGACCATCGCTCTCATGTCGCGCGGCCGGCGAGACGGTGGGATGGAGACCCCATCGCCGCCATTTTCCCTGATCAGCCTGCTCATCGCCAGGGGCGTCGGGCTTGCTTTCTGGGTGGAGATGGCGGCGGCTCCGCGTCGACCTCTAGGCTGATGGGCGGCGATGCGAGACGTGGGGTTCAACGTCCGGCTGCTTTCGGCCGGTCCGTTCGTCACAATGATCGACCGCTTCGCGGTCGCACCCCTCCTGATCCCCATCGCTGTCGACTTCCATGCTCCGGTGGGAGCTGTCGCCATCGCGGCCACCGCCTACTACCTCGCGTACGGGTCGGCGCAGCCTTTCTGGGGCTTCGCCTCCGACCATTACGGCCGGATCCGCATCATCCGGTTGAGCCTGGCCGCCACCTCGGCCGCCTGCGCCCTTTCAGCACTCGCCCCCAACCTCGAGCTCCTCATCGTCGCGCGGGTCGTCGCCGGTGCCTCGGTGTGCGCCATCCTTCCGACCGCCCTCGTCTACGTGGGCGACATGATCCCCTTCAAGCGCCGCCATGCCGTCATCGCGGACGTGCTGGCCGCAGTCGCGATCGGCACCGCCCTCGGTAGCCTCAGCGCGGGGCTGTTCGCCCACTATCTCAGCTGGAGGCTCATCTTCGGTGTCACCGCGGTGATCGCCGCCGGGCTCGCCGTGGTCGTGGGCCGGCTGCCGGAGTCGAACGTCCCGCCGCCAGCCGGAGGCGCGATCGCACAGCTGCGGCAGGCGGTCCGCCGACCGTGGGCGCGGTTTGTGAT
>DATCPJ010000004.1:0-6229 GCA_036570145.1 Candidatus Dormiibacterota bacterium
ATGCTCGAGCCGAGGCTGCCGAAGGCGAGCAGCACCACCACCGCGGTGAGTGGTCGGGCGACGGGGCCGTTGATCCCGAACAGGTCGGCCAGAGCGGGTGCGACGGCAGCGCCCAGCACGACGCCGCCGACGAGGCCGAGATACTGGAAAAGGGAAAGCCAGAAGCCGCGCCGATGACCGTTCCCGGCCGCGAAGATGACCGCGATCAGGATCCCGAAGTCGATGAGGTTGATGAGAGTCAGCATAATTAGGTACCGCGATGCACCTTCTCTACCTGGTTAACGAAGGCATCGTTGCCGTGCTGGGCCTGACGGTCGCCCTCGTCATCGCCTTTGGGATGGTGATCGCGCTGGGCGCCTACGTGATCTACTGCGATCGCCTGAACCGGGCCGGCGAGGGCGGGTTGGTGCATGCCGCGGAGGCCGAGCCGGCGGCGGGCGAGCCACCGGTGGCCACGAGCGCAGCCCCGGCAGCCGAGCCGGGACATCCCGCACGGCGCCGCCGAGCCGAACCGCCCGCGCCCCACTGAGCGCTGGGGCGGCAGCGCCGCCTTGAGCTGGCCCTTCGACCCCACCGTCTACGCCGGCCTTCTCCTCCTCGCGCTCGCCTATGCAGCCGTCGCGCGCGGCCGCCACGACATCGGGCGCCGCCAGTCGCTCTACTTCGCGGCCGGGCTCCTGACCATCTGGGTGGCGCTGGAAACCCCGATCGACACCGTCAGCGACCACTATCTGCAGAGCGTCCACATGCTCCAGCACGTGCTGATCGGACTGGTCGCGCCGCCCCTGCTGCTGCTCGCACTCTCGCCGTCGATGGTCGCGACCCTCCTCCGCGTTCCCGGCCTCCGAGCGGCCACCGAGCCGGTGCCGGCCCAGGTTGCCTTCGCGGTCGTGATGGGTGCCTGGCACCTGCCGTTCCTTTACGACCTCGCCGTCCGCTCGGAGGGCGTCCACGTCTTCGAGCACCTGACCTTCATGACCGGCGGCGCCCTCTTCTGGTGGCCGGTGGTGGGCGTCACGTCGGCCGCCGCACGCTGGCGGCTGGGTGAGGTGGGGCGGGTGCTCTACCTGGTCTTCGGCACCGTGCCGGCAGACACCGTGGCGGTCATCCTGATGTTCGCCCGGAGCCCGTTCTATCCCTTCTACGAGCAGGCTCCACGGCTCGTCACCGGGCTCGATCCGCTGACCGACCAGGTCCTCGCCGGGGTCGTGCTGATGGCGGTCGGCAAGCTCAGCTACCTGGTGGCGATCCTCGAGATCTTCTTCCGCTGGCTCGCCCGGGCCCGCGCCGAGGAGGCGGCCCCGGAAGTCCTGGCCTCGCCCTGATCGCCGTCCCCGCCCCGGTCGCGGTCTGGCGCTTCGCGCCGCCGGTGCGGCGCGCCCTGCTGATCCAGGCGCTCTTCTCGTTCGGGCTCTGGGGCGTCGGCTCGACCGTGATGAACCTCTACCTCCACCGAGCCGGCATTGCCAACGATGTGATCGGCTACGCGAACGCGATGCCCGCGGTGGCCGCGATGCTGATCGGGCTGCCGGTGGCCACCGCCTCCGACCGCTACGGCCGAAGGCCGTTCCTGGTCTTCGGGACCCTGGTGGCGGCGCTCGGGACGGCGGCCCTGGCCTTCTCGACCACGACGCTCCCCCTCCTCGCCGCGGCGCTCCTGATGGGGATTGGGACTAGCTGCATCTTCTCGGTCGACGCCGCCGTGCTGGCCGACCACTCCACCGAAGAGGACCGTCTCGCGGTCTTCTCCTCCAACTTCCTCCTCGGCTGGGTGGGCGCCTTCTGCGGCTCTGTCGCGGGCGGCTACCTGGCGACCGCGATCGGTGGCGAGGGCGGTCTCCGCGCCGCGCTCCTGGTTGGCGCCGCGGCGGTCGGGCTGGCGTCGATCCCCGCCCTGCTGCTGCCCCGGCCGCAGCGCCGCGTGGCAGTGCCGGGGAGGCAAGGGCTGCTGAGCCGGGACCTGCTCAAGTTCGCCATCCCGAACCTCGTGCTCGCCTTCGGGGCGGGCGCCATGGTCCGCTTCTTCAACCTCTTCTTCGCGATCAAGTTCAGCCTCGACCCGGGCACCATCGGCGCAATCCTCGCCGGCTCCTACGTCGTCACGGCGAGCGCGGCTCTGCTTGCGCCGGCGATCGCCCGGCGGGTGGGCTCGGTCAACTTCCTGATCGGAAGCGTCTCCCTCTCCATCCCCTTCCTGGTCGTCATCACCTACGCGCCCTGGCTGGCGCCGGTGGTGGTCGCCTTCCTCGCCCGCCAGGCGCTCATGAACATGGGCGAGCCCGTCTACCAGGCCTTTGCCCAGGGGACCGTCGCTCCCGAGCGGAGGGGAGCGCTGAACGGGATGTTCGCCCTGAGCTGGAACGTCGGCTGGCTCGCCGGCCCGGCGGTCAGCGGGATCCTCCAGGTGCGCGGCGGCTTCGAGCTCGCCTTCAGCTTCACGATCGTCTGCTACCTGGTCTACCTACCCCTCCTCTGGTGGTTCTGGGTACGACCCGGCCGGACGCGCGAAAGCTAGTGCGTGATCTCCTTGCCGGCGGCGGCCAGCTTCATGTCTCGCAGAGGCATCAGGCTGCGGACCACGGGCACCCGCTCGAAGTTGTAGGGCGGGGGCGGTGAGCTGGTCGCCCATTCGAGCGTGTTGCCGTCCCAGGGGTCGGGACCCGCGATCAGGCCGTGGCGGCGGCTGTAGAGGACGTTGATCAGGAAGAGGAGCACTGAGAAGGCGAGCAGGAAGGACATGCCGGTGATGAAGAAGTTGGTCCCCGCCCAGTCCTGCCGGGCGTAGGTCGCGATCCTCCGGGGCATCCCGTCGAGCCCCAGGGTGTGCATGACGAGGAAGGTCCCGTTGAAGCCGACGAACATCGTCCAGAAGTTCCAGTTGCCCAGCCGCTCGTTGAGGATCCGCCCGCTGAACTTGGGGAACCAGTAGTAGATGCCGGCGAAGATCGTGAACACGCTGCCGCCGAACAGCACGTAGTGGAGGTGGGCGACGACGTAGTAGCTCTGGTGCAGCTGGGTGTCGACCGGGACCGCGCTCAGGTAGACGCCGGTGATGCCGCCGATCAGGAAGGTCGCGAGGAAGCCGAAGGCGAACTTCATGGGCGTCGTGAACTCGATCGCACCGCCCCAGGCGGTGGCCATCCAGTTGAAGAACTTGATCCCGGTCGGCACCGCGATCAGCGCGGTCATCGCCATGAAGGCGGTCTCCACGTAGACGTTCAAGCCGACGGTGAACATGTGGTGGGCCCACACGCCCATCGAGAGGAAGACGATCCCGAAGATGGCGAGGACCATCGTCTCGTAGCCGAAGATCCGCTTCCGGGAGAAGACCGGGATGATCTCCGAGATCATCCCGAAGCCGGGCAGGATCATGATGTAGACCTCGGGGTGTCCGAAGAACCAGAAGAGGTGCTGGTAGAGCACCGGGCGCCCGGCCGAGGTGAAGAAGTTGGTGCCGAACTGGCGGTCGATCTCGGTGAGGATCATCGCCCCGGCGAGCGGCGCGCCGACGATGAGCAGCAGCAGCGAGGTCGAGATCTGCGCCCAGACGAAAAGCGGCAGGCGGAGCAGGTCCATGCCGGGGGCGCGCAGCGCCAGGATGGTGGTCAGGAAGTTGACCGAGGCCATGATGCCGCTGATCGCCCAGACGATCAGTGAGAGCGTCCAGAGGTCAACCCCGAGGCTTGGGTTGAACTGCCTCGAGGTGAGGGGCGGGTACCCCGTCCAGCCGGCGTTCAGGGCGCCGCCGAGGAAAAACCCCGCGTAGTAGATCGCGATCGACACCGGCACCAGCCAGAAGCCGAGCGCGTTCACCCGCGGGAAGGCCATGTCCCGCGCGCCGACCATGATCGGGACGATGTAGTTGGCGATCCCGGTCAGGAAGAGGGTGACGAAGAAAAAGATCATCGTCGTCCCGTGGGCCGAGACCAGCTGGTTGTAGGTTTCGGCGTCGACAACGTTCATGTTCGGCTGTGCCAGCTGGACGCGGATGATGAGCGCGAAGATCCCCGCGACCAGGAACGCCGTGAAGCTGGTGACCATGTACATGATCCCGATCAGCTTGTGGTCGGTAGTCGTGAGCCACGTCGTGACCGGAGCGAACACCGACCGCTCGTACGACTCGGGGATCACCACCGGCGGCGGGGCGGTTACGGTTGCCATCTCAGCTCCACTCTCTTCACCTTAAGGCGACGGCTTGGGGGATGGGGAGGCCGACGGTGACGCGCTCGGGCTCGGTCTCGGGCTCGGTTTGGGGCTGGGGCTGGGCGCGGTCGCCTTCGCCTTCTGGGTCGCGACCCAGGCATCGAACTGGCTCTGGGGCAGGACCAGGACGTCGATCTGCATCTGGGAGTGGCCGGCGCCGCAGAGCTCGGCGCACTCGCCGTGGAACACGCAGCCACCGGTCGCCTCGTCGGGATGGCGGTCGTTTCCGTTCGGGCAGTTGGTCAGCACGCTGGGGTCGACCTTGATCCAGCTCTGGTTGGTGTAGCCGGGCACGGCGTCGGTCTTGCCGGTGAGCGCGGGCACCCACCAGGAGTGGATGACGTTGTCGGAGTCGAACGTCATGTGGACCATCTTTCCAACCGGCACGACCATCTCGTTCTGGACCGTGAAGCCTTCGTCATAGGTGTAGCTCCAGGTGAACTGGACGCCGTTGACGGCGACGTTCATGTCCGTGTTCGCGTTCGCCGCCTCGGTCGAGAAGTCCTTCACCAGCACCTGGAAGGAGACCAGTGCGATGTAGGCCACGATCAGCGCCGGGATGATCGTCCAGACGATCTCCAGCGGCGTGTTGCCGTGCCATTCGGCCCCGAACTGCGCCGGGTGCTTGCGGCGGAAGCGCAGGATTATGTAGAGGAGCACGACCTCGACTCCGACGAAGATCACGATCGCCGGGTAGGTGATCAGGACGTAGAGGCCGTAGATGTCGCGGCCGTTGGGGGAGACCGGGTCGGGGAAGATCAGGCTCAGGCCGTTCGCGAGCGTGGGGGAGGCGGCGATCAGCACCGAGGTGACGGCGATGATCACGGCCAGGGACACGCGAAGGCGGCGGGAGAGGCCGGTCATCCGCACCCGATTATAGAAGCGGGGCCTTCTTGATCTGAGGGGGGGGAGGTTCCCCCCTGCCAGCCGTGCTCGGCGGAGCTCCACGCGGCCTACCCCCCGGCCGATCGCCGGGAGCGACCCTTGTTAGAATCGGCTGCAAGGAAGGCGCACGTCGCGGAATACGTCGACACGCAAAACCCCGCCGTCGGCATCGACTGCCCGCGCTGCGGGCTGCTCACCGCCCGCTTCGGCTGGTTCTGCCGGAACTGCTCGTTCCCGCTCTGGCCGAACGCCCAGGCCGCCGCCCGCGCCTACCGGACCTGGCGGCTGGCCGACCCCTCGCGGATGTACGTGCACCAGTGGGACGACACCCCGGTGGTCGACGAGGCCAACGTGATCGTGGTCGACTTCGAGGAGAAGGCCCACCAGCTGGGGATCCACATCTTCCCCTCCAGCCGCTGGCCGATCATGGTCTGCCTCGGGATCTTCTTCCTCGCCTTCGCGGCGATCCCCTTCGCGCCGGTTGCCCGGATCGTGCTCGCCGTGATGGGCGTGATCTTCTTCATCCTGGCCATCGCCGGCTGGATGCTGGAGGACGTTCGCCTGTTCCCGAAAGACGATCCGGCGGACGCCGGCCACGGCGGCACTCATCACTAGATGGCGGTAGCCACCACCGCGACCGCAGTCGACAACGTCCCCGTCTATCCGCGGCAGTCGCCGCAGATGATGGGGATGTTCATCTTCCTCGCGTCCGAGGTGATGTTCTTCGGGACGCTCTTCGGCGCCTACTTCTACCTGATGACCTCACACAACCCGTGGCCGCCGGCCGGCAGTCATCCGGTCGACTGGTTCCCTATCCCGGCGATCAACACGATCATCCTGTTCAGCTCGGGAGCCACCTGCCACATCGCACACCTGGCCATACAACGCGACAACCGGCCTCGCTTCCTCATCTGGATGCTGATCACGATCGTTCTCGGCTTCGGGTTCGAGATCGGCCAGGCCTACGAGTTCATCGAGAAGCTGGCGCCGAGCTGGATCGGCGCCGATCCCGCCACGGCGATGGCTTTCAACGCCAATGGCTTCGCGACGGCCTTCTTCACGATGACCGGCTTCCACGGCCTCCACGTCCTGGGCGGCCTGCTGATCCTCTGCATCCTGCTCTGGCGCTTTCAGAAGGGCC
>DATCPJ010000005.1:0-37305 GCA_036570145.1 Candidatus Dormiibacterota bacterium
GGAGCCGCGGTGCGCCAGCCATTCCGAGCCGCTCAGGACGGTGATTACCTGCTGCTCCGTGCCGCCGTAGAGCTCCCAGACGCGATCCGGGCCGAGCCACTCGATCCAGGCCTCTTTGAGCCAGGGCGGGCAGGGCGCGGCAAGGTGGTAGGCGATCCGCAGGCTGGAGAGGTCGTATCGGGTCCGCTCCTCAGCCGGCAGCTTCCAGATCCTCAGCATCATGGTCGGGACCAGGTACATGTGGTCGATCCGGTGGCGCTCCACCAGCGCCAGCGCCGTGGCCGCGTCGAAGCGCGTCATGACGACGTTGTGGCCGCCCAGGAAGAGGCTTCCCATGGCCGCGCTGAAGGGGCCATTGTGGTAGAGCGGCCCGGTCACCAGGTGCGGCCGGCCGGGAAGCATGCGGTAGATCTCGGCACTCAGCTCGGCGACGTCGACGACCGCCGGAAGGCCCGAGACGATGAGCTTCGGGCGCCCGGTGCTGCCGCCCGAGGTGGGCGCCTTCCACTCGGCGGACACCCGGTCTGGGAGGTCGGCGGCGGCGAGCTCCGAAGCCGCCTCGAACCCGATCGGGACGCAGGTGCGGCCGACGACCTCGGCGCCGACGACCAGGGCCGGGTCGGCGAGGTCGACGATCTGTTCCAGCTCAAGGCGGGGCGAGCGGCTGGAGACGGGTTGCGGCGTCGCGCCCAGCTTCCAGGTCGCCAGGCAGGCTTCGAAGAACTCGATCCCGTTTGGTAAGGCGATCGTCACCATCGTCCCTTCCCGGACGCCGAGGGCCTGGTAGGCGCGGGCGAGCCGGTTGCTGCGGCGCTGGAGCTCAGAGCGGGTGATGGTGACGCCCTCGTGGGTGATCGCCGGCGCCTCGGGCGCGGCCGCGACGAGGTCGCGAAAGACCGCGGTGAGCGGGGTGAGGTCGAGTTCCATCCGGAGCGGCCTATCCGAGTCTCTCATGCACCACAAAGTTTCGGACCCGTTCCAGTGACGCCTGATCTCAAAAGCTGTTCAGGCTAGTGCCGGAAGTGTCTGACCCCGGTAAGGACCATCGCCACTTTGGCCTTGTCGGCGGCGGCGATCGCGTCCTTGTCGCGGATCGAGCCACCCGGCTGCGCGATCGCCGTGACCCCGGCGGCGATCGCGGCCTCGACGCCGTCCGGGAACGGGAAGAAGGCATCCGAGGCCATCACTGAGCCCTTCGCGCGATCGCCGGCGCGGGCGACCGCCAGGCCGACCGCCTCGACCCGGCTCATCTGGCCGGCGCCGACCCCCACGGCAGCGCTGTCGCGGGCGAGGACGATCGCATTCGACTTGACGTGCTTCACCACCTTCCAGGCGAAGGCGAGCTCCTCCCATTCGGCCTCGGTGGGCTTTCGCTTGCTCACCACCTGGGCGACCTCGGGGTCGAGCCGGCCCCGATCGGGCGTCTGGGCGAGAAAGCCGCCCGGTACGCTGCGGAACTCGAGGTCGCCCCAGATGGCGTGGACGGGCGCTATCTCGAGCAGCCGCACCTTCGCCTTCCGCCCCATCGCTTCGAGGGCTTCGGGCCGGAAGCCGGGGGCGATGACGACCTCGACGAAGATCGCGGCGATCTGTTCGGCTGTTTCCGCGTCGAGCGGCCGGTTGACGGCGACCACGCCGCCGTAGGCGGACTTGGGGTCGCACTCGTACGCCCGGCGATAGGCGTCGGCGATGTCGGCGCTGATCGCGCAGCCGCAGGGGTTGGTGTGCTTGATGATCGCGGCCGCCGGGTGCTGGAACTCGCTCACCAGGGCGAAGGCGGCGGCGGCGTCCTGGATGTTGTTGTAGCTCAGCTCGCCACCCTGCAGCTGTTTGGCGGTGCCGAGGCCGCCGATTGCCGAGGGCAGCCGGTAAAAGCCCGCCTGCTGGTGCGGATTCTCGCCGTAGCGCAGCCTCTGCACCAGTCTGCCGGCCAGTGGCAGCTCAGGCGGAAACAGATCCTCGCGAAGCCAGCCCGCGACGGCTGCGTCGTAGTACGCGGTGTGGGCGTAGGCCTCGGCGGCCAGCTCCCGCCGCAGCTCGGGCGCGACCTCGCCACCGCCGAGCTCCAGGAGCACGTCGGCGTAGCGCTCGGGGCGGACCACGACCAGCACTGCCTCGTGGTTCTTGGCCGCCGCGCGGATCATCGCCGGGCCGCCGATGTCGATGTTCTCGATCACCTCCTCGGAGCTCACGCCCTCGCGGGTGGCGGTCGCCACGAAGGGATAGAGGTTCACACAGAGGAGGTCGATCGTCTTCAGGCCGTGCTCGGTCAGCGCCGCCAGGTGCTCGGGCTTGTCACGGCGGGCGAGCAGGCCGCCGTGCACCCCAGGGTGGAGGGTCTTCACCCTCCCGTCCAGGATCTCGGGGAAGCCGGTGAGGTCGGACACGGGGCTGGCCTGGATGCCCTCCTCTTTGAGCGCCTCGAGCGTTCCGCCGGTCGAGTAGAGCTCGAAGCCGAGGGCGGCGAGGGAGCGGGCGAAGTCGGGAAGGCCCGACTTGTCGCTAACGGAGAGGAGCGCGCGCCGTGG
The DNA here is from genome assembly GCA_036570145.1 of Candidatus Dormiibacterota bacterium. GTDB lineage: Bacteria > Chloroflexota > Dormibacteria > Dormibacterales > Dormibacteraceae > UBA6019. The sequence continues at coordinate 2,529 of DATCPJ010000005.1, forward strand.
CAATTCGATTCTTCAGCATCTCGATGGCTTCGGGGAGGATACGGTGCTCCTCGACCTGGATGCGGGCGTGCAGCGTCTCGACGGTGTCTCCGGGCAGCACCGGGACCGCCGCCTGGAGGAGGATCGGGCCGGCGTCGACCTCCTCCGTCACCAAGTGGACGGTGCAGCCGGAGACCTTGACTCCCCGCGCCAGGGCCTGGGCGACCGCGTCCATTCCACCGCCGAAGGCAGGCAGCAGCGAGGGGTGGATATTGATCATATGGTCCTCGAAAGTGCCGATGAAGCCACCCGTGAGGATCCGGTCGTAGCCCGCGTTGACGACCAGCTCGACCTCGCGCTCGAGCAGCCAGTCGCGCATCGCGGCGTCGCGCTCGGCGAGGGATGCGAACGCCTTCTGGGGGAACTCCCCGAGCGGGATCCCATGCTCGCGGGCGAAGGCCGCACCGCCGCAGGACGGCTTGTTGGTGGCGACCCCGACGACCTGGAACCCCCGGTCGACGAGGTTGCGCAGGTTGGATCCCCTTCCCGAGACGAGCACGCCCAGCCTCATTCGGCGACCACCTCGCCGATCACCAGGGAGCCGGCCGGGACGAGGGCCTGTTCCATCACCAGGATCATCCCGATGCCCATGTTGAAGGTGCCGAACATCTCCTCGTCGCTGACCCTTCCCCGCTCCTTGATCTCCCCGAAGATCGCCGGCACCTGCCAGGCGCCCCGGTCGAGGCGGTAGTCGAGGCCCGGCGGCAGCACTCGCTGCAGGTTGCCGGGGATCCCACCGCCGGTGATGTGCGCGGCCGCCTTCCAGGGCAGCGCGGCGAGCTCCTCCTGGTAGGAGCGGTGCGGCTCGAGAAGCTCGGACGGGAACTCGTGGAACACCTTGCGGACGAGCGAGAAGCCGTTGGTGTGCAGGCCGGAGGAGGGCAGCCCGACGAGCACGTCGCCGGCGCGAACGGATTCGAGGTCGGGCACCTCGCCCTCGGCGACCAGCCCGACGATGAAGCCGGCCAGGTCGTAGTCGCCGAGCGCGTACATCCCCGGCATCTCCGCCGTCTCCCCGCCCAGGAGCGCGCAGCCGGCCGCCGTGCAGGCCTCCGCCATCCCCGCCAGCACCTCGCTGAAGACCTCTTCCTGGAGGGTGCCGCAGGCGAAGTAGTCGAGCATGAAGAGCGGCTTCGCGCGGGTCGTTGCGATGTCGTTGACGCAGTGGTTGACGAGGTCGATGCCGATGCCGTGGTGACGGCCGAGCGCGATGGCGACCTTGATCTTGGTTCCGACGCCGTCGGTGGAGGCGGCCAGGTAGCCGCCCGCGGCCAGCCGGTAGAGGCCGGCGAAGGGACCGACCCCGGCGGCGACCTCCGGCCCGGCGGTGGCGGCGAGGAGCGGCTTGACCCGTTCCAGCGCCCGCTCGTAGGCCGCTATGTCGACGCCCGCGGAGGCGTAAGAAAGCCCTTCTTTCAAGGGGGGACGTCCCCCCTTTCGGCCGTGCTCGGCTAAGCCTCCGCGCGGCCTACCCCCCTGCTGGGTCAACGCGTCTCGAGCGCCAGCTTGTCCATCTCCAGCTGCTGGGGCACCGCCACCGGGTAGGAGCCGTCGAAGCAGGCGCGGCAGAACTCGTCGATGGTGCCCCGGCCGACGGCCTTCATCAGGCCGGGGATGGAGAGGTAGGCGAGGGAGTCGGCGCCGATCTGGTCGCGGATCTCGGGCACCGTGCGGCGGGCGGCGATCAGCTCCTTGGAGGACCCGATGTCGACGCCCATGAAGCACGGGAAGCGCATCGGCGGCGAGGAGATCCGCATGTGGACCTCGGTCGCGCCCGCCCTGCGCAGCATGTCGATGACCCGCTTGGAGGATGTCCCGCGGACGATCGAGTCGTCGACCGCGATCACCCGCTTCCCGGCCAGTGTGCGCTTGAGCGGGTTGAGCTTCAGCATCACCCCCGCCTCGCGCAGCGACTGCGTCGGCTGGATGAAGGTGCGGTTGATGTAGCGGGACTTGACCAGGCCCTCCCGGAAGGGGATGCCCGACGCCTCGGCGTAGCCGATCGCGGCCGGCGTGCCGGAGTCGGGGAGCGCGATCACCATGTCCGCGTCGACCGGCGCCTCGCTGGCGAGCTCCTGGCCCATCCGGATCCGGGCCTCCTCCAGCTCGCAGTTCTTGAGGATCGAGTCGGGCCGCGCGAAATAGATGAACTCGAAGACGCACATGGCATGGCGGCTCTGCTTCTGGAAGATGATGCTCTCGACGCCGTGGTCGGTCATCACGACCATCTCGCCCGGCTGCACCTCGCGGACGAAGGTCGCGTTGACGGTGTCGAGGGCGCAGGTCTCCGAGGCGAAGACGTGTGACGGCTGCCCGGCATGGGGGATGAACCCGATGCAGAGCGGCCGGAAGCCGAAGGGATCGCGGATGGCGATGACCTCGTTGGGGGTGATCACGCCACAGGAGTAGGCGCCGACCACCCGGCTGAAGGCGCCCCGAATCACCTCCGCCCAGGTCTTGCCATGGGTTGCCTCGATCAGCCTCGCCATCACCTCGGTGTCGAGCGAGGTCTCGAACTGGACTCCCTGCGACTCGAGGTCGCGGCGGATCGCCTCCGCGTTGAGGAGGTTGCCGTTGTGCGCTATCGCGCCGGGCCCGAGGATGGGGTGCCGGAGCGGGATCGGATGGGCGTTCTCGGCCCGGCTCGAGCCGGTCGTCGAGTAGCGGGTGTGGCCGAGGGCCACGACCCCTTTCATCTCGCCCAGGGTGGCGGGGCTGAAGACCTGGTTGACCAGGCCCATGTCGCGGTGGATGTTGACGCCGGTGCCGTTGCCGACCGCGATCCCGGCCGACTCCTGGCCCCGGTGTTGGAGCGCGAAGAGGCCGAAGTAGGTGAGGTTTGCGACGTCCTCGTCGCGGGCGTGAATGCCGAAGATCCCGCACATCAGGTCTGCACTCCTCCCTGCTCGAAGGCGCCGTAATAGGCGGCGGCAAGCTCGACGAGCGGGATGCTGAATTCGCCCTCGAACTCCAGCGCGTCGCCGCCGATGAGGCCGAGCAGCTGGATCTCGACCCGGTGGCGGCGGGCCAGGTTCTGCAGCTCGGGCATCGACCGGGACGGGGCGCTGATGACGAACCTTCCCTGCGTCTCGCCGAAGTAGAGGGCGTCCGTCCGGAGGTCGGCCGAGGTTGCCAGGGGTGGGCAGCGCACGCCTCGCTCGCCGATGAGGCAAGCCTCCGCCAGCGCCACCAGCATGCCGCCCTCGCTGACGTCGTGTGCTGAGCGGAGATGGCCGCCGGCCGCGGCGGCGAGCAGGTATTCGTGGGCGGCCCTCTCGCCGAGCAGGTCCACCTCTGGCGGGCGGCCGGCGAAGAGGTCGTGCTCGATCTCCAGGTAGCGGCTGCCGCCGAGGTCGTTCCCGCTTGCGCCGACCATGAGGACGAAGTCGCCGTCAACCGCGAAACCAGCCTCCAGCCGCTTGTGGTAGTCGTCGATCACCCCGATCATCCCGATCACCGGGGTCGGATGGATGGAGCGGCCGTCGGTGTCGTTGTAGAGGCTCACATTGCCGCTCACGATCGGGAGGTCGAGCGCCCGGCAGGCATTCGCCATGCCGCTGGTCGTCTCCTCCAGCTGCCAGTAGACCTCCGGCTTGTCGGGGTTGCCGAAGTTCAGGCAATCGCTGATCGCGACCGGCCGGGCGCCGGTGGCGACGATGTTCCGGGCGGCCTCGGCGATCGCGATCTGCGCCCCCAGGTAGGGGTCGAGCTCGCAATAGCGGCTGTTGCAGTCGGTCGTCATCGCGATCCCGATCGACGTCCCGTTGATCCGGATCATGGCCGCGTCGCCGCCCGGCCGGATCACGGTCGCGTTGCCGACCTGCTGGTCGTAGCGGCGGAAGACCGACCGCTTGCTGGCGATGTTCGGATGGCCGAGTAGCTTGAGCAGCGAGCCGGCGATGCTCTCCGGCACCGGGGGGACCGCGTCGAGGTCGAGGCGCCGCCGGGCGGCGTCCGGCGCGCGGCCCTGGAGGATCCGGGTGGGCGCCTTGTCGGTCAGCACCTCGACCGGGATGCGGGCGGCGACCCTGCCCTCCGCCTCGACGGTCAGGTGGCCGTCCTCGGTGACCTCGCCGATGACGGCGACATGGAGGTCCCACTTCTCGAAGACGGGCAGGATCTCGGCCTGGCGGCCGCGCTCGACGACGACCAGCATCCGCTCCTGCGACTCGGAGAGCATCACCTCGTAAGGCGACATCCCGAGCTCGCGGCGGGGCACCCGGTCGAGGTCGATCAGCGCGCCCGAGCCGCCCCGCGAGGCGGCCTCCGCGACCGCACTGGTCAGCCCGGCGGCGCCGAGGTCCTGGATCCCGACCACTGCCGGCTGGCCGATCAGCTCCTGGAGCGCCTCGATGAGGCACTTCTCGAGGAAGGGGTTGCCGACCTGGACCGCCGGGCGGCGTTCCTCCGAGCTGTCGTCCAGCTCGAGGGAGGCGAAGGAGGCGCCGTGGATCCCGTCCCGACCGGTGTCGGCGCCGACCAGCAGTAGCAGGTTGCCGGGCCCCTCGGCACGGGCGTGCTGCAGCTGGTCGATGCGGACGATCCCGACGCACATGGCGTTGACCAGCGGGTTGTCGGCGTAGCAGTCCTCGAAGTAGACCTCCCCGCCGACCGTCGGCACCCCGACGCAGTTGCCGTAGCCGCCGATGCCGCTCACGACGCCCTCGAACAGGTGGCGGCTCGCGGGCAGCGGCCCGAAGCGGAGCGAGTCGAGGATCGCCACCGGCCGGGCGCCCATCGCGGCGACGTCGCGAAGGATCCCGCCGACCCCGGTGGCGGCGCCCTCGTAGGGCTCGATCGCGCTGGGGTGGTTGTGCGATTCGATCTTGAACACGACCGCCCAGCCCTCGCCGACGTCGATCACGCCGGCGTTCTCGCCCGGGCCCTGGATGACCCGCGCGCCGCTGCTCGGCAGCCGGCGGAGGAAGGGCTTGGAGGTCTTGTAGGAGCAGTGCTCCGACCAGAGCACGCCGATCATCCCGAGCTCGACCTCGTTGGGAGCCCGCCCGAGCAAGTCGACGATCACCTTGTATTCGTCGCCCGTGAGGGCAACTTCCTTGAGCTTCTTAGCCGACAGGGTGGCGGTCACTTTCCGTCCTCGCCACCCTCCCCGCTCTGCGGGGAGGAAAGGGTGGGGCTGCCCGCCGGCCTGTATCTGTTCGTAGTCGGTCGGCTCTCGACTGCTGCACCGCCCAATCCTGCCCTCCCCATGGATGGGGAGGGGAAGCAAACTGGCGCTGTCACACCGGGACTCCGGTGAAGGAGCTCATTACGCTCTGGAAGAGACGCAGGCCGTCGGTGCCGCCCAGCTCGGGCTCGGCGCAGCGCTCCGGGTGCGGCATCATGCCGAGGACGTTTCCCGCCCGGTTGACGATCCCGGCGATGCTGTGGAGGGAGCCGTTCGGGTTCGCCTCGGGGACCACCAGGCCATCCGGCCGGCAGTAGCGGAAGACGACCTGGCCGTGCTGCTCCAGCCTCGACAGGGTGGCCGGGTCGGCGAAGTAGTTGCCCTCGCCGTGGGAGATCGGGACGCGGAGGACGTCGCGCCGCCCGAGGCCGGAGGTGAAGAGGGTGTCGTCCTTCTCGACCACCAGGTTCGTCCACTCGCAGCGGAACTCGCAGACGTCGTTGCGGATCAGCGCGCCGGGCAGCAGGCCGGTCTCGCAGAGGATCTGGAAGCCGTTGCAGATCCCCCACACAAGGCCGCCGTGAGCCGCGAAGTCGACGACCGACTCCATGACCGGGCTGAAGCGGGCGATGGCGCCGCAGCGCAGGTGGTCGCCATAGGAGAAGCCGCCCGGGAGGATGATGCAGTCGCAGTCGCGGAGATCGCGGTCCTTGTGCCAGAGGTACTCCAGCTCGGCGCCGAGGACATGCTCGACCACCCAGCCGCAGTCCCGGTCCGACCACGTCCCGGGGAAGACCACGACGCCGAACCTCATCCGGTCGGGGTGGGCTCCGAAGCGTGCTGACGGTGGTTGGAACCGGCCGGCTCGACCTGGAAGCGGACGTCCTCGATGACGTGGTTGGCGAGCAGCTTGCGGCACATCTCGGAGACCCGGAGGCGGGCCGCCTCCTCATCGTCCGCCTCGAGCTGCAGCTCGATGTACTTGCCGACCCGGACGTCGGACACCTCGGGGAACCCGAGCCGGTGCAGGCCGCCCCGGACCGTGATCCCCTGGGGATCATTGACGACCGGCTTGGGGGTGACGATCACTCGCGCCGTCAGCCTAGCCATCGGCTGCGCACCTCCTCCTTGTAGAAGAGGTCGCGCGTCGTCATCTGCTTGTAGGCGGTCAGGTACAGCTCCCGGGTCTTCTCGACGACGTCCGCGGGCAGCTCGGGCGCCGGCGGCTCCCGGTTCCAGCCGCTCGCCGTCAGCCAGTCGCGCACGAACTGCTTGTCGTAGGAGGACGGCGTCGCGCCGGGTGTCCAGAGGGCGCGGTCCCAGTAGCGGGAGCTGTCGGGGGTGAGCGCTTCGTCGATGAGGATCAACCGCTTGTCGATCGTCCCGAACTCGAACTTGGTGTCGGCCAGGAGCAGTCCCCTCTTCTCCGCCGCCTCGGCGGCGAAGGCGTAGAGGGCGAGGCTCGCGTCGCGGATCTTTTCGGAGAGGGTGCGGCCGAGGTCCTTCGTCATCCGCTTGAAGGTCACGTTGACGTCATGGCCGGAATCGTTCTTCGTCGCCGGCGTGAAGATCGGCGCGGCAAGCTTCTCCGACTCGACCAGGCCCTTCGGCATCGGCTCGCCGGCGATCGTGCCCTTCTCCTGGTACTCCGCCCAGGCGCTTCCCGCGAGGTAGCCGCGGACGACGCACTCGAAGTCGATCCGTTTCGCCTTGCGGACGACCATGAAGCGGCCGGCCAGCTCCTCCCGCCGGTGCTTGAGATTGCCCGGCAGGTCGGGGACCATGCCCGAGACGAGGTGGTTCTCCTGGAAGGAGTGGGTCTGGCTGAACCACCAGATCGAGAGCTGGGTCAGCACCTTCCCCTTGTCGGGTATGCCGTTGGGCAGGATCACGTCGAAGGCGGAGATGCGATCGGTGGCGACCATCAGAAGCTGGTCGTCGTGCAGTTCGTAGGTGTCACGCACCTTTCCCCGGGCGTAGACGGGGAGGTCGATGTCGGTGGTCATAAGCGCCGGGCCGGGCGTCATTTGGGCACTCCCAGGTTCAGGCGGTCGAAGGCGACGTCGATGTTCCGGAGATAGTGCTCAGGATCGAAGAGGCTACCGATATCCGCCAGCCTTTCGCGGACAGCCGTGTCCGCTTCCAGGTTGGCGCGAAACCCGCCTTCGCCGTTCATCGCGCGCATGGCCGCCGACTGGACGGTCTGGTAGGCGTCCTCCCGGCTCATCCCGGAATCGACCAGGGCGAGCAGCACCCGCTGCGAGTAGACGACGCCACCGCCCGCCTCGAGGTTGCTGAGCATCCGCTCCGGCCTGACCTCAAGTCCCGCCAGCACCCGGTGCATCTGGATCGCCATGTAGTCGACGAGCGAGCAGGCGTCGGGGAGGACCACCCGCTCAGCAGAGGAATGGCTGATGTCGCGCTCGTGCCAGAGGGCCACGTTCTCCAGGCCTGTGGCGGCGTAGCCGCGGACCACGCGGGCCAGGCCGCAGACGCGCTCGGTCAGCACCGGGTTGCGCTTGTGCGGCATCGCGCTGGAGCCCTTCTGCTCGCGACCGAAGGGTTCGAAGGCTTCGCCGACCTCGGTCCGCTGCAGGTGGCGGATCTCGAGCGCGATCCGCTCCAGGGTCGCCGCCGAGAGCGCGAGTGCGGCCAGGAACGCCGCGTGGCGGTCGCGGCCGACGACCTGGGTGCCGGCCGGGTCGACTGCCAGGCCCAGCTCACCGAGCACCCGCTCCTCGATCTCGGGCGGGATCGTCGCGTGCGTGCCGACGGCGCCGCTCAGCTTCCCCACCGAGATCTCTGCCTTCGCCCTGCCCAGACGCTCCAGCGCCCGCTCGAGCTCGGCGACCCAGCCGGCAACCTTGAACCCGAAGGTGATCGGCTCGGCGTGGATGCCGTGGGTGCGGCCCGGCATCAGGGTCCGCCGGTGGCGAATGGCGAGCTCGACCGCGACGGTGTGGACCTTCTCCAGGTCGCCGATGATGAGTGCCGCGGCCTCCCGAAGCTGGAGCGCAAGCGCGGTGTCGAGCACGTCCGAGCTGGTCATCCCGAGGTGGAGGAAGCGGGAATCCGCCCCGATCGACTCGCCGACGACGGTCAGGAAGGCGATCACATCGTGGCCCACCCGGTCTTCGACCTCGGCGATCTTCTCCAGGTCGAAGGTCGCGCCCCGGATGGCGGGCAGCGACTCCCGGGGAACCCGGCCCGTCTCGGCCCACGCCTCGGCGGCGAGGATCTCGATCTGGAGCCAATGTTCGAACCGCCGGCGGTCGGACCAGACCTCCCGCATGGCTGCGGGGGAGTAACGCTCGATCAAGGAGTGGAGTGAGTACCTCAGAACCGGCGGGCTTGTCGGGCGCCGCAATTATATAGAGAGGTATTCCGGCGCCGGGCCGACCGACAGTCAGTTGGGCGGTTTTCCCCTCCCCGTTGCGGGGAGACACTCAGGGCAGGGTGGGGCCAGGCGCGGGCCTAAACGCAGCGGGGACGGAGTCGGAGGTTGCGGGTTGGCCCCAACCCGCCCTCCCCACGCCTGGGGAGGGAGATCCCTGCTCCAGCCGATAATGGGCCGCCATGTGCGGCGTTCGTAACTCCTTCGGCTCAGCCGTCGTTCCATGCCTCGATATCCGGCAAATGAGCGGATGAGCGTCCCCGACTCGCGGGAGGCCGAGAGGCTTCTCGTCGAGCGAGCCAAGGCAGACCCAGAGGCTTTCGGGGTGCTCTACGACCGCTACTTCAGCCAGATCTACAGGTTCGTGTTTTCGAGGTTGAGGGACCAAACAGCAGCAGAGGACGCAACATCCGAGGTCTTCATGAAGGCACTCCGGAGCCTCCCGCGTTACCAGGACACGGGACGTCCCTTCACGGCCTGGCTGTACCAGATCTCCGTCAACACGATCAACGACCGCTACCGCGCGACCCGGCCGACCGTCGACCTCGATGAGATGTACGACCTCGCCGCGACCGGGCCCGGGCTGGAGGACACCGCCCTCCAGCGGGCCGAGATCCGTGACATCTGGCGAGCCGTGGAGGCGCTCCCGACTCCCCAGCGAACCGCCCTCGCACTGAAGTTCCAGGAGGACATGAAGATCTCCGACATCGCGGCCGTGATGGGAAAGAGCGAGGGCGCCGTGAAGCTGCTCATCCATCGCGGCGTGACCAGGCTTCGCTCGGTGATCAAGGAGGCGGAGCTGTGAGCCGCGACCAGGATCCCGAGCTGGAGGGCCTGTTCAAGCGCGAGCCGGCGCTCGAGCGACAGGTGAACCTTCTCCGCGCCGCACGGTTGAAGCAGCCGCCGCTGGATCCCAACTTCCGGCCTGCCCTCCGCCGCCGCCTTATGCACGCGGCCTACGAGCGCTACGAGACGCATCAGCGCCCGAGCCTCCTTGACCGCATCTTCAGCGGTCCCGGGATGGCCGTCGGCCTGGCTGCGGCGGCTGTCGTGCTGATCGGTGTCGTCCTGGTCAGCAACGGCGGCAACTGGTTCGGACCCGGCCAGGTCTCGGTGACCAGCGTCGGCGCGGTGATGGTGAACCAGCCGATCACGGTCAGCTTCAGCCAGCCGATGGACCACCAGTCGGTCGAGAAGGCGATCCAGATCGAGCCGGCGACCCAGGTGACCTATAGCTGGCACGGCAACGACCTCGTGATCCAGCCCGCCTCCGGCGAGCTGGCCCCCAACACGCAGTACCACGTGACCGTGGCCGCCGACGCCAAGACGGCGCCGGGCGTGAAGATCGGCCAGGCGGCGGTCGTCGCCGTGAACACCGCGCCGCTCCCCTCACCCAGCCCCACTCCGAACCCGAGCCCGAGCCCGCCGGCGCCGCCTCAGATCACCGGCGAGCACACCCTTTCCGGGACCGGTGGCAAGGTTGTCGGTTGGTCGCCCGATGGCAAGGTCGTGCTCTTCATCGATGGCGAGGACCTGAAGTCGGTCAACGCCGACGGCACCGGCCTGAAGACGATCCAGGCCGGCGTCAAGCTGGCGTCCGTCGCGCCTTCCGGCGCCGCTCTCGCCTACCTGACGACGGGCAGCGCTCCCCAGCTCTACCAGGCGGCGCTCGATGGGTCCGGCGCGCAGGTCCTCGACACGAGGGACGTGAGCGCGATCGGCTGGCAGAGCGGCAAGCCGCTCGTCCTCTCCAGCACCGATGTCGGCCCGGCCGGCGGGGCTTCGATCGCGAAGCTTCCCAATGCCGCGGGCTGCCAGTTCTCGCCCGATGCGTCGAAGCTGATCTGCGCGACGGTGAGCCAACCGAATGCGGCCCCCCCGGTGGTGGCCACCACCTTCCTTTTCGACATCGCCAGCCAGAAAGCGATCCCCTGGACGACGCCGGGCCAGCGCTTCGCCTGGAGTCCTGACTCGACGCGGCTGGCCTATTGGCTCGACGGTGCGACGTACATCGGCGCGTCGGACGGCACGCCGGGCATCCAGGTCGCAAAGTCGGCCACCCCGGTCTCGGTGAGCTGGAGCCCGGACGGCAAGCTGCTGCTCCTCGCCGACCCGACCGGCGCATCGATCGTGAAGTCCGACGGCAGCAGCCTGCACCAGCTCTCCCAAGGCTCATTCAAGGATCCGGTCTGGGGGCCCAGCGGCAGCCAGTTCGCCTTCGTCCGGGCCGGCGTCATCTGGATCGACGATCTCTCCATCAGCGGGAGCTCGATCGACCTCGGCGCGGCCGGGAGCGTCATCGACCAGTACGAGCAGGCCCGGATCAAGAACGACGTCGCCACGGCGAGCGGCCTGCTCACCCCCAACGCCGTACCGACGACTCCGTCGCCGCTCGCCTCCGACGTCCACCTCGCGCGCTACTTCGTGATCTCCAGCCAGGCGAGCGCAACCGAAGTCCGCTGCACGGTCCGCCTGATCTTCGCGAAGGCCGGCGGCGATGAGGTCCGCTACCAGGACGAGCAGCTGGTCCTGCTGCCGGTCGGCACCGGATTGAAGATCAGCTCGATCACCGATTCAGCGCCGCACGATCTCGGCAAGGGCCCGACCGTCAACTCGGTCCAGCTGCTCAGCGGGAGCGTCATCGTCGTCTTCGACAGCGACCTCGACCCGAGGGCCGTTGACGGCAGCGCCCGCGTGACCGGCACCGACGGGGAGGCGGTCGCGGTGACGGTCTCCTACGCCAACCGGAAGCTGTCCCTGACCGCCAAGCTCAAGCCCGGCGAGAAGTACCACCTCTCGCTCGGCCGGTCGATCCAGGACATCGCGGGCCAGTCCCTCCAGGGCGGCTACGAGTACGACTTCGTGGCGGTCAGCCCGAAACCGTAGCGGGGCGGTTAGGACCTTCGTCGGGCGATTCGTCGTCGCGTACCTGGCGTTGCGCGTAGGCCGGGTTCATCCCGGCCGGATGAGTTGTTCAGAATCGACACCAAGGCGTCGCGCGGAGAGGGGGAGTTTTGGAAGAGGGGGCCGCCCCCTCTTGCCCGTCAAAGTCGCTGGATCGCCCGGAAGATCGCCTCGCTGCCGAAATCGAGGGCGGCGGCAGGGATCCGCTCATCGGCATCGTGGATCGTCGCCCAGGCGTCGAAGCCGGGCGGCAGGGTGACCGGCGTGAAGCCGTAGGTGCTTATGCCGAGCTTGGCGAAGTGGCGGCCGTCGGTACCGCCGCTGACCAGGTAGGGCACGGGGACTCCTTCCGGATCCAGCTCCCGGATGATGTCGGCGAGCACGGCGAACCCGCGCAGGTCGGGCTCGGGCTGGGCCGGGCCCACCTTCACGACCTCGATCTCCGGCTCATCGCCGATGACGGCGCGCACCTCGCGGAGCATGTCCTCCGGGCCCTGCCCGGGGAGGAGGCGCCCGTCGAGTGAGAGGCGAACCTCGCTCGGGATCACGTTGATCTTGAGGCCTCCTTCCACGATGGTCGCGTTGACGGTGTTGTGGAGCGTTGCGTCGAGGCTGCGGCCTTCGCCGCCCAGCTGGTCGAGCGCTTCGTCGGTCTGCCCCGGATCGAGCAGCCGGTTGAATAGGGCGGCTCGCTCGCCGGTGAACCGGTCACGCATCCCCTCCAGCTGGAGCCGGACCGGCTCGGTGATGTGAACCGGCAGACGGGTCCGGTTGAGAGCGCCGAGCACCTCGCCGAGCTTTGCCATCGCGCCGCCCCGCATCGGCAGCGAGCCGTGGCCGCCGGGACCGCGGAGGGTCACCAGGAGCTGGCAGCCGCGCTTCTCGGAGACCATGATCGGGTAGAACCGGACGCCGGCCATCAGGCTGCTGTAGCCGCCGCCCTCGCCGATCGTGTGGCGGACGCCGCTGAACAGCTCCGGGTGGTTGTCGGTGAGCCAGGCTGCTCCCTCGAGGCCGCCCGCCTCCTCGTCGGCGAGGACGACGAGGAGCAGGTCGCCCGGCAGCCGGGTGCTCTCGCGCTTGGCGCGGAGGAAGGCGTCGACCATCATCGCCACGCCGTTCTTCATGTCGAGGGCGCCCCGGCCCCAGATCCAGCCGTCGGCCAGCTCGCCACCGAAGGGCGGGCGCGTCCACTTCTGGTTGACGGTGGTGACGACGTCGACATGCCCCTGCAGGATCAGGCCCGGGCCAGGCCCGCCGGGCAGGCGGGCGACCAGGTTCGGCCGTTCCGGGGCGGCGGCGTAGGTCTGCCACTCGACCCCTTCCTCGCTCAGCAGCGCTCCGATCCGCTCGACGCAGGCCCGCTCGGCTCCAGGCGGGTTGGTGGTGTCGAAGCGGATCAGCTCCTGGAGCAGCTCGGCAGCTTTCATCTGGCCAGCACCCGCTGGACGCGGAAAAGGGCGGCGATCGAGGCCGCGTGCTGGATGGTGCCGTCCGCGGCGAGCTCGAGCGCCTCCTCGAGCGGCAGCTCGCGGATGACCATGTCCTGCTCGTAGATCTCGGGCCTTCGCTCGACCTGGGAAAGGTCGCGTGCGAGGAAGAGATGAAAGCGCATGGTGGAGACCGCCGTGGCGCGGGCGGTTCCCAGCAGATCCCAGCGCCTCGCTTCCAGGCCGACCTCCTCGACCAGCTCGCGCTCGGCCGTCGCGATCGGCTCCTCGTCTTCCTCCCTGGTTCCCGCGGGCAGCTCCCAGGCATCGGTGTCCCAGGAGTGGCGCCACTGGCGGACGATGAACGTCGTCCGCTCCTCGGTCAGCGGCACGATGAGGGCCGCCTCCGGCTGCCGGAAGACGCCGTAGCTGGTGATCGTGCCGTCCGGCCAGACGACGTCGTCGGCGTGGAGGCTGTAGCGGTGGTGGGCGCAGAGATCACGGTGCGCCATCACCTTGAACGGCCTGCCCGGCGCCGGAGCAGCGCTCATCGGTGCGTCATCGCCGCGACGGCAGCGACGGCGGCCGCGATCTTCCGCGGGTCCGCGGCGCTGTAGTCCATCGGGGAGACCTCGCCCTCGAACTTGCGCATCTCATCGATCAGCTCGGGATGCTCGGCGATGAAGTTGGTTGTGAGGCTCCCCGACTTGAAGTCGGGGCTGGCCAGGATGGCACGGTGGTAGGGGATCGTGGTGGCCGGCCCGACCAGCACGAACTCGCGCAGAGCACGCTGGGCGCGGGCGATGGCCTCCGCTCGGTCGGCGCCGTGGACGATCAGCTTGGCCACCAGCGAGTCGTAGCTGGCGGGCACCTCGCTGCCCGGGCCGTAGCCGCTGTCGACCCTCACCCCGGGACCGGCGGGCGCCACCCAGCGCTGGATCTTCTTCGGGTTGGGCATGAAGTTGCGGGCCGGATTCTCCGCGTTGATCCGCATCTCGATCGCGTGGCCGGAAAAGGTCACCTCGTCCTGCTCGAAGGAGAGTGGCTGCCCTGCCGCCACCTTGATCTGCTCCTTCACCAGGTCGATGCCTGTCACCAGCTCGGTGACGGGGTGCTCGACCTGGAGGCGGGCGTTGACCTCGAGGAAGTAGAAGTCGCCCTCGCTGAAGATGAACTCGACGGTGCCCGCGTTCTGGTACCCGGCGGCGCGGCAGGCGGCGACCGCGGCCTCTCCCATCCGGCGCCGGATCTCCGGCGTGACCGCCGGCGAGGGCGACTCCTCGAGGATCTTCTGGTGCCGGCGCTGGATCGAGCACTCCCGCTCGCCGAGGTGGACGACGTTGCCGTGCTGGTCGGCGATCACCTGGATCTCGACGTGGCGCGGGTTGTGGATGTACTTCTCCAGGTAGACGGTCGCATCGCCGAACGCCGACCGAGCCGCGTTCGCGGCGCCCTCGATCGCGGCCACCAGCTCGGACTCCGTCTCGACCACCTTCATGCCGATCCCGCCCCCCCCGCCGGAGGGCTTGATGATCACCGGCAGGCCGATCTCGAGGGCGGCCCGGCGTGCGATCTCGACGTCCTCGATGGCGTCGGTGCCGGGCGTCGTCGGCACGCCGTTCCGCTTGGCCAGCTGGCGCGCCGCCAGCTTGTCGCCGAGGAGGTCCATCGCCTCGGCCGGGGGGCCGATGAAGGCGATCCCGGCCGCCTTGCAGGCCTCCGGGAAGGCGAGCCGTTCGCTGAGGAAGCCGTAACCGGGGTGGATCGCCTCCGACCCGGTGTCCTTGGCGGCCTTCATGATCCGCTCCAGGTTCAGGTACGACTCGCTCGGTGCGGCGCCCCCGATGTGGACTGCCTCGCCGGCGTAGCGGGTGTGGATCGCGTCGCGGTCCGCGTCCGAATAGACCGCCACCGTGCTGATGTTCAGCTCGTGGCAGGCACGCATGACGCGGATGGCGATCTCACCCCGGTTCGCCACCAGGACCTTGCGGAAGAGCTTGCGCTTCACTGCGGCCGGTAGCGCTCGCGGACCGCCGTCAGCTCTTCGTCGCCATGCTCGTGGACGACCTCGGCGAACGCCTGCCGGACGGCTTCGGTGATCGGCATCGGGAAGTCCGGGCCGGCGAAGAGCTGGAGGCCGAGGTCGACGTCCTTGAGCATGTCCCTGAGGGCGAAGGTCACCGGCGCGTACGGGCCGCCCAGGTAGCCCGACTCGCGCGTCTCGAGGTAGGGCGCGTGGCGCTTCACCCATTCGAAGGCCTCCTCCGGGGTCAGGCCCGCGCGCAGCCCGGCTTCCACAAGCTCAGCGCCCGCTGCCGCGGTTATCGCCAGCATCGTGTTGTTCATCAGCTTCATCGCCGCCGCCCGCCGGTAGGTGCCGACGTTGCGGAACTCCCCGAGTGCCTCGAGGACCGGCCGGCCCTGCTCGATCGCCTCCTCCGGTCCGCCCACCAGGAAGAGCGCCTCGCCCGCCTCGAGGGCCGGCGGCGGTGCGATGACCGGCGCCGCCACCAACCGGTGGAACCGCCGCCCGAGGTCCTCGGGAACCTCAGGCCCGGCGGTGCTCATCTCCAGGTAGACGCGCTCGCCGCGTGGGTCGAGGCGCCTGTAGACGGCGTGGACTGCGGGCGGTCCGGTGAGGATCGTGAGGGCGACGTCGACCTCGGCCACGGCCTCCTCCGGCGTCGCGAACACCTCCCCGACGCCGACCGCATCGGCTCGCTCTTTGGTGCGGTTCCAGAGATGGAGGTCGAAGCCCTGGCTTGCCAGCCGGCGAGCCGCCGCGGCGCCCATCTTGCCGGTCCCCAGGACGGCAACCCTCATCTGGCCGCCGGAGCCGAATTTCCCGGCCACATGTGGCATCCATCCCGGGAGCAGCTAAGCCGAGAACCCATTGGGCGCGACGCTGCCGACGGTAATGCAACGCCTTGTCCAGCGCCGCGCCCTGACGGAATCCAGGGAAGGGGGTGGCGACCTAAAGTCTTGGCGTCGGAGTGCGACGCGTTGGTTGCGATTCGCCGGCCGATCGACGCCCGCCAGGCCAACGACCGAGCGATTCGCCGGCGGATCGACGCCCGAACAGCCCAAGACCCAGAGATTCGCCGGCGGATCGCAGCGTGCAAGGGCGTCAACCGTCGCTTTTGCCGCCAAAGCCTCGCCCGTCCCCTCTTCATGGAGTTTCCTCCCGGCCTGCCAGTCCGAGATCGACTTTCCGGAGCTCAACGCCAGATATGGGCAGGAATTTCATCAGCCGATATTGACCAGGGGCTGGTTGGGGCCGACTACCTCGCCCTCCTTCACGTGCACCGCCTTCACCTTGCCTCCCACGGTGGAGACGATGTCGTTCTGCATCTTCATCGCCTCCAGCACGGCGACGACATCGCCCAGCTGGACCTCGTCGCCGACCTTGACCGGGACTTTGACGATCAGTCCCTGCATCGGGGCCAAGACGCTCCCCGGCCCGGCCACCGGCTTGTCGGCCGCTGCCGGAGCGCTCGCCGGCGCGGAGCCGGGCGGAAGTGGGGCGACCGCCATCCCGGCCCCGGTCACCCGCACCGTGAACACCTCACCGTCGACGTCGACCTGAAACTCCGCGGCCTGGGGCGGTGCCGGGGCCGGCTGGGGCGGTGGGGAGGCGGCCGCGGCGGCCTCCTCGGCCGCCTCCACCTCCTCCGCGTCGGCCCTCGCCTGCCTGCCCTCGGTGGTGTGCTCGGCAAGGTCGCCCTTCAGGAAGCTCAGGGTCAGGGATGGGAAGAGCAGGTACATCAGCACGTTGTCGTCGCTCGCGGGGAAGCCCGCCTTCTTGAGGTCGGCGCGTGCGCCGGCGACCTGCGGCTTGAGAAGGTCGGCGGGCCGGATCGTGATCGGCTCCTCCCTGCCCAGCACCAGCTGCCGGATATCCCCGTCGGCGGGAACCGGCGGGCGGCCGTAGAGGCCCTGGAGGTAGTCCTTCAGCTCCTTGGTGACGGTCGCGTAGCGCTCTCCCCCGACAACGTTGAGGACCGCCTGGGTGGCGACCATCTGGCGCAGGGGAGAGACGAGCGGCGGGTAGCCGAGCTCTTCGCGGACCCGCTTGGTCTCGGCCAGCGTCTCCTGCAGGCGGCCTTCGGCGTTGTGCTGGCGGAGCGACTGGATCATCTCGTCGAGCATCAGCCCGGGCACCTGGTACCAGAGGATGTCGGCGTCGACCCGGTCGGCGGCAGAGTAGTAACCGGAGAGCGCGTTGGTGATCGCACCAAGCTCGTTCTTGATCTCCATCAGCTTCTCCAGGTCGAGCCCGGTGTCGTAGTCCCCGCCGGCGAGCGCGGCGACGACGCTCTCCGTGGCCGGCTGCGACGCACCCCAGGCGAGCGGGGACAGGGCGGTGTCGAGGATGTCGGCGCCGGCCTCGACGGCCGCCATGTAGGCCATCGGGGCCATCCCGCTCGAGCAGTGGGAATGGACCGCCACCGGTCCCTTGGTGAAGACCTCTTTCAGCGCGGCGATCAGCTCCCAGGTCGTCTGCGGGCTGAGCAGCCCGGAGGTGTCCTTCACCACCAGCGAGTCGCAGCCGAGCTTCTGGAGGCCCTTGGCGAGCGTGCACCAGAGCTCGAGGTTATGGGCGGGGCTGATGGCGTAGCAGAGTGCCCCCTGTACCTTCGCCTTCGCCTTCTTCGCGGCGGCGATGGCGGCCTCCATGTTGCGGAGGTCGTTGAGGGGGTCGAAGATGCGGAAGATGTCGACCCCGCAAGCGGCCGCGTGGGTCACGAAGAGCTCGACCGCGTCATCCGCGAAGTTGCGGTTGCCGACCAGGTTCTGACCGCGGATCAGGGCCTGGATCGGCGTCTTGGGCGCCGCCTTCTTCAGGTCCCGAAGGTAGTCCCAGGGGTTTTCGCCGTTGAGCCGGATCTCGGTCTCGAAGGTTGCCCCGCCGAACGCCTCGAGCGAGTAGAACCCGACCTTGTCCATCTTCGAGGCCAGGCGGACGATGTCCTCGCCCCGCAGCCGCCCAGAGATCAGCGACTGGTGCGCGTCGCGGAAGGTCGTGTCGGTGAGCCGCAGGCGCGGGCGCGAGCGGGCCTTCGCCATCAGCGGCCGGCCAGGCCGCTTCGCATTTCGTGGTGCTTGGCGGCGAGCTTGGGGTCCTGGAGACCGAGGATGCGCGCCGCCAGCCAGGCGGCGTTCTTGGCGCCGGCGATGCCGATGGCGACCGTCGCGACCGGGATCCCGGCGGGCATCTGGACGATGCTGAAGAGCGAGTCCTCGCCGCCGAGGTGCTCGGTCGGGACCGGTACGCCGATCACTGGCAGGTCGGTCCACGCAGCCACCACCCCGGGCAGATGCGCCGCGCCGCCGGCGGCGGCGATGACCACCTTGATGCCGCGCGACATCGCGCTGCTCGCCCATTCCATGACGCCCGCGGGATCGCGGTGGGCGGAGCAGATCTTCACCTCGTACTCGATCCCGAACGCCTCCAGCTGCGTCGTGCAGCTCTCCATCAGAGGAAGGTCGGATTTGCTGCCGAGGATCACTCCGACGTCAGGCAATGCTTGATGCCTCCTGGGCTATGTCGCGGCGGTGAAAAGCTCCGTTGAATCGTACCCGGCCGATCGTTTCGAGCACCGCCTCACGCGCTTCGCCGACCGTGTTGCCAAGTGCGACCAGGGTGAGCACCCGCCCACCCGAGGTGACCAGGCCCTGGCCCGGGACGTAGCGGGTTCCGGCGTGGAAGACGAGCACGCCGGGAGGGATAGTCGCCAGCCCATCGATCGGGAAGCCGGTCTCGTAGGCGTCGGGGTAGCCCGCCGACGCGACGACGATTCCGACACAGGGCCGCGGGTCCCAGTCCAGCTCGCCGACCGGTGCGAGGTCGCCCCGCGCGGCCTCGAGCAGCAGGCGCACCGCGTCGCTCTTGAGGCGCGGCAGGACGACCTGCGCTTCGGGGTCGCCGAAGCGGGCGTTGAACTCGAGCACGCGGATCCCCTGCGCCGTCAGCATGAGCCCGGCATAGAGCACGCCGCGGTACTCGGCGCCGTCCGCGGCGAGCTGCCGGACGACCGGCTGGAGGACTTTCTCGACGGCTTCGGTGACGAGCTCCATTGACACGTCGGCGAGCGGCGAGTAGGCGCCCATCCCGCCGGTGTTGGGACCACTGTCGCCATCGTGGGCGCGCTTGAAATCGCGGGCGGCGGCAAGCGGTATGACGCGCTTTCCGTCGGTGACCGCCATCAGCGAGACCTCCGGGCCTTCCAGCCGCTCCTCGACGACGACGGTGGCGCCGGCGCGGCCGAAGGCGTGCTCGACGAGCATCGCGTCGATGGCCCGCTCGGCCTCATCGACCGAACCGCAGACGATGACCCCCTTGCCGAGAGCGAGGCCGTCCGCCTTCACCACCACGCGGCCCGACCTCGCCCGCGCCCAATCCCGGGCCGGACCGGTCTCGGCGAAGACGCCGAAATCGGCGGTGGGGATCCCGGCCCGACGCATCAGCTCCTTCGCGAAGGATTTGCTGCTCTCGATCCGGCCCGCGTCGCGGCCGGGCCCGAAGACCGGGATGCCCTCCTGCCGGAGCGCGTCGCCGACCCCCGCGGCGACCGCCGACTCGGGCCCCAGGACGACGAGGCCGATCTTCTCGCTCTTGGCGAACTTGACCAGGTTGGCCACGTCGTCGGCCGGGATCCGGATGTTCTTCGCCATACCGCCGGTGCCGCCGTTGCCCGGGGTGCAGAAGACGCGGTCGGTGAGCACCGACTGCATGCACTTCCAGGCCAGCGCGTGCTCGCGCGCGCCGGAACCGACGACAAGGATCTTCATACGCCCATGAGGCTAGGACGGTTAGTCCCCCTCCCCATGAAATGGGGAGGGCAGGGTGGGGAGATCCAGAGGCCAGGCGCCGCCGGGTCGAGGCTCAAGGGTCGTTGGCTGTCCCCACCCTGCCCTCCCCGCGGAGCGGGGAGGGTGATCATGTCAGCCGCGGAGCAGGGAGGGTGTTCATATGGGACTACTCCCACTCGATCGTGCCGGGCGGCTTCGAGGTGATGTCGAAGACAACCCGGTTGACGCCCTTCACCTCGTTCGTGATCCGGTTCGAGATCTTCGCCAGCACCTCGTAGGGGAGCCGCGCCCAATCCGCCGTCATGGCATCGTCGGAGGTGACGACACGGACCGCGACGACGTTCGAGTAGGTCCTGTAGTCACCCTGGACGCCGACCGTCTCGAGCGGCGTGAGCACGGCGAAGGACTGCCAGACCTGGCGGTAGAGGCCGTTCTTCTTGATCTCGTCGACGACCACCCAGTCGGCTTCGCGGAGGATCGTGAGCCGCTCCTCGGTCACCTCGCCAAGGCAGCGGATGGAGAGCCCGGGGCCCGGGAAGGGCTGCCGCCAGACCATGTCCTCCGGCATCCCCAGCTCGGCGCCCACCGCCCTGACCTCGTCCTTGAAGAGGTAGCGGAGGGGCTCAATGAGCTTGAAGCGGAGCCCGGCTGGGAGCCCGCCGACGTTGTGATGGGTCTTGATCTTCACCGCGCTGGCGGCGGTGTCGGGAGCGGTCGATTCGATGACGTCCGGGTAGAGAGTGCCCTGGGCCAGGAAGTCGATCTCGCCGATCGCCTTCGCCTCCCCTTCGAAGACGTCGATGAACACCCGGCCCACCGTCCTCCTCTTCTCCTCCGGGTCGATGACGCCGCGCAGCTCGCCGAGGAAGCGAGCGCTCGCCTCGACGTAGCGGATGTTCATGTCGAGGTCGCGGTGCATCACCTCGAGCACCCGCTCCGCCTCCTCCTTGCGGAGGAGCCCGTTGTTGACGAAGACGCAGGTCAGCTGGTCGCCGATGGCGCGGTGGACGAGGGTCGCGGCGACCGCGCTGTCGACACCTCCCGAAAGGGCGCAGAGCACACGCCCGCCGGCGACCGCGGCGCGGATGGACTCGACCGCCTCGGCGATGTAGGAGCCCGCCGTCCAGGTCGGGCTGAGGCCGCTCACCCGGTAGAGGAAGTTGCGCAGGATCTCCCGGCCATGAGGCGTGTGGACCACCTCCGGATGGAACTGGATGCCCATGATGCCGGCCTCGTTGGTGAAGGCCGCGAAGGGCGAGTTGGCGCTCCGGGCGAGGGCTCGGAAGCCGGGCGGCATCCGCGGGATGTTGTCGCCGTGGCTCATCCAGACCGGCATCTCGGCAGGAAGATCCGCGAACAGCCCGGATGCGTCCTCGATCTCGAGCACGGCGGGACCGAACTCGCGATGGGTGCCGGGAGCGACCTCGCCTCCGAGGTGGTGGGCGATCAGCTGCATCCCATAGCAGATGCCGAGGACCGGTATGCCGGCGCGGAGGGCCTCCGGGTCGACCTGTGGCGCTCCCGGCTCGTAGACGCTTGCCGGGCCCCCCGAGAGGATCAGCGCAGACGGGGTCTTCTGCGCCAGCTCGGCCCAGGGTGTCGTGCCGGGTACCAGCTCGCAGTAGACATTCGCCTCCCGCACCCGGCGCGCGATCAGCTGGCTGTACTGCGAGCCGAAGTCGAGGATGAGGACGGTGGCGCGGGTGGGCGGCGCCTCGACTCCCACCCTGAGCTAGCTGCCCATCCCGACGTGCTGGGTTCGCTGCTGGAGCTTGCCCTCGCTGACGATCGTGGGCGCGATCACCAGCTCGACCTTTTGGAACTCCTCGATGTCGCCGGCGCCGCAGACCCCGAGCGCGGAGCGGAGGGCTCCGGAGAAGTTCTGGGTGCCGTCGTCGACGGTCGCCGGCCCGCGCAGGATCTGCGCCAGCGTGGCCCTGACGCCGACCTCGATCCGGGTGCCCCGGGGAAGGTTGGGGTCAGGCGTCGCCATGCCCCAGTTGAAGCCCCGGGAGGCCGACTCGGCGGAGCCCGCGAGCGGCGATCCGATCATCACCGCGTCGGCGCCACAGGCGAAGGCCTTGCAGACGTCCGCGCCGATTCGCATCCCGCCGTCGGTGATGACGGCCACCCGCCGGCCGGTCCGCCGGAAGTGCTCCTCCCGGGCGGCGGCCACATCAGCGGTCGCCGTGACCTGCGGCACCCCGACGCCGAGGACGCCGCGCGTGGTGCAGGCGGCGCCCGGGCCGACGCCGACCAGGATGCCCGCGATCCCCTCCTCCATCAGCTCCAGCGCCGTCGCGTAGTGGACCGCGTTGCCGGCGACCACCGGGATGCGCAGCTGCCGGGTGAGGTCGGCGAAGGAGAGCTGGGTGTAGGAGCGGGAGATGTGCCGGGCGGTCAGGACGGTTCCCTGGATGACCAGGACGTCGGCCCCGGCAGATTCCACCGTCTCGGCTCGCTCGGCAGCCCGGGCCGGGATGCTGGAGACCGCACAGGGAACGCCGGCTGCCTTGATCGCCCGGATCCGCTCCTCGATCAAGCGCGGCTTGACGGGCTCCCGGTAGACCTCCCGGAGCAGCGCGTTGACCTCCCCACGAGAGGCCTCCGCGATCCGGCGGATGACGGGCGCGGGGTCGTCGTATTTGGTCTGGACGCCGTCCAGGTTGAGGACCGCGATACCGCCCAGGCGACCCATCGCAATCGCGAAGTCGACGTCGACGACGCCGTCCATGGCCGAGCCCCAGATCGGCAGCTCGAGGCGGAGATCGCCGAGCCGGAAGGCGATCTCGACTTCGTCCGGGTTGATCGTCACCCGGCCGGGAACGAGCGCCACCTCGTCGAACCCGTAGGCGCGCCGGGCTCGCCTGCCGATCCCGATCTCAAGTCCCTCAGCCGCGGTGTCGGTGTCGGCCTGGAGTGTGCTCAAGGGTGTGTTTCTTCCAATGACTGAGGGGCGGGCACCAAGATTATATCGGCCGTGGTCCGGCGATCCGAGGACAACCCTGGCAACCCCGATATCCTTCTCGGCAGCGAGATGATGAAGCGGCTCGAGTACCTTCACGGCGTCACCGACGAGGAGTGCGAGCTGCTCCGGGCGCTGGGGGTCAGGCACACCAACCAGCTGATCCATGCGACCACCCTGGTGATCGACCGGGAGCGGATCGAGCGGCGCTGCGGGATACCGGAGGAGCGCCTTTATGCGCTCGGGCAGCAGGCCTCGCTGATGGAGATCTCGGGCCTGCAGCGCCACCTGCGCGTGCTCATGCGGCTCGGCCTCAGCACCCTCCGCCAGCTTGCCGGGACCGACCCGGCGCAGCTCCACCGGCAGCTCGTCGATGCGATCGGGGTCGGCGCCCCGACTCCCTCCGACGTCCAGTACTGGGTCAGCCAGGCGCGCTACATCGACGTCGTCGAAGACCACGAGGAGAACACCGAGGCCCGGATCCGGCGCTACGTCCCGAGCTAGCAGGTGCCGGCTCGGAGGAGACGCGGTCGAGCTAATTCGGGTGCCAGGCGCAGGCGTGGCGCGTCGGAGGTAATCCAGTGAAGGGAAGGACGGGCCAGGCTTTGGCGTCGAAATGCGACGTCTTACGGCCTGCCCCGGTGCGGTCCGCCGGCGAATCTCTCGGTCTTGGCCTGATCGGGGGTCGATCCGCCGGCGAATCGCTCGGTCGGCGACAAGCCAAGACCGGCTGCTAGAAGAACACCCCCCGGCGAAGCTTGACGTTCTCCAGGATGCCTGCCTGGATGGTGTCGCGGACGTGGTCGTTGAGGGTCATCACCAGCCGCTGGTCGTCGGCATCCCCAGGCGCGCAGAGGTCGGTCCGGATCGGTTCGTGGAACTGGATCCGCCACTTCGAGGGCAGCGGCACCATCCCCAGCGGACCGAGCAGCGGGAAGGTCGGCGTCACCGGGAAGTAGGGCAGCCCGAAGAGGTCGGCGACCGGGCCAAGGTCGGCGATCATCGGGTAGATCTCCTCCGACCCGACGACCGAGATCGGGACGATCGGGGCGCCCGCCCGGATCGCGGTTTGGACGTAGCCGCCCCGACCGAAGCGGCTGAGCCGGTAGCGGTTGGACCAGCCCTTCCCCGTGCCCTTGACGCCCTCCGGAAAGACGAGAACCAGCTCGTCCTGCTCGAGCAGCCGGTGCGCGTCATCGGGGTGCCCGACGGCCTGGCCGGTGCGGCGGAGGAACCAGGACAGGCCGGGCAGACCGAAGAAGAGGGATGCCACCAGCGCGCGCGCATGGCGGGGCTGGGGATGCTCCTCGAAGAGCGCGGTCTTGATCATGGCGCCGTCCCAGGGCAGCACCCCGGCATGGTTCGCCACGAGCAGCGCCCGGCCGCGCACCGGCACGTTCTCGACGCCGGTCGTAACCACCCGCCAGTAGGAGTGGTAGATCCAGCGGAAGACGGGCAGGAAGGACTCGGTGTAGACGGGGTCGAAGCCGAACTCGTCGGCCAGGTCCTCCCGCTTGGTGGCCTCCGCCTGCTGGTAGAGGAACTGAACGATCGCCATCATGGCGGCGATGTCGATGACCTCCCGCCCGGTCGCCTGGCGTAAGGTCGCGGCGAGCTTGCCGACCGCCTCCAGGGCGAGCATCGGCGCCTGCCGCCGGAGCCTGCGGATGGCGGCTGGCAGCTCCACCCGGACCTGGCCCCGCCCATCGACCTTGGTCCGGGAGCGGATCTCGAGGGCCACGTCGCTATAGAGCTCTTCCAGCTCCTGCCGCTCGCGCCGCTCTGTGGCCAGGCTCATGACGCGACCACCTCCATGGCAACCAAGATTCAGGTGGGCGGGACTGCACCCTCCACCTTAGCGACCGCCGCCACCGATTGCCACGGCTGTTGCCACAACCTTCGGCGGTCGTAATCGGGTGGTCGAACCTAGGGGTAGATGCCTCGGACCACGCTCGCGTTGGCGACCTTCTGGACCGCCAGGGCGTAGGCGGCGGTGCGCATCGAAAGGCGCTTGTTGACGCTCGTGTGGAGCACCTCGTAGAAGGCCCGGGTGATGATGTGGTGGAGCTTGGTGTTGATCTCCTCGCCCTCCCAGAAGAAGGCCTGGAGGTCCTGCACCCACTCGAAGTAGCTCACGATCACGCCGCCCGAGTTGGCCAGGATGTCGGGGATGACGAACACGTCCCGCTCGTGCAGGATGCGATCGGCCTCCGGTGTGGTGGGGACGTTGGCGCCCTCGGTTATCAGGCGGGCCTTGATGCGGTCGGCATTGCGCACCGTGATCTGGTTCTCGACCGCCGCCGGGACCAGCACCGTCACCGGCAGCTCGAGGAGCTCGGCGTTGCTCACATCCTCGCCGCTCTTGAAGCCGCCGATCATTCCTCGCACCTGGCGGTGCTCCTGGAGCGCATCGAGATCGAGGCCCTTTTGGTTGTAGACGCCCCCCTTGGAATCGCTCACGGCGACGACCCGCAGGCCCGCCTCCGACATCAGGCGGGCGGCGCTCCGCCCGACCGTGCCGTAGCCCTGGATGGCGACGGTCGGCGTCTCCTCCTGCACATGCAGGTACTTGAGAGCCTCGAGGGTCAGGAAGGTGAGGCCACGGCCGGGCGATTCATCGCGGCCCTCCGATCCGCCGATGTCGAGCGGCTTGCCGGTGACCGAGGCGGGCACCGAGTGGCCGGCGTGCATGGAGAGGGTGTCCATGATCCAGGCCATGATCTGCGGGGTGGTCCCCATGTCGGGCGCCGGGACGTCCCGCTCGGGACCGATCAGAATCGCGATCTCGGTCGCGTAGCGCCGCGTGAGGTGCTCCAGCTCGCCCGGCGACAGCTTCCGCGGGTCCACGTCGACGCCGCCCTTGGCGCCCCCGAAGGGGAGGCTGACGACCGCGCACTTCCACGTCATCAGCATCGCCATCGCCTTCACCGCGTCGAGGGTCAGGCCGGCCTGGTAGCGGATGCCGCCCTTGGCCGGGCCGCGGCTGATGTTGTGCTGCACGCGGTAGCCGGTGAAGAGCTCGATCGAGCCGTCGTCGAGGTGGACGGGAAAGTGGACGACCAGCTCGCGCTTGACCTCGCGGAGCTGGGCACGGATGCTGTCCTGAAGGTCCAGCACGTCGGCGGCGAGATCGAACTGATGCTGCGCCGTCGAGTAGGCGGACTCGGGCTTCAGCTCGACGGGCACGCCGCCGATACTACATCGCGGAAATGCCGATTCCCAGGCCGGTGCTCACTCGGATCGGGTGGTACCCGGTGGTCGCGCTGACAGCGCTGGCCTTCGGCTTCTTCTTCGCGACCCAGCTCCGCTCTCAGCTGATCCCGCCGTCGGCGCAGGTCGCACGAAACCAGGCGCTGGTGAGCACCGTCCAGAGCCTGGAGCGCGACAACGCCTCCTCCCGGGCGCGCGTCGCGGCCACCCGGGCGGAGATCGCGACTCTCGAGGCAGAGGCTGCCGCCCGCTCCGACTCCAGCCGCCAGCTGGCCGACGAGGTGGGCGACCTCCGTGCCCACGCCGGCCTGACCCGGATCCACGGGCCCGGCGAGACGGTGACCCTCGGCAATGGCAAGCCCAGCGCGGCGGCGGTCGGCAGCACCGCCTACCTGGTCAATTACGAGGATATCCAGGACGTCGTCAACCTCCTCTTCCAGGGCGGCGCCGAGGCGGTCGCGGTGAATGGCCGGAGGATCTCGCCCGCCACCCGGATCACCGGGTCGGGCGGCGCGGTCGTGATCGACCAGGGGCCGGCCCTCCAGGCGCCGTTCCAGGTGGCCGCGATCGGCAATCGGGCCTCGATGGACAACCTGCTGGCCGAACCGGCAAGCCTCGGCGACCTGAAGCGCCGGCAGCGGGACTTCCAGGTCCAGGTCGGCTGGCAGGGTGCCGGTGACCTCTCCCTGCCCTCCTATGACTCCACCCTCGACATCACCTACGCCCATGGCTGACGGTCGCCGGCGGACGCCTCTGATAGTGGGCGTCGTCGTCCTCCTGGTGACGGCGCTGACGGTGATCCAGGTCCGCAGCCAGGCCGAGGTCGCGCGCAGCCTGGAGGGGCAGGACAACACCTCGCTCGCCTTCCTGATCGACGACCTCCACCGCTCCAACGATCAGCTGGCGCAGGAGGAGCTGACCCTCACCACCCAGCGTGATGTCCTCCGGGGCGGCGGCAGCGTGGTGGCCGACGCCCAGCTGATGGCGGAGGCGAAGCGGCTCCGGATCATCGAAGGCCTGGATCCGGTGGGCGGTCCCGGGGTCACGATCACGATCGATGCCGCGCTCAACGAGATCGACCTCCAGGACGCCGTCAACAACCTGCGCCTGGCCGGCGCCGAAGCGGTCTCCGTCGCCGGCCACCGGGTCGTGATGGGCAGCGTCATCGAGCGCTCCAGCGCGGTCATCTCGATCGATGGCGAGCAGGTCCACGGACCATGGATCATCGAAGCGATCGGTGACCCGGCACAGCTGGCCGGCGCTGCGGACCAGATGACGCGGACGCTGCGGGCGGACCCGCGCGTCAGGAACGCCGGCTACCGGGCGAGCGCGGCGCTCTCGCTGGCGGCTGTGCTCAGGCCGCGCCCTTTCGTGTACGCGCTTTCGCAGTAGCCGGACGCGGCCGGCGGGACAGCGTTGCGGCGCGCTTGGTCGCGGCCGAGCCGGCGCCACCGAGGCGGCGCTCCAGCGCGTCGAGGCGCGCATTGAGCCGGATCACGTCGCGGCGGGTCGGGATGTTCAGGCGCTTGAGGGCACGCTCGAGCGCGCCGTCGACGAGCGACTCCACGTCGCCCACCCGCTTCTCGACTTCGCCCGTCACGATCTCGGCCGGCATGTTGATCGTCCGCCGGAGGTAGTCGAGCAGGGCCTGGCCACGCTCCTGGATGCCCTCCGCCGCGGCCTCCTGGTGGCCGTTGGTGCCGCCATGGCGCTCCTCGCGCGCGACGATCTGAGAGAGGATCACGGGGGTCAGGTCCTCGCCCGTGTCACGCTGCACCACGGTGACGTCGCCTCCGTCGCGCACCAGGCGCGCGATGTCCTCGAGCGTGATGTACCGCCGCGTATAGGTGTCGTAGAGCTTGCGGTTCGAGTACTTCTTGATCAGGTGGTGGTAGGGTGCGTCTGACATAAGGGTGTCAATTATAACGCAATGCGTTAAACTACACCTGACGTAAGCCACCGCCAACCGGGGGTGTTACCTGAATGAGTAAAAAGAAAAGCAGCCGTACGTCTTCGAGCCCGAGCATCTTCGACCAGGCCCTCAACTTCGTTCCGAAGGACATGCGCAAGCAGGTCGTGAAGTACACAACCGAGGCCCTGAAGCAGACCGAAAAGCAGCGCAAGGTGCTCGAGAAGGACCTCGCCAAGCTCAGCAAGCAGGCGCAGCAGCTTGCCAAGCAGTTCGACGACATCCGCAAGACGGCGACCGCCTCCGCGACCGCCTCGGCGCGACGGGCCGCCTCGTCGGCGGGCTCCGCGGCGCGGGGAAGGACCCGGACCGCAACCGCGACCAAGCGGACCGCGACCCGTAAGGCGGCACCGGCGAAGAGGGCCGCGAGCAAGACCACGGCAACCAAGCGGGCCGCGACCACCGCCGCCCGGCGCACCAGCGCCGCCGCGAAGAGCACTTCGGCCACGGCCAAGCGGGCCGCGACCACGGCTCGCCGATCGACCGCGACCGCGGCCAAGAAGTCGAGCGCGGCCGCCAAGTCCGCCGCGACGACGGCCCGCAAGTCGGGCGCAACCAGCCGCCGGGCCAGCACCGCCGCAAAGTCGGCGACCACGCGCACCCGCCGCGCGGCGAGCTCCGCCGCGCGCAAGACCGCGGCGGCCGTCAAGGCCACGGCGACCTCAGCAGCCCACACCGCTCAGACTGCGGCTTCCGGCGCTGCCGACACCGCCCGGGCGAGCTCCTAAGCCAGATCCGAGAAACGACCTGAAACCGGCCTTCCGGCAAGCGCCACGAGGCGCGGCCGGAGGGCCGGCCATTCCCCAAGTGGCACCTCCAGCGGGTCCACCGGGTAAACCTGGAAGTCGGCCAGCCGGCCCTCCTCCAAGGTTCCTTTGAAGCCTTCCTCGAAGCTCGTCCAGGCGCCGCCGGCGGTGTAGGCACGGAGCGCCTGGAGCGGCGTCAACGGTTGCTCCAGGTCGGTGACCGCGGCAGCCAGACCGGCCCACGGGTTCGGGTCCGAGACGACCGGGAGGTCGGAGCTGAAGGCGACCGCGACGCCGGCCCGGAGGAGGTCGCGGTGGGCGGCCACGTGGCGCTCGGCGCCGGGCCCGATCTCCGCGCCGAGGCGCGCCCGGCCGACACTCGAGAAGAGCGGCTGCATCACCGCGACCATGTCCGCCCGCGCCATCCGATGCTGGAGGTCGGGCGGGCAGTAGGTGCAGTGCTCGACGCGGTGCCGGAGCCGGCCGGGGTTGGCGGCCTGGGCCGCCTCGACCGCACTGACAAACGCCTCGATGGCGCCGTCGCCGACGCAATGCGCCGCCACCTGCAGGCCGCCTTCCTGGGCTTCGAGGACCAGCGCCGCGAGCTCGGCCGGCGGCGTCCGCCAGGGCCCATCACCGGTCCGGAAGGCGGCGGTGCCGGTACCTGCCCCGCCGTCGACGAACACCTTCACCGGTCCAAACCGCACCAGCGCACCGGCGCCGCCGCTCTGGAAGCCGAGCCGGCGCAGGGCGGGGACCAGCTCCCAGGAGAGGAATTCATTGACACGCACCCGGAGGCGGCCCTCTTCGGCCAAGGTCGCATAGACCCGGTGGTCGTCTGCAAAGCCCCGGTTGACCGCGGCACCGACGCTGGTGATGCCGCGGGAGGCGAGCAGCTCGAGGGTTGCCTGGACCCCGACGTGGCGCTGCTCAAAGGGCGGCGCTGGCTGGTGGTCGGCGACCAGCCGCATCGCGGCCTCGGCGAGCAGCCCGTCGAGCGACCCATCGGGCCCGCGGCCGAGCGCACCGCCGGGCGGGTCGGGCGACGCGGGTCCCAGGCCGGCCGCCGCCAGGGCTGCCGAGTTGGCGACCCGCGAGTGCCCGCCACGGTGGTCGACGAAGCAGGGGCGGTCGCCGGTGACGGCATCCAGCTCGGTGCGCAGCGGCGCCCTCCCCTCGGCCAGCTCGAGCTCGCTGTAGCCGCGGCCGAGCAGCCAGGCGCCGGGTGCGAGGCGGCCTGCCGCGGCGGCCAGGCGGCGCTGCAGCTCGGCCACGCTGCGACTCCCGCCGAGGTCGGCGCCGTAGGAGGAGAGCGCGTGGTAGACGACGTGGGCGTGCGGATCGTTGAACCCCGGCAGCACTGCTGCCCCAGCCAGCTCGATGACCCGCGTCGCGCGACCTTTCAGCTCGAGCACCTCGCGGCCGCCGAGGGCGACCACCAGCCCCCCCGCCACGGCGAGGTGGCTGCTCGGCTGGAGACCGCGCCGGCCGAGGGCGCGGACGTTGGCGCCGGCGAGGATCAGGTCGGCTTTCATTCGACAGCTACATTAGGTGGGCCTTGGCCGCTGTCGACATGCGCTCCGACACCCTGACGATGCCGAGCCCCGAGATGCGCGAGGCGATGGCGGCGGCCGCGCTCGGCGACGACGTCTTCGGCGAGGATCCCACCGTCAACCGCCTCCAGGAGGTCTCCGCCGAGCGGCTCGGCAAGGAGGCCGGGCTCTTCGTGAGCAGCGGCACCCTGGGAAACCTGATCGGCATCCTGGTGAGCGCCCGCTCCGGTGAGGAGATCATCGCCGACGCCGACGCCCACACCTTCCTGGCCGAAGCCGGGGGCGCCGCGACGCTGGGCGGCATCCAGATCATGCCGGTCAGCACAGAGGCCGGGATCATGGCGCCGGAGCAGGTGGCGGAGGCGATCCGGACCGAGGACCAGCACCACCCGCGGACCGCCGCGATCACCTTCGAGGATACCCACAACTACCACGGCGGGATCGCCTGGCCGCTGGCCGCCCTCCGTGCTGCGTCCGACGAGGCCCGTCGCAGCGGGCTGGCCGTCCACCTCGACGGGGCGCGGCTCTTCAATGCCGCCGTCGCCACCGGCGCCGACGTGCGTGAGATCGCCGCCTGCGCCGACACCGTCACCTTCTGCCTCTCCAAGGGCCTCGCCGCGCCGGTTGGCAGCGTCCTGGTCGGCCCGTCCGGCAAGATCGCCGAAGCGAGGCGCTGGCGGAAGATGCTGGGCGGCGGGATGCGGCAGGTGGGCATGTTCGGGGCCGCCGGCCTCTTCGCGCTCGAGAACATGGTCGACCGGCTGGCGGAGGACCACGCCAACGCGCTGACCCTGGCGGAGGGCCTGGCCGAGATGGACGGCATCAAGCTCGACCTCTCCCGGGTCCAGACCAACCTGGTGATCTTCGAGCTCGAGCGGCTGCCGCAGGGCACCTTCCTGGCGGAATGCGAGAGGCGCGGCCTCAAGGGCGTCGCGATCGGCCGCCGCAAGGTCCGCTTCGTGACCCGTTATGGGATCGACTCGGGTGACGTGCAGCGAGCGCTGGAGATCGTCGCCGAGGTCCTCAACGCGACCTAGACCGGCTGCCGCCGACGTTCTTCAGCGCCTCCCGCCGGCTCAGGCCGCTGAGCCGCGTCTCGTTCACGGCGACGTAGCGGACGACCTCGTCCGGGTCGACCCAGGCGTAGTCGCGGAGAGCCCAGCCGATCGCCTTCCGGATGAAGAAGTCGCGATCGGCGAAGTTGGCCTCGATGCAGTCGTAGAGCAGCCTGAGGTCGATCGAGCGCCGGCGGCCGACCTGGCAGATGATCGAGCTCCGCCGCTTCCACAGGTTGGGCGAGACCGACCACTCGCGCATGGCAGCTCCCAGCTCCTGGGGATGGGCGGCGAGGAGATCGCGAAGAGCTCCGGTCGCGACCTCGTCGACCACGTCCCACCACGCCCCACCCACGATCAGCTCTTCATAGAGGGGCAGCGCGGCCGGCGTCCGCTGATCGCGGTAGAGGCGGTGGTGGAGCAGGGCCAGCGCCGCGTACCACTCCTCGCGGAAGCTCGCCTCGTGGAAGAGGCGCCGCACGGTGTCCGCCCAGGCTGCCGCGCCGGCAAGCGGGTGCTCCTCGATCGACCTCTTGAAGATCGGCTTGTTGACCGGCGAGGTGACCCCGCGATAAGGCATCGGCGACTTCATGTAGGCCTGCATCCGGGGCGCCCGCTCCGGGTCTGCTGCCGCGGCCAGGCCCGATCGGATGGCCGCAATCAGCGCGTCGCCTTCCGTCAAATGGTCAGGCACTCGGCGAGCAGCGACGGCGCGAGGTTTCCGCCGCTGACGACGGCGACCGTCACGGGGCCCGGCTCGAGCTGCTCGAGCGCTGCGTAGGCGAGCACCCCGGCGCCCTCGGCGACGACCTTGGCCCGCACCGCGAGCTCGCCGAGCTTGGGCTTGAGCCGGGTCTCGGGGACGATCACCCACTCGTCGACCACCTCCCGGAGCAGGGCCAGGTTGGCCGGGTCGACCGGGGCTGTTGTGCCGTCGGCGATGGTGTGGGGCGGGAGGTCGACGGGTCCTCCGGCGGCCAGGCTCCGCGACATCGACGGGTAGCCGTCGGACTGGACGGCCACGATCCGGACGGCCGGCTTCAGCGCCCTGAAGGTCGAGGCGATGCCGCCGGCCAGGCCTCCCCCGCCGACCGGTATGACGATCCTCTCAATCTCCGGCAGCTGCTCGAGGAGCTCGAGCGCCATGCCGCCATGGCCGGCCATCACCTCGGGATCGGCGAAGGGGTGGATGAAAGTCTCCGGCTCACCCTCCCAGCCGCGATCGTGGAGCCAGGCGTGGACGCTGTCGTGGGTCAGGAAGATCGGGGTGGCGCCCCACCGCCGCACGTTCTCCTTCTTCGCCTCCGGAGCCTCCTCGTACATGACCACCCGGCAACGAAGGCCGAGCCGGCTTGCGACGTAGGCGCAGGCGGCCGCGGCGTTGCCCGCGCTCACCGTGAGCAGACCCCGGGCGCGCTCCTCGTCGCTCAGTTGGAGGGCGCGCGCGAAGAAGCCGCGGACCTTGAAGCTGCCCGCCGGCTGCAGGCAGTCGAGCTTCAGGTGGGTGTGTCCGTCGATCGGCAGCAGCGGGCTTCGCAGCACGTGCGGTGCGGCGCGGGCGGCAGCGGCGCGGATTCGTTCGATGGGGATCACAACGAGGGCGACCTAGTCCTCCTTCAGGAAGGGCTCGGGTCCGGGGGCGGCAGGTTTGGGCGCAAGCGGTCGCAGCTTCTCGCCCGCCTCCAGCATCGGCCGGATCAGCTCGATCGGGAGCGGGAAGATGATCGTCGTGTTCTTCTCGTAGCCGATCTCGACCAGGGTCTGCATGTAGCGGAGCGCGATCGCGGCCGGCTCCGTCTGGATGACCCGCGCCGCGTTCGCGAGCGTCTGCGATGCCTGGTACTCGCCCTCGGCCGTGATCACCTTGGCGCGCTTCTCGCGCTCGGCCTCGGCCTGCTTCGCCATCGCCCGCTGCATCGTCTGGGGTAGCTCGATGTCCTTCACCGCCACGATCGAGACCTGGATCCCCCAGGGCTCGGTCTGGCGGTCGATGACCTCTTTCAGGGAAGCGTTGATGCGATCGCGGTGGGCGAGCAGCTCGTCCAGCTCGTGCCGGCCGATGGTGTCCCGGAGCGTGGTTTCGGCAACCTGGGTCGTCGCCTGGTAGTAGTTGGCGACCTTGGTCACGGCGACCCGCGGATCGACGACCTGGAACCAGACCACCGCCTTCACCTTGATCGTCACGTTGTCCTTCGTGATGACCTCCTGCGGCTGCACTTCGAGCGTGATCACCCTGAGGTCGATCTTGAACAGGCGGTCGATGGCAAAGGGGATGATGAGGAAGAGGCCGGGGCCCTTCAGACCGATCAGCCGGCCGAAGCGGAAGACGACGCCGCGCTCGTACTCGCGAGCGATCCGGACGCTCATCACAGCGAGGGCGATGAGCACGACGACCAGGAACAGGAAGACCGGCACGGCAAGATCCATCTCGTTCTTTCTCCTTGGAAGCGTTAGCCGAGCGCGAGCGCCCGATCGGCTGCCGCGATCAGATCGTCGCGGTGGGAATCGTCGCGGGCGAAGATTCGGCAGAGCGAGATCCGGACCGGGAGGCGCCGGAAGAGGTCGATGACGCGGTTTCGCTCGTAGCGGCCGTCGAGGGGGTCATAGAGGACGACATCGGTCTCCTCGGTCAGCGGGTTGAAGGCCTTCGTCCCCTGCGACGCGATGTCCACCTCGAACTCGGTCGAGCGAAGGCGCTCCGGCAGCTGCTCCCGGATCCGGCCGGCGAACTGTTCGCGGCCGAGCGCAACGAGGCCGGTATCGAGGTCCCGAGACTCGATGTAGCTGGAGTAGACCAGCTTCCACTTGAGCCGACGGGCGACGATGTCGCCCCACTGGCGGCCGAGCGCCTCCCGCTCGGCGCCTTCCTCGCCACGCGCCCAACGGTCGACCTCATCCATGAGGAACCATTCGTTGACGTGCCGGTAGCGCGCCAAAAGCTCGAGCGGGTTGCCGCCCAGGATGAAGTCCATCGTGGGCCGGAAGATCTCCCGCAGCTGAAGGTCGATCCGGCGCACTGTCCGGTGGAAGTAGACCTGGTTGTAGAGGTAGAGTCGCGCGCTCAGGAACATGAAGAGGGCCTCCGCGCCGTGGTCGTGGATGGTCAGGCCCTGCTCGGAGATGAACGAGTAGTGGAGGATGCGCTGGATGTCCACCGGACCCGTCGCCACGCCGCAGATGTAGGAGTCACGAGGAACGTAATCCATGTTGTCGGCGCTGAAGGGCCCGGTGAGCAGCGGCCGCAGCACCGCCAGCCAGGCCGGCGCGCTGAACCCCTCGAGGTCGTCCTTGGCGATCAGGTAGGCGACCCAGCGCGGATCGACGCTCTCGCCCGCTTCGAAGTCGCCGTGCGGCGAGGCTCGCAGCCCATCGATCAGCGGGGCGAGCTCGGTCGTGATCAGGCGCCGGCCGATCACCTCGTGGTCGATGCCCCAGCGGTCCAGGTAGTTCTCGTCGAAGAAGTGGCCGAACGGGCCGTGGCCGATGTCGTGGAGGAGGCCCGCCAGCCGAAGGGTCTCCTCGACGAGCGGCAGCGACGGCGTGTCGGGGTGGATGAGCCGAAGGCTCGGGT
>DATCPJ010000006.1:0-2856 GCA_036570145.1 Candidatus Dormiibacterota bacterium
GTGGCCGGCTCGCCGCCCTCGGCCAGCGCCGCGGCGTTGGCCTCCTCGTACTCCCACTGCGAGACGATCTCGCCCGGGAGCAGGTTGGTGTCGCCGGCCGAGTCGATGCGGACCTTCCGCATCATCTGCCGGACGATCACCTCGATGTGCTTGTCGTTGATGTCCACGCCCTGCGAGCGGTAGACCCGCTGGACCTCGTCCACCAGGAAGGTCTGGACCGCCTCCTTGCCGAGGATGTGGAGCAGCTCCTGGGGGCTGATCGAGCCCTCGGTGATCTGCTGGCCGGCCTTGATGCTGACCTTGTGGTCGCGCCGCTCGAGCTCCGGGCGGATCCGGGCGCCGTGCGGGATCAGGTACTCGCGCGACTCCTCGTCCACCGTCTTGACGGTGATCTCCTTCTTGCCGACCTTGGCGATCCCGGCGTGCCGGGTCCGGATCAGCGCCTCGCTGGCGGGGTGGCGGGCCAGCTCCTGACCCTCCATCACCTCTTCCCCGTTCTTGACCAGCGGCACGATGCCGGCCTCCAGCGGGTAGGAGATCTCGAACTCCTCCTTGCTCGTCACCTTGACCTTGCGGGTCTGGCCGTCGCGGATGATCTCGAGCTCGCCGTCGATCTCGGAGATGATCGCCTTGCCCTTGGGGATGCGAGCCTCGAACAGCTCCTCCACGCGGGGAAGGCCCTGGGTGATGTCGATGCCGGCGACGCCGCCGGTGTGGAACGTCCGCATCGTCAGCTGGGTGCCCGGCTCGCCGATCGACTGGGCCGCGATCACGCCGACCGCCTCCCCGATCTCGAC
Organism: Candidatus Dormiibacterota bacterium; assembly: GCA_036570145.1. Classification (GTDB taxonomy): domain Bacteria; phylum Chloroflexota; class Dormibacteria; order Dormibacterales; family Dormibacteraceae; genus UBA6019. The sequence continues at coordinate 798 of DATCPJ010000006.1, forward strand.
CAGCTTCCCGGTCGCCAGGTTGCGGCCGTAGCACTTGCGGCAGACGCCCTCACGAGCCTCGCAGAGGAGGATCGAGCGGACGCTGACCTGCCCGACCCCGGCTGCGATCGCCTGCCGGGCGACCTCGTCGGTGATCGTCTCACCGGCCGCGACCAGGGTGTTGCCGGCGACGACGATGTCGTCAGCGGCGACCCGCCCGGCGATCTTCTCGTAGATCGGCTCGTTGCGGGCGACGTCCGGGGTGACGTTCCGGATCCAGAGGCCGTTGGTCGCGCCGCAATCCTCCACCCGGACGATGACGTCCTGGGCGACGTCGACCAGGCGCCGGGTGAGGTACCCGGAGTCGGCCGTCCGGAGCGCGGTGTCGGCGAGGCCCTTGCGGGCGCCGTGGGTCGAGATGAAGTACTCGAGCACGGTGAGGCCCTCGGTGAAGTTGGCCTTGATCGGCAGGTCGATGATCCTGCCCGTGGGGTCGGCCATCAGGCCTCGCATGCCGGCCAGCTGGCGCACCTGCTGGATGTTGCCGCGGGCGCCCGAGCCCATCATCATCCAGATCGGGCTGAACTTGTCGAAGCTGTCCTCGGTGTTCTTGGCCACCTCGTCGGTGGCCTGGGTCCAGATGGCGACGACCTTGCGGTAGCGCTCCTCCTCGGTCATGACGCCACGGCGGTACATCCGCTCGACGTCGGCGACCTCCTTGTCGGCCCGCTCGAGGATCTCGGCCTTCTGCTTGGGAGCCGGGATGTCGAGCGCCGAGATCGTGATGCCGGCCCGCGTCGCGTAGCGGAAACCGACCCGCTTCAGGTCGTTGCTGACCGTTGCGGTCACCTCGTTGCCGTAGAGGCGGAAGATCTTCGATACCAGGACGCGGAGCGCCTTGCGGTCGAGGTGGTGGTTCTGGAACTCGAGCCCCGGCTCGTCGACGCCCTCGCTCGGCTCGAGGCCGATCGGGAGCACCTGGTTGAAGATCACCCGACCCGGGGTCGTCACGACCAGGGACGCGGTCCCGGTGCCGTCGGCCCGGCCGTGGGAGGCGATCCGGACCTTGACCCAGTCGTGGAGGTGGACGCCGCCCTCGTGGAGGGCGAGCACAACCTCTTCCGGCGAGCTGTAGGCCCGCAGCTTGGTGTGATCCTTGGGCGCCTGCTGGCGAGTCGCGGTGAGCCAGTAGCAGCCGAGAACGACGTCCTGTGTCGGGGAGACGACGGGATGCCCGTCGGCCGCACTCAGGATGTTCTGGCTCGACATCATCAGGTTGCGCGCCTCGGCGATGGCGCCTGAGAAGAGCGGCACGTGGACCGCCATCTGGTCACCGTCGAAGTCGGCGTTGAAGGCGTGGCAGACCAGAGGGTGGATCTGGATCGCCGAGCCCTCGACGAGCACCGGCATGAAGGCCTGGATGCCGAGCCGGTGAAGGGTCGGCGCGCGGTTCAGCAGCACCGGGTGCTCGTGGATGACCTCGTCGAGGACGTCCCACACCTCGGGCCGCATCCGCTCGACCATCCGCTTGGCCGACTTGATGTTCTGGGTGTAGCCCTTGTTGACCAGCTCGCGCATGACGAAGGGCTTGAAGAGCTCGAGGGCCATCTTCTTGGGCAGGCCGCACTCGTGGAGCTTCAGGTCCGGGCCGACAACGATGACCGACCGTCCCGAGTAGTCCACCCGCTTGCCGAGCAGGTTCTGCCGGAACCGGCCCTGCTTGCCCTTGAGCATGTCGGAGAGCGACTTCAGCTTCCGGTTTCCGGTGCCGGTGATCGCTCGGCCGCGCCGGCCGTTGTCGATCAGGGCGTCGACCGCCTCCTGGAGCATCCGCTTCTCGTTGCGGACGATGATCTCGGGCGCACCCAGCTCGAGCAGTCGCTTGAGCCGGTTGTTGCGGTTGATGACGCGCCGGTAGAGGTCGTTGAGGTCGCTGGTGGCGAAGCGGCCGCCGTCGAGCTGGACCATCGGGCGCAGCTCGGGCGGGATGACCGGCAGCACGTCGAGCACCATCCAGGTCGGGCTGGCGCCCGACTTGCGGAAGTCCTCGACGACCTTGAGGCGCTTGATCGCCTTCTGC
>DATCPJ010000007.1:0-3364 GCA_036570145.1 Candidatus Dormiibacterota bacterium
CCCGAATAGGGGCCCCAGACGAATTCGCTCGAGCCTCCTTCCGCCGCTTTGCGGCGGATGCCGCGGTAGTCCGGCTGACGCTTCTCAACGAAGGCTGTCATGCCCTCCCAGGGCTCGAGGGTGGCGAAGTGGAGGCTCAGCCAATCGCGGGCATGTCCGACCGAGGCGGCCCAGGCCTGGTCCTTCCAGTAGTTGACCGACTGCTTCGTGTAGCGGGTGCACTCGGGGAACTTGTCGATCAGCTTCTGCGCCAGCGCATCCACCGCCGCATCGAGCTCGGCGTAGGGCACAACGCGGTTGACCAGGCCCCAGTCGAGCGCGGTCGCCGCGTCGATCGGGTCGCAGGTGAACAACATCTCGCGGGCGCGGCGATCGCCGATCATGAGTGGTAGCCATTGGGTCGCGCCTCCGGCGGCGACGCTACCGACCCGTGTGCCGACCTGGCGGATGGTGGCGTGATCGGCCATGACGGCCAGGTCGCAAGCGATGTTGAACTCATTGCCGCCGCCCGCGACGATCCCGTTGATGCGGGCGATCACAGGCTTACCGAGATTGCGAAGCTGGTCGTGGCACTCCTGGAAGATCCCCATGTACTTCCAGTAGTCGCGCGGGCGTTCGAGGTACTCGGACTGGTACTCGGCCACGTCGCCGCCGGTGCAAAACGCCTTCTCGCCGGCGCCGGTCAGGACGACAACCGCGACGGAGTCGTCCCAGGCGGCGTCGCGGAACGCCTGGGTCATCTCCTGCAGGGTCCGCGAGGTGTAGCAGTTGTAGACCGCGGGCCGGTTGATGGTGATCTGGGCGACCCAGTCCGCCTTCTGGTAGAGGATCTCCTCGAATCCGAAGCCGGCCGCCGGGCGAGGGGTGAAGCTGCTCATGCGACGGCTCCTTGCGCAACCCGCCGGCTGCGTCCTGTCCATTCCCCGGCCGCCTGCAGCTTGCGCACCCGATCGAGGGCGAGCAGGCCGGCGCCAAGGGCTCCGTTGAAGTGCCCCAGATCGCCGTCGGGCACGTTGACGGGAGCTCCCAACTCGGTCTTGATGGCCTTGACGAAGGCCTCGTTGCGGCTCATCCCGCCGCAGAAGGTGAACTCCGGTTCCATGCCGACGCGCTTCATCAGCTGGTGGGCGCGGCCGGCCAGCGAGAGCACGGCGCCGTACATGATGTCCTCTGGCTTGGTACCGCTGGTCAGGTGGTTGATGACCTCGGACTCGGCGAAGACGGCGCACACACTGGAGATCGTCACCGGCTCTTTGGAGACCATCGCCAGCGAGCCGATCTCGGCCGGGTCGAGTCCCATGTAGCGGGCCGTCTTCTCGAGGAAGGCGCCGGTGCCGGCAGCGCACTTGTCGTTGAGGCGGAAGGAGCGGACCTTGCCGCGCTCGTCGAGCTTGATCGCCTTGACCGTCTGGCCGCCCACATCGAGCACCGTCCGGGTGTTGGGAAACTGGTGAAAGGCGCCCTTGCCGTGGCAGGTCAGCTCGGTGATCTGGAGGTCTCGCATGGGCACGACGTAGCGGCCGTAACCGGTCGAGGCGACGTAGTCGACCTCCTCTTCGGCGAGGCCCGCCGACTCGAGGACTTCGGCGTATCCGCGCTCGGCAGCCCCGGCCAGGTCGAATCCGGTTTTGACCATCGAGCGGCCGATGATGTTCTTCTCCTCGTCGAGCGCAAGCGCCTTGGTGTAGGTCGCGCCGACGTCGATGCCGACAACCGTGATCATCGCTTCGCCACCTCCCGCGCCCGGGCGATCTGGATCAGCTGGGGCGGCTTGGCGATCCGGTCCCGGGTGCCTTTGACCTTTCGATCGGGGAGCTCGGGACAGACCGCACAGTCGCTCACCACGGCGCGGGCGGAGTCAAGCTTGGCGCCGACCGTGATCGCCTCGACAGCGCCGGCGGCTCCCGACAGCGCCTTCTCGAGGGCGAAGAGCGAGGCGCCGATGGCGCCCATGTAATGCGCCTCTTCGCTGACGTTGAGGTGGGTCTCGAGCATCTCCTCGAGGATCTTCACCATCGCGTTGTTGCGGGTGACGCCGCCGGTGAAGGTGACCTCATCCTCGACGCCGACGCGGCGCAGGAGGGAGATGCTGCGAGTCGCGATCGCCTGGTGGACTCCCATCAGGACGTCCTCGACCTTCTTCCCGCGCGCGAGCCAGTTGATGATCTCGGTCTCCGCGAAGACGGTGCAGGTGGTCGTGATCTTGACCGGGTTTTTGGCCATCAGCGCCAGCGGGCCAAGCTCGCCGAGCGGGATGTCGAGCGCCATGGCGGCGGCGCCAAGGAACCGGCCGGTGCCGGCCGCGCACTTGTCGTTCATGCAGAAGTCGAGGACCTGGCCCTCCGGCCCGATCTTGATCGCCTTCGTGTCCTGGCCGCCGATGTCGAGGACCGTGCGTGTCTTGGGGAACAGATACTGCCCGCCGCGGGCATGACAGCTGATCTCGGTGACCTGGGTGTCGCCAAACGTGACCTTGTAGCGGCCGTAGCCAGTGCCCACCACGTAGGCCACCTCGGAGCGCTCGACACCGGCGTCGGCGACCGCCAGCTGGAAGGCGTTCTCGGCGGCGGCGGTGACGATGCCCCCGGTGTCGATCAGCGACCGGCCCAGCACACGGCGCCGGCTGTCCATGACAACTGCCTTGGTCTGGGTAGAGCCGACGTCAACTCCTCCTACGAGCATTGCTTCACCTCTTGGCCGCCACCAGGGCAGCCGCTTTACGGGCTCCGAGCGCCTCGAAGAAGGCGTCGATCCGATTCTTGAACTGGGCCTCCGACCAGAGCCGTGGGTCGACCAGGTCGGATTCGACGAAGAGCGACGGGACATCCTTGGTCTTGGTCAGGTACTCGCGGCTGTCGGCCATCCCGGTGCTGACGGTCCGGCAGCTCTTGACGGAGTGATAGACGATGCCGTCCGATTTCCAGTCGCGAACGGCGTCGGCCAGCTGGTCCTGGCTGAAGAACATGTTCGACATCGAGCGCCGGCCGGTGATCAGCAGTTGCTCGGCAAGACTCTCGAGCGGCCGCTCAACATCGAACCGGATGCCCTGGTCGAGCCCGCCGCCGGCGTACGCGAGGTACTCCGAGTTGACGTAGACCGCGCCCCATTCCTGGAACAGCTCCAGGAAGCGGCGAAAGTAGGCGTAGCAGGCGGGGCCGACGCCGTGGAGGCGAAACCGCTCCTGGGCGATGGTGCCGATCCCGTGCCGGACCTTGTACTCCATCTCCTCGCGCAGCTCGGCCATGTAGCGAGCACCGGTCTCGGTGCCCCGGTAGGCGCTCAGCACCCCCATGTAGGCCAGGCCGTCGCCCATCGCGTTGAAGGGCGCCGGGATGTTCTGGTTGAGCTTGAGCACGGCGCTCCA
>DATCPJ010000008.1:0-26321 GCA_036570145.1 Candidatus Dormiibacterota bacterium
GCCCAGACATTTGCAGGGAACTTCGGTTCCAGGACGCTAGGTCGAGGCCCTGTCCTCGGCGCGGGTCATCGAGACGATCTCGCCGTCATGCCATTCGGGCGGTGCGGCCATCAGCTGCTGGAACTGCTTGGACATCTCGTCGGTTCGCGGATTCTCCGCGTTGGCCCGGTAGCTGGCCTCGTCCTCGAAACCGACCACCAGCCAGATCTCGTCCGGGTCCGACTTGCTCCGGTAGACCGCGTTGAACAGGAAGCCCTTGACCGGCTGCTCCTCGAACCCCTTCATCACGTCCTGAGTCTTCTCGAACATGCCGGGCTTCAACTTCATCTTGGCGACGGTTCCGAACATGGCGGGCACCTCTCAAGAAAGGGGACGGGTGCGACCACTCTAGTCCTGAGGGGACGACTCACAGCGACGATGGCACAATGGGCTCGTCGGTGCGGCGCCCACCACAGAAGGGTGGCCGGGACGCGACCGATACGACCACCGGGGTTCGGGTTCAGGAGGAAGTCTGATGGCTGATACGAAGACGACAGTAGCGAACAAGCCGATCTGGGTCGACCTGTCGAGCACCGATCCCGCAGGGTCGAGGGAGTTCTACGCAAAGCTCTTCGGCTGGAAGGTCGAGGCCTCGCCCGACCCGAAGTTCGGCGGCTACGCCGTCGCCCAGGTCGACGGCAAGGATGTCGCCGGGATCGGGCCGGCACAAACACCGGGAGCGCCCTCCGCGTGGATGGTGTACATCGGCACCAACGATTCGGAGGAGACGGCGAAGAAGGTGCAGGCCGCAGGCGGCACCGTCGTCGTGCCGCCTTTCGACGTCGCGGACCAGGGCCGGATGACCGTGTACCAGGACCCGTCCGGCGCCTTCATCTCCTCCTGGCAGCCGAACGAAATGGCGGGCGCACAGGTGGTCGGCGTTGCCAACAGCTTCGGCTGGGCCGAGCTCAGCTCGCGCGGCATCGAGGGGGCCATCCCCTTCTATAAGAAGGTGTTCGGCTGGGACGACAAGCAGAGTGAGATGGGTGAGGGCAATCCGCCCTACACCGAGTTCCAGCTCGGTGGCGAGAGCATCGCGGGCGGGATGGAGATGAGCTCGATGGTGCCGGCCGAAGTGCCGAGCTACTGGATGGTGTACTTCACCGTCGCGGACGTCGACGCGTCGTTCAAGAAGGCGACCGACGCCGGTGCGCAAACGATGCTGGAGCCACAGGACTTCCCCGGCGGGCGCTTCGCGATCATGTCCGACCCGCAGGGTGCAGCCTTCGGACTCCTCAAGATGCGGGACGCCGGCTAGCCGAGCAAGCTCAGGGAGGGCCGTCCAGAAGCAACTGGACGGACCCTCCCCTCGGTTCCCCCTTCGGCATCCTGGCGTGCGGCAAGCCAATCGATTGACAAAGGCGGTTCGAGTGCCAGAATGCTGGCAAGGCTCGAAGCTTTTCGATTGGGCGTGACGCCGGGGCGTCACCAAGGAGTTGGACATGGCTCGCGATCCCGTGGCATCTGTCATTCAGGCCCGCGAAGACCCGATACGCGTGGTTCCGCTTCACGGCATCGACGAGCTCATCGCGCCGATCGGGGCGGCCCTGCCCGCAGTTGCGCCAAAGCTGACCTACCGCGGAGGGCCGCTGCTGACCGGCGTCCAGGTCTTCACCGCCTTCTGGGGCAGCAGTTGGTCGAAGCAGCCCCAGGCCGGGCTGATCCCCAAGTTGAACAAGTTCTTCGACGCTGTCCTGGCCAGCCCGTTGATCGACCAGCTGGCCGAGTACAACGTGCCCGGGAAGGCGATCAAGCATGGCAAGCACGTGGGGACCGCAACCGTCACCACGCCCGACCCCGGGAAGCATGCCACCGACAGCACGGTCCGGCACCTGATCCAGCAGGAGATCCTGACCAAGTCATTTCCGCCACCCACGCCGAACACCCTCTACTTCGTATACCTGCCACCGGGCGTCTCCCTGACTGGAGTTGGCGGCAAGTCGTGCCTCACGTTCTGCGGCTACCACGAGCACATCAACAGCCAGATCTTCTATGCGGCCATGCCCTATCCCGGCTGCAACGGCTGCCTCGGCGGGCTGGCGGATTTCGACGCCCTCACCTCCACCAGCTCGCACGAGCTGTGCGAGGCGATAACGGATCCGGTGCCCGGGATGGGTTGGTACGACGACCACAACGGCGAGATCGGGGACATCTGTGGCTGGAAGATGAAGAAGGTGGGCGCCTACACGGTTCAGCAGGAGTGGTCCAACAAGGCCAGCAAGTGCGTCTGAGCACCGGCCGGCGGTAAGCAAGGGGCCGTCTGCCGGAAGCGACCGGCAGACGGCCCTTTTCGAAGCTACTGGCGGGTGATGGCGGCCTGGCCCTTGCGGAGCAGGAACTTCTGGATCTTGCCGGTCGCCGTCTTCGGAAGGGCATCGACGAAGTGCACCTCCTTCGGCGCCTTGAAGTGTGCGAGTCGCTCGCGGGCGAAGCTGATCACCTCTTCCTCGGTCGCCGACTCTCCCTCTTTCAGGACCACGAAAGCGTGCGGTGATTCGCCCCAGCGTTCGTCGGGCATCCCCACGACCGCCACCTCCTGGATCGCGGGCAGCCTGAGGAGGGCGCCCTCGACCTCCACCGAGGAGATGTTCTCGCCCCCGCTGATGATCACGTCCTTGATCCGATCGCGGATCTCGATGTATGCATCGGGATGGATGACCGCCGCGTCGCCGGTGTGGAACCAGCCGTCACGGATGGCCTTCTTGGTCGCCTCCGGATCGTTGTAGTACCCGTCCATGACGACGTTGCCGCGGACCACTATCTCGCCCAGGCTCTCGCCGTCCCAGGCGACCTCGCGCCCCTCCGGGTCGTGCACGGTCAGCTCCCCTGAGGTGATCATCTCCACCCCCTGGCGGGCCTTGACGATGGCGCGCTCCTGGGGGGACAGCTCCGCGTGCTCCGGCCTCGGCTCACATACCGTGATGAAGGGCGCGGTCTCCGTCAAGCCGTAGACCTGGGTTACCTCCCAACCGAACTCCCCCTCCATCCGCTCGATCGTCGCGGCGGCCGGGGGCGCGCCCGCCGTCACCAGGCGGATGCCGCGCGGCACCTCGCCGCGGACCTCCGGGCTCGCTCCGGCGAGGCCGATCACGACGGTGGGCGCGGCGCACAGCCACGCCACGTTCTCGTCACGCAGCAGCTGGAAGATCCGGGCCGGATCCACCTTGGGCAGGCAGATGTGCTTCGCACCCGCGGCGGTCACAACCCACACGAAGGTCCACCCGTTGGCGTGGAACATCGGGAGCGTCCAGAGGTAGGACTGGTCGACGCCGAGCCGGAGGTGGAGCAGCGTTCCGATGACGTTCATGTAGGCGTTGCGGTGCGTGATCATCACGCCCTTGGGACGAGCGGTGGTCCCGCTCGTGTAGTTGATCGTCAGCAGGTCGCTTTCGTCGATCACCGGGCGTTCGTAGTCCGGCTTCGCCGAGGTGACCTCGGCGTCGTAGTCCAGCCAGCCCGGCCGCGATTTTCCATCGAGGTTCACGAAGACCTCGACGCCGGGGATGCGGCCGCGCAGCCCCTCGACGGCCTCCACGTAATCGGCCTGCACGCAGACCACCTTGGCGCCCGAGTGATTGATGATGTACTCGAAGTCGTCAGCGGTCAGCCGGTAGTTGATGGGCACCAGGACCGCACCGAGCTGCGGCACCGCATAGAAAGATTCCAGGTTGACTCCGGTGTTACCCGAGATGTAGGCGACCCGATCCCCTTTCTTGACGCCGAGGGCCTGGAGGCGCGAAGACCAGCGATCGCAGCGATCGAAAAACTTCTCGTACGTCAATCGGCGATCACCATCGACAACGCCTTCGCGCCCGCCATAGAGACGGCGGGCCCGGCGTGCAAACTCGAGCGGCGTCAGCGGCAGTTCCATTCGAAACCAAAAGCCTCCCCGAGAAGATTGGACCCGGTAAGCGTACCGCCTCGACCCGCGTCTGACGCCGGCCTTTCAGGCGGTTGGTTCCTTCCTCTTGGCGTCCCTCTGCCGCCAGAGCTGGCGGCGGCGCTTGAAATCGTCGATCAAAGCGCCGAGAGGCTGGATGTTGGTCTCCTGGACCAAGTGGCGTTGTTCTTCCGCCATGTTGCTGGAAAGCTCGATCATCTGGCGGAGGATCCTTTCCTCGAAGTTGATGACCTGGTCGTAGAACTCACGCCAGTGGGCAGCCCGGGCGCTGTCCGCGGTCTCGGGCGATTCGGACCCCTCCGGATGGAGCGGCATTCGCACGTTTCCAATTTAGTACCGCCAAGCGCTCGATGCTGGGCTTGATCCAGAATGGCTGGATGCAAGAGCAAAGCGAAGAGCAGGTCATCAGCCACCTCTTCGAGCTCGAGAACAACGGCCAGGCAGCGCAGCGGGCCGAGCTGACCGGCGAACGGTTCCTATCGCTGATCCAGGACTCGGGCAACGGACGCGGCTATGTCTTCCTGCACGGACTCGATGAGACCGAGGGCGCCGAGGTGCCGCCCGGGACGGAGTTCTGGGAGTACCCCACCTGGGACGAGGCCGAGCGAGCCTACGCCCAGCTCCTCGAGGAGGACAGGCAGGCCGGAGAGCTGATCGCGACCGATTCGGAGGAAGGCCTGGGCGACTCGGACACCGATGGAGCGGAGGTGCGCGACCGCTATTCGGCGAGCGATGAGGATCCCCTCGTCGCGAGCGACCAAGACGCGCTCAGCGAGCAGCCCGACCAGGTCTCCTGACCGCTATCGAACCCCGCGTCCCGCGGCGGCCGGCCTTGATCAGGACACGTTCGGGGTAAAGCGCCGCTCGTGGTGCTAGCGTGGCGCCGCGGAGGGCCAGCCGGGAGATGCTCCCGGTCTTCTCAGCCGGCTCGAGGAGCTCCGCCTCTTTCGGGCCCCGGAGTCGCCCCTGCCAGGCGAGCGTGGAAGCGCCCGGCTCGCGTGCGCAGGCGAGGCTGCAGTACAGCCAACCGCCGCGCAGAACGGGTCCATCGACTGTCTCACGGGCACACGATGCACAAAAAGCGACCATGCCCTCGACGGTGCGCCAGGCCGTCCCGCGAGTCATCGTGAGCACCGCACGAAGCCGTGACACCTCCTACGGGCGTACCTGACGGGCCTCGCGGCCGAGTCCAGAGCCTGGCCTTCTCCGTGCGCACCACACGTGGCGATCTCCTGGGCCGGACCGCCATGCTGCTGGTGTGAACCGTGTGATCGCCCTCATCGCCCATGACCGAAGAAAGCCGGACCTGGTTGGGGCTCTGCCCGTTCCTGAGGTTCTTGGTGAGCCCGATCCCCGACCTACACTGGGCCGATGGTCGGAATCCAGCGATGAGGAAGGTCATCTACTCGATGATGGTCTCGATCGATGGCTTCATCGAGGGCCCGGACCCAGAGCTCGATTGGGGAACCGTCGACGAGGAGCTGCACCGATTCGCCAACGACCAGGCTCGAGAGGCGAGCGCCTTCCTGTACGGACGGGGGGTCTACGAGGTGATGGCCGGCTACTGGCCGACCGCGGGTAGCGGGCCCTCGGTACCCGACTACGAGGTCGAGTTCGCCAGGATCTGGAACGAGAAGCCCAAGCTGGTCTTCTCGAGGACCCTCGACCGGGTCGGCTGGAACAGCCGGCTGATCAGGGAGGCTGACATCGCCGAAGAGGTCAGGAAGCTGAAGGAGAAGCCCGGCAAGGATCTCGCGCTCGCCGGGGCCAACCTGGCCGCGACCTTCATGCGCCTCGGCCTGATCGACGAGTACCGACCCATCGTGCACCCGGTCGTCCTGGGCGGCGGCAAGCCATTCTTCCCGCCGCTCGACCAGCCGCTGAACCTGCGGCTCGTCGAAACCCACGCGTTCGGTTCCGGCGTCGTTTACCTTCGCTACCTGCCGCGAGTGATCGATCAGCCCTTGAAGACCGCCAGCGAGAGGTAAGCGGAAACCCCCCAGTTCGGTTGGTCGACGATCTGGCTGATCTTGAGGTCGGCCGCCAGGCTGCAGAGAACGTAGGCGTCCTCGCGACTCAGTCCGTGCTCCTCACCCAGCCAATCGATCAGGTCGCGAACCGCGTTCCTGGCGTTCTCCATGAGATCGGGGCCGAGCGCGGTGGTAGCGAAGTAACCCTTGGTGTCGGACTTCGGCTGAAGCGAACCGGGCGGCGTCTGGAACTGGTAGCGCCACGGCTTGATGGTGCGGTCCTTGACGACGTTGAAGCGGAGGCTGACCGCCATCGGGCACTCAAGCCCGGTGACGCAGACCTCGCCGTCGCCCTGGGTGCCGTGGCAGTCACCGGCCGAGAACATCCCGCCCCGCACGAACACCGGCAGGTAGAGCTTGGCGCCGACATTGAGATGGCGGGTGTCGATGTTGCCTGCGCCCTTGGTGGGTGGCAGCACATCGATCTGGCCCGGCTCGTCGGTGGCGACGCCCATCGTCCCGCAAAACGGTTGGAGCGGGATCCGGATGCTGTCGCCGAAGGCTGTGCTCTCACCGTTGGAGAGGTCGAAGTACCGGATGTAGGGATCCGGGAAGTCGGCCGCCAGCAGCCCGAGTCCGGGGATCAGGCCGGTCCAGCCCCATTCCAGCGGACGCAGCTCGAGTATCTCCACCTCGAGGACGTCGCCCGGCTCCGCGCTCTTGACGAAGACGGGCCCGGCCAGCGGGTAGAGCCGGTTGAAGTCGAGGCTGGTCAGTGCCGAGGCAGGCGAACCGGGCTTGATCTGGCCGTCGGTGACCTCTTCGGCCTCGAAATGGACGACGTCCCCCGGCTCGACCTCAATCGCCGGCTCGAGGCTGTTGTCCCACTTGTAGTGGACCTTTCCGCGCTCGATCGAGTGTTCCGTGCCAACCATTTGGTTTCGTCCCCCACCAATGAAACAAACGGTTCCCGCCAATGAAACGAGAGAACCCGCCGCCAGGCGGCGGCGAGGACCTCACGTTAGCTCACTTACCCGCGTCAGAACGACCCGTGCACGGGGACGATCGATGCGATGACGGCGATCGCCTCGTCGCTGCAGAGGAAGGCGATCGCGCTGGCGATGCGGTCCGGGGCGACCGCCCGAGGCCGCCCGACGCGCCACAGACGACGGCGAGCTCGGCGTTAATGCTCGCTTCAGCTTGGCCCATCACGCTTTTCGCTAATGATGCTCGGACCCGGGCATATCTTCTTCCTCCTCGGCGCCCTGCTCTTCTGGGGAGGCCTGGTCGTCCTCGTCATCTGGGCGATTCGATCCTTCGCCGGACGGCAGACCGTACTGCCACCTCCGCCTCCGGCGCCTCTCACTCCTCGGCAGATCCTCGATGAGCGCCTCGCCCGCGGCGAGACGACTGTCGGGGACTATGAGAAGGCCCGGGCTGCGCTCGAGAAGAACCCGTGAGCCAGCGGACGCTCCTCGTCGCCGCCCTGGCGCTGATGGCGGGCGGTCTGCTGCTCGGCGGCCTCGGCGTCGTTTTCGGCGGCCCCGGCACGGTCCAATCCGAGAATATGCGGGGGCCTTGGCAGCAGGGGCCCGGGGGCGAGGTCCGGCCTCGGGTACCCGGCTTCCGTCCAGGTTTGCGCCCAGGCGCGGTTCCCGGACAGGTCCTGCCCGTCCCGAGCCCAAGCACGAGTCCCTAAGTCGCTCCTTCCGTCGCCACGGCAGGCCGCTTTCGCAACAACCGCCGCAATAAGGGCGTAGAGTCACAATCGGTGCTCCAAACCCGCGTCGGTGTCGGCGCGGGAGCGCAGCCAGATCCTCCCCAGACCTCCGACTATGCCCTGCTCAAGCGCCGGGTGAAAGACGCCGGGCTTCTCGTCAAACAACCCTGGTACTACGCCCTGTGCATCACGACCAACCTCGGGATGCTCGCCGTCTGCCTGCTCCTGCTGGTCCTGGTCCACAATCCCTGGCTGGTTGCGCTCGACGCGGTGGCGCTCGCCTTCGTCTCCGGCCAGCTCGGCTTCCAGCTCCACGACGCCGGCCACAAGCAGATGTTCGAGGACAACTGGAAGAACCACCTGGTCGGCTACCTGACCGGCAACGGCCTGCTCGGGATGAGCTTCGGATGGTGGGTCGACAAGCACAACCGGCACCATGCCAGCCCCAACCACGTCGATGACGACCCCGACATCAACAACCTCGCCATCGCCTACAACCGGGAGCAGGCGCTGGAGCGGCGTGGGCCGATGCGCTGGCTGGCCGCCTACCAGGCGTTCGCCTTCTTCCCGATGCTCTTCTTCCTCGGGATCAGCATGCATGTGTCGGGCATCGCCTTCCTGCTCGGCCGGACCGCGAAGCACCGTGGGCTGGAGTTCGGATTGATGGCAGGCCACCTGATCGCCTACGTCGGCCTGCTGGTCTTCTTCCTCGGCCCCTGGCTGGCCCTGCTCGTGATCGTGATCCACAAGGGAGTCGCGGGGTTTTACATGGCGTCCGTCTTCGCGCCCAACCACAAGGGCATGCCGCAGATCGATGATGAGGCAAAGCTGGATTTCCTACGCGTCCAGGTCCTGACCGCACGCAACGTACGCTCTGGCGCTGCGACCGACCTCTGGTACGGCTCGCTGAACTACCAGATCGAGCATCACCTCTTTCCCGCCATGCCCCGTAACCAGGTCCGCGCGGCGCACCGTATCGTCCGCGAGTTCTGCGGCGAGGTCGGCGTCTCCTACTACGAGACCTCGATGATCCAGTCCTACCGAGAGCTCCTCGGCTTCCTCCACTGGGTCGGCCAACCTCTGCGCCGCGCCAAGGCGTAGACCACCCGAGCCGGCAAGCCTTGCCTCCCCATGTATGGGGAGGTGGCGCCGCAAAAGCAGCGCCGGAGGGGCATTCTCCGACTCTCCGCCGGTGAACGGTTCTTACTGGCGGAAGGGCACCACGTAGAGGGCCATCACCAGGAAGAAGCTCGCGCTCGCCCCGAGCACCAGGAGGTGGAAGACCTCGTGATAGCCGAAGGTCGCCGGCCATAACCGCGGCCGCTTGAAGGCATAGGCGAGAGCACCCGTCGAGTAGAGCAGGCCGCCGAGCAGGATCAGGAGCAGCGCGGGAAGCCCGAGCGAGCTGGCGATCTGCGGGACCGCGACCACGCCCACCCATCCCAGCCCGACGTAGAGGCCGGCAACGGCCCAGCGGGGAAGGTCGATGGCACCGGTGAGGGTCGCCATCCCGATCACCGCGAGGAGCCAGATCGAGACCAGGATCCCGATCCGCCAGTAGCCGGTGACGGCGTTGAAGACGACGGCCGTGTAGCTGGCGGCGATGAACAGGAAGATGTTGGCGTGGTCGAGGCCGCGCAGCACGGCGCGGACGCGGGGCCGCCAGGTGCCGATGTGATAGACGGCGCTCACCGCCAGCAGCAGGACCAGGCTGAGGCCGTAGATGGCCATCGTCACCGCCTTGGCGGGCTGCTCGCGGCTGAGGATGATCAGCGCGCCCGCCCCGATCACGGCGAAAACAGCGCCGACCGCATGTGACCAGCCACGCAGGCGCGGCTTGACCGGAAACTCCATTGCCGGACGTTAGCAGGGAGCACCTTCCCTACACTGGGCTGTCGTGGCGCGGATTGCCGATCTGCTGGGCAACGGGCCGACCTTCTCGTTCGAGTTCTTTCCACCGAAGACGGACGAGGAGCAGGCCCGCCTGGAGTCCACCATCAAGGACCTCCAGCCCCTCCATCCCTCCTTCGTCTCGGTGACCTACCGCGGCGGCCGCAGCTCGCGAGAGCGGACCACCGCTGTCGTTGTCGACATCCTCAGGACGACCGCCATCACGGCCATGCCCCACCTCGTCTGCGTCGCCCACAGCAGGGAGGAGCTGACCGAGATCGTCGACAACTTCAACCGGGCCGGCGTCGAGAACCTCCTGGCGCTCGGCGGCGACCCGGTGGCGGACGAGCCCGCCGGCGAGCTTCGCTACGCCCTCGAGCTGGTCGAGCTCGCCCGATCCCGGGGCAGCGCCAGCGTCGGCGTCGCCGCCCATCCGGCCGGCCACCCGCGTTCGCCCGACCGCGCCAGCGACCGGCGTCACCTGGCGGCCAAGCTCGCGGTCGCCGACTTCGCGATCACCCAGTTCTTCTTCCACACCGAGGAGTACCTCCGGCTTCGCGAGGAGCTCGCCGCCCTCGGGATCGACAAGCCGGTGATCCCGGGGATCATGCCGGTGACCAGCCTCAAGTCGATCACCCGGATGGCCGAGCTGTCCGGCTACCAGCTGCCCGCCGACATCGTCGCGCGGCTCACCCGGGTCGAGCACGACCCGAAGGAGTTTCGCCGGGTCGGCATCGAGCTTGCCGCCGAGCTCTGCCGCGACCTGCTCGCCGAAGGGGCCCCCGGGCTGCACTTCTACACCCTCAACTTCTCCTCCGCGACGAGAGAGATCTACCGCTCCCTCGAGCTGCACACGGTCTAAGGACCCAGCCGGCCGGCAACCATCAGCAGCGTCCGGTCGAGCTCGGCAGCCATCAGCGCGCGGTCGTGCCCCGCCACGATCACCGTCCGGCCGGCGGCACGAAGCTGGCGCAGGAAATCGGCAACGCGTTCGCGGCCGGCGGCGTCCTGGCCCAGGGTCGGCTCGTCGAGCACGACGATGGGAGTGCCCATGGCGACCACCGCGGCGATCGTCAGCAGCTTCTGTTGCGAGTAACCCAGGTCATAAGGGTGCGCTCCGGCCCGATCGCCGAGCCCGGCTGTGGCGAGGGCCGCGTCAGCGGCCGTTTCCGAGGCGGACGCGAACTCGACCTCGCCTCTAACGCTGCTCCGGAAGAGCTGGTCGGCCGGTTCCTGGAAGACCAGGCCCACCTGACGCGCCAGCGCGGAGACCCGCCGCGCCCTCGTGTCGTCCCCGTCAATCAGCACCTTCCCGGAGGTTGGCCGAAGGAGCCCGACCAGGTGGCGGAGCAAGGTCGTTTTGCCCGAGCCATTACGGCCGGCAAGCCCGACCGCTTCCCCTCGCTCGACGTGGAGGTCGACGCCGGCGAGCCCGGGCGTCCCGTCCGGATAGCGGTGGACCAGCGACTCCACGCTGATCACAGCGCCACGACCCGCGTCGCCACCTCGGCCAGGAAGGGGAGCCGGTGCTCGGCCACCAGCAGCGCCGTCCCCGCCGCGGCAAGGGCTCCGATGGCAGCGGCGACCAGCGCCGACCCTTCCTCGTCGAGACGGCCAAGCGGCTCGTCGAGCACGAGGTGCGACGGCCGCATGGCAAGCAGGCCGGCCAGGGCCACGAGCTGGCGTTCGCCGCCCGAGAGGTGGTCGGGATGCCGTCCGGCGAACCCGGCGATCCCGAGCGCCGCAAGAGCGGACCGGGTGCGCAGCTCGACCTCGGCGATGGGGAGACCCAGGTTGCAGGGCCCGAAGGCGACCTCGTCGAAAACGGTCGTGTGAAGGCCTGTGAGCTGCGCCGCCGGGGCGTCGAAGAGCATGGCGGCGCCGGCCGGCAGGGTGATCCTCCCCTCGACGCGGCCGCCTACGACCCGCGGCGCCAGGCCGGCCGCAAGCAGGCAGACGGTCGTCTTGCCACACTCGTTCGCACCGGTGAGCCCGACCACCTCGCCCGGCGCCACCTCGAGGGTGACCCCGGCCACCGCCGGCAGCGCCTGCCCCGGATACCAGTAGCTGACCTCCTCGAGCCGGATCACCGAAACCAGACCCGGATCGCGATCGTCGCCAGCGCGACCACCAGCAGTGCCCAGCGGAGAGCCTGCTCAGCCCCGCTGTCGGGAGGCGGCCGAAGGATGGTCCGGCGGCGGGCGGAGCGGAAACCGCGCACCTCGAGCGCCAGCGTGCGGTCCTCGACCTCCGCCAACGTCCCCTGGATCATGGCCGCTCCCAGCGGCGCGACCCCGCGCAGCCGGGCGGCTACGCTGCCCTCGGTGTCCAGGCCACGGGCCCGCAACGCATCTCCCACCCGCTGCGCGCGTTCGCGCATCCGGGGCACTGCGCCGAGAGCCGCGGCCACCACGAATGTTGCGGCCGGCGAAAGGCCGCGCCGCTCGAGGTCGGCCAGCAGCCGGTCCGGCGCGGTGGTCAGGAAGAGCAGCGAAGGCGGCAGGACGACGGCCAGCAGGCGGAGCGAGGCCTCGAACCCGAAGGCGCGGTTGCCGCCGGCGGGAAAGAGGGCGTTGATGGCCAGGGCTGAGAGCTGGATCGGTAGCAGGGCCAGGAAAACCAGCAGGAGCGCTCGCAGCCTGCGAGCCGCCGCCGCGAGCAGGAAGGACGCGAGCACGATCAGACCGGCTCCCCAGGCCGGCAGTATGAGCCCGAGAGCCACCGCCGCCAGGGCGGCCACCAACTTCGTCGCCGGGTTGAGTTCGCGCTTAACCGTCGGGTGCGAGTCGCTCTCCATTGGGGAAGCGGAGCAGCTGCCGGCGGGGCAGGCCGGCGACCACGAGATAGACGACGAAGCAGGTGATCATCTTGTCGAGGGGGTCGGAGAGCAGGCCCTGCTGGAGGACCGCGCCGTAGAGGCCGGCCCCGCCGGCCCGGAACGCAGCCACCAGGAGATCGGTGCCGGAGCCGGTCACCCCTCCGAACACGTAGGCGGCGATCGGCGCAGAGACGATGGCCGCGACGATGCCGATCCCAAGCCCTGCTGCCAGTGCGAGGACGGCGCCGAGGTCGCGGCGGATGAAGAGCCCGTAGACGGCCAACCCGGCGAAGACCAGCATCACGATCCCGAAGGCGATCCGTGATGCGCCGAAGGCGCCGGTGGCAAAGCCCGTCGTCGAATTGAAGGCCTGGCCGCTGGCATAGGCGCGGCTGTAGGTGTAAGCGGTGATGGCGATCACCAGGAGCACGGCGCCGGCGGTCAGCAGGAGCGTCCGCCGGTCGCGGCCGGGCCAGGGCCCGAAGATGCCGAACCGGCCGAGGATGCCTGCCAGCAGGCCGATGCAGCCGGCGGTTATCGAGAACGGGCCGACGGTCGGCGAGCCGACCGGCGGCGGGATCGCGTAGCCCCAGAGGAGGTCGGTCAGGACCCCCGTGAGCAGGCCTGGTATCGGCCCGGCGAGCGCGCCAACCAGGATCGTCCCGATGGAGTCAAGGTAGATCGGCAGCCGGAGCACCTGCCCGACCAGCGAGCCGAGGACGATGTTGAGCGCGATCGCCAGCGGCATCAGGACGATGACGCGCGTCCCGAAGAGACGCTGGATCTGCACCACCGGAAGGAGATTAAAGCAGGGCCGTTTCCGGACGCGGCCAGATTGTCGCCGACCTTCTGGCTCACGACCCTAGAATTTCCGTGGAGGCGAGTTTGTGATGATCCGCTGGCGCTTCAATGACAACAACCCCGTCCGCGAGATGCTGGAGCAGATGCTGCAGGCGGCCGCGCAGCAGCCGGCCCACGGCCGCGGGGAGCCGATGCCGATCAACGTCCACCAGTCGGAGAGCGACCTCCTCATCGAGGCGGCGCTGCCCGGCGTCCAGCCCGACGACATCGACGTCAGCTTCCACGACGGGGTGCTCACGCTCCGTGCCCACTCGGAGGTGGCCGAGGACGACTACTTCCACCAGGAGATCCGCTCGGTCGAGTACCTGCGCCAGGTGATGCTCCCGGTCGAGTGCCGGTTCGAGGAGGCCGAGGCGAGCCTCGAGAACGGGATGCTCCGGATCCGCATCCCGAAGCAGCGGCCCCAGGCGCCGGAGAAGATCCACATCAAGGTGAACCGCAGCGCCGGGCCGACGACGATCGACGCCGCGAAGGGCGTCGGCTACCGCGAGGTGAAGCCCGAGCCGGTGATCGGCCCGGCGTCCAAACCGGCCTCGAAGGCGACCTCGACCGCGCCCCGGAGAAAAGGGTCCGGCGGAGCGCCAAGCGCTCGTAAAGCGTCCCCTGGATCGCGCTCCGGGCCCGCTCGCTGAGGTCGCGCCCAGCGCCGGCAAGAGGACGGCCGATCCACATCTGACTATGCTTGCCCCGGCGGCAGCCATGGCACTCGACTTCTCAGCCGCGGCAGACGAATACCTCGGTTGGCTCCAGGTGGAGGCCAACCGCAGCCCGAACACGGTCCGGGCTTACTCCCACGACATTCGCCGGCTGGGCGGCTTCCTCGCCGCCAAGGGCCACTCGTTGCAGATGGCAGATCTTCGCCGAGAGGATCTTCGCGCCTACCAGCGCCACCTGGCGGGCGAGCTCAAGAGCCCCGGCTCTCGCGCTCGGGCCCTGGTCGCGATCCGTTCCTGGTTGCGCTGGCTTGCCCGCGAGGAGCTCGTCGAGAAGGACCTTTCCAACGGAATCACGGTGCCCAAGCTGATGGAACGCCTGCCCAAGCCGATCGAGCCGGGCGAGCTCGCCCGGATGCTGGCCGGGCTGCCCCGGGAGACGCTCATCGACAAGCGCGACCGGGCCCTTGTCCAGTTCCTGATCTCCACTGGATGCCGGATCAGCGAAGCGCTCAATCTCGAGCGCACCGACGTCCCGCGCCAGGGCACCCGGCTGATCGTCACCGGCAAGGGCTCCAAGCAGCGGCCGGTCTTCCTGACCTCGGACGCCAAGCAGGCGATCGAGGAATACCTGACCGGCCGGACCGACACCTCGATGGCGCTCTTCGTCAACTACGACCGCTCGATCCGGGACGACAAGAACCGGAGGCTGACCCAGGCCGGGGCCCGACACATCGTCAGCCGGATCCGGCGCGAGCTCGGGGCGTGGTCCTTCAAATCACCTCATGTGGCCCGTCACACGACTGCCACCACCCTCCTCGAGGTGACCGGCGGCGACGTGCGGTTGGTCCAGGAGGTGCTCGGCCACGCCAACCTGAACACGCTCCAGGGCTACACCAAGATCGTGGATTCCCGCAAGCAGGACGCCTACCGCCGCTACCAGGAATTCCTCGACGACCAGCAGCCGGGCGCCTGACCTGCGGAACCCCCTTGGGTTCCCAGGATCTACTCGATCTCGCCGTGCATCGTGGCTCGATTCAGGCGAAGATTGCGGCCGAGATGGAAGCGCCGCCCGGGCCCCTGCGATCGCCAGACGGGCTCTGGTGGTGGGACGGCAAGGCCTGGCAGCCGATCGCCAGCCTCGGCGTGCCGCCGCCGCCGCCCCCGCCGACCGCCAACCCCGAGCCCGCGAAACAAGCGGATCCGTCTTCGGGCGCATGGCAGCCGCCGGCGGCTGTGGGGCAGCCCGCCTCCGAAGGCTGGCAGGTACCGCCGGCCGCCGCCGAGGCGCCGGGGACCCGAGAGTCGTCTGCAGCGGCCCCCTCGCCGAGCCCGGCGCAGCCCACCGAAGAGGTGCCCCGGTTCGGGGCCTGGCAGCCGCCGCCCGAGTTTGCCCCGCAGCCCCAACCACCGCCACCGGCCGCTCCCGCTCAGCCCACAGCCGCCGCCGCTCAGCCGCCGCCGGCCCCACCACCGCCGCCGGCGCGCGAAGCCGACGTGCCGTGGCCCAACTGGCTGCCCCGCACCGAGCGTTCGGAGGCGATGGTCGAGGACGTGCCCAGCCGGGTCGCCGGTGCTGCCACGACACCCCCACCACAACCAGCGCCGCAACCGGTTGCGCCGCTCCAGGCTCCACCCGGAGCCAGGTCGTCGAGCTGGATGGAGCAGCTCTATCCGGCCAGCGCCGCACTCAATGCGAATCGGCGGCTGGTCGCCTACGTGGGGCTTGGGATCCTCGGCTTGATCGCCCTTTACGTGCTCGTCCAGGTGCTGGGGCAGATGGGCCTGTTCACTCCACGAACCACGCTCAGCGGCCCGGACGCGGGACCGACCGGCACCCAGTTCCAGCAGGCCGACGGCTTCCTCAGCGGCACCCTCAACCCGGCGCTGGAATCTGTCACCACCGCCGTGACCCCGATCCCGACCGACTGCGGCGGAACCCACTCCGTCACCTGCCGGGGCACCCTGGAAAACGCCGACACGGCCCTCGTGAAGGCGATCGCGGCCATCGACAAGGGCGGCTTTCCGAACTGCCTGGCGGCATCCGTCGTACAGAGCCGGCGCGACCTGGTGAACCTGGACCAGGCGATCAAGACGGCCCTGATCGGGTTCGGCGGCAACAGCGACGCCCTGGTCACCAAGGGCCTCGCCGAGTACAGCGCGGCATCCCCCACGCTGAAGGCGGACGGGGACGCTCTCAAAGCCGCCGAGCAGTCGGCCTGTCCGAAGACACCCTGAGCACCGCTCTCAGGCGTGCCAGGCGATCGGCGAGGAAGCGTCGAAACCGAGGTCGTTGGTGACCTGGATGGGCGCCGCCGGAGTGGGCGACGGACTGGGCTTGGGGCTTGCCTTGGGAGTGGGCGACGGGCTGGCCTTGCGGCCCGGTGACGGACTCGCCGCCGCGCTCGCCGACGGCGACGGCGCCGGCTTGGGGACCTCGTAGCCGGCCTTCGGCAGCCACCACAGCTGGAACGCCTGGCCCGCTTGCGCGGGTGCCAGGAAGGCGATCCCGCTCCCGTTCGGCGCCCAGGCCGGCTGCGCGACAAGGCGGTCGGCGACGACGGTGCGAAGCGGGCCGATGCCGCTGCCGTTGAAGTCGGCCAGGACGAGGTGGGAGACCTGCTGCTTGTTGCTGCAGATCATGGCCAGCGTCCGGCCGTCGGGCGACAACGAGGGCTCCGAGCAATCGTCGTCGAGCGTTGTGAGGGCGGTCGCCTTCCCGGTCCGCAGCGCCTTGTACCAGATCTGCGCGGCCTTCCTGCCGTCGGCGCCCTGGTCGTACTTGACGTAGAGGAGGCCCCCGGAAGCGAGCGGAACCGGCTGCACGTCGCCACCCGTGTAGTTGTTCGGGAAGGTCCACTGGCGCCACTGCGCGCGCGTACCGGCAAGGGGCATCTGCCAGATCGCGAGGTCGACCTCGTAGTCGAACGCCTTGCTGGAGTCGTAGCTCATGAAGATCGTCTTGCCGTCCGGGGCCAGCGTCGGATAGAAGGACCAGTGGTTGGAGCCGATGTCGGAGAACCGGCTCGGCGCGACGTTGTTGGTGAGCCGGGCGACGACGTGCCCGTCCGTGCCAAGCCGGTAGACGTCCGCGTAGTAGCCTTCCCGCTTGACCGCGATGAGGTCGCTCCCGTTGGCGAGGATGGCCGGCTGCATCCACCCGCCGGGGGCGGTCAGCTGCTGGAACTTGCCGCTCGTAAGGCTGTAGAGGGAGCCCGCCTGTGCCAGGTAGAGGGTGCCGGTGAGGAGCGAGGCGGGCGGCCGGGGCGACACCTGGGTCGGCGCCCTGGGCTGCTGGCGGACAACCGACTGATGGGCGCCGAAGTAGGTGTAGGTGCCGACGCCGGTGAACAGCATGACGACCACCAGGACGAGCGTTGGCACGTACCTGGACCTCATGGGAAGTACTGGTGCACCAGCGGCAGGATGAGGTTCCAGTTCGGCACCACGACCGACTGGGAGTCGATCTCCCCGAGCTCCGTGTAGGGCGAGAGAAGGACCAACTGCCGGATCGCTTGGGGGTTGTCGAGGGAACCGGCAAGGGGCAGCAGATCGCGCACCCGGCCGGCGCCCATGCTGGTCTTGAGCTCGCCGCTGAAGGTCGCGGCAAGGTCCGGGATGTCGGCGGCATTCAGCTGCTTGGCCTTCTGGCGGATGGCGAGAAGGACCTGCTGCTGGCGCTGTGAGCGGCCGAAATCGCCCTCCAGGTCACCGTGCCGCGATCGGACGTACTCGAGTGCGCTGACTCCGTCCAGGTGCTGGGGACCGGGCAGGACCGCGACCCGCTTGTAACCGTAGGGGTTGCTCGCGACGATGTCGTTCGGGTAGTAATCGTCCAGCACGGGGTTGCTGGCGACGATGTCGACGCCGCCGACGGCGTCGATCAGCTTGATGAGGCCCTTCAGGCCCACCCAGACGTACTCGTCGATGTGGACCTGGAAATTCTGCTGGACGGTGGCGATCGCCGCACCGGCCCCGCCGTAGGAATAGGCGCCATCGATCTTGGCGGAGCCGCCGGTCGAGAGGGGCACCCAGAGGTCACGGGGGATCGAGAGCATCGTCACCGACTTGGCCGCGGGGTCGACCCGGACCAGGATCATGGACTGGGTCAGCACGTGCTTGGGATCGAACTTGGCATCGTCGTCAGAGCCGAGAAGAAGCACCGTGAAGGGGCCCTGCGCGACCGGTGACGCTGCTGGGGTGAGGG
Source organism: Candidatus Dormiibacterota bacterium (assembly GCA_036570145.1). Lineage (GTDB taxonomy): Bacteria > Chloroflexota > Dormibacteria > Dormibacterales > Dormibacteraceae > UBA6019. The sequence goes on from DATCPJ010000008.1 coordinate 18,060, forward strand.
GCGACGGAAGCGCCGTCACCACCGACTGGCCGGTTGCCTGGACACCCGTGATGATGGCCGGCAGGAAGTAAGCGAAGCCACCCGACCCCGCGGCGAGGGCGATCCCGAGGAGGAGGGCCGACAGGCTGGGAAGCAGCCTTATCCGCCAGCCTGCGGCTCCGGCTCGGCGATAGCTCGATCTTCGATTCCGCGGCATCCGGAGATGAATGCTAGACGGCCGACCTGTGGACTCCCTGAAGACGCGCCGAGGCGAAATGCGGGCCATGGCGGGAGGGTGGCCGGACTGAGCCGGCCACCCTCTGGGTCAGGTTCCGATCGTCAGTCGTCGGCCCCGAACTGGCGAGCCTTGAACACCGTTGCCAGGTCCTGAACCGTGGCATCGCGCCCGCTCAGCGGCGCCAGGCCGAACCGGTGCTCGATCGTCGCCAGGATCGAGGTTGTGTCGTGCTGCGCGTGGTCGGTCACGAACGACCCATGCAGGCGGGGCGCAAGCACCAGCGCCGGGATCCGGGTCCCCGGGCCCATCACGTCATGGGCGCCCGCCACACCGCCCTGTCCGGGCGGCGTCACGTGGTCCCACTGGCCACCGAACTCGTCGTATGTCACGACGACCATGGTGTCCTTGCGACAGCTGCTGTTCTCGATCGATTGGAGCAGCGAGACGAGGTGGTTGCTCCCGGTGGTCTCGGCCGCGTAGCCCGGGTGCTCGTTCTCGGCTCCGATCGGCTTCACAAAGCTCACGGGCTTCAAGTTGCAAGCCTTGCTCGATGAGGCGGCCAGCGACTGGAACTCGACCTCATCCTTGAGATGCGCGGCGCGAGCCGCCGTCCCCGGCGCAAACGTCGCGTAGTAGTTGAAGGGCTGGTGGTGGAACTGGAAGAGCTTGTCCGGGCAGTTGGGGAAGACCGAGCCGGCGGCGGCAGCCGATCCGCAGGTCGAGCCGTTGTTCCAGCCGGGCGCACCGACGTCGCCGTCGGCGTTCGACCACCCACCGGCGTACCAGGCCCAGTCGATGCCTGCGCCGCTCAGCCGGTCACCGATGGTCGGGGCGGTTTGGGGCGGCAGCCGCTTGACGAGCGCCGTCCCGGGCGCGTAGGGCTGGTAGGTGGGCTGGATCGTGTTGACGGCGTAGTCGCCGCAGACGACACCAACACCCGGCGGCGGCGTCCCGGAAGGGCACGACACGGTGAGGGCCTGGTCCTTCACCGAGGGGCCCGCCGTCGGCGTGTAGAGGGGGTAGCTGTTGGGCATCCCGTTGGCGTCGACCACCGAGTGGAGGTTGTTCGCAGTGGCGCTGTTGTCGGCCCCGTTCCAGACCGGCGTGGCGGCGGCGACCAGCCACTGGTGGTTGAGGAAGGAGCCGCCGAACGCCGCCTGGAAGAAGTCGTCGGCGATCGCGTAGGACGGGTGGTCCTCCTGGTGCAGGTAGCTGTAGATGGGCAGCGCCGTACTGTCGTAGTAGCCCTGGGTGAGCCCGACAGCGTCACTGCCGGTCGTGTAGCGGTTCATCTGACCACCGTTCAGCTGGTACTGCTCCTGGTAGAAGCGGTGGACGATGTCGCGAGTGCAGCCGCCCGGCAGCCCGGTGCCGTTGAGGTAGCCGTTGGCCGAGAAGACGCCGCCAGGCACGGGGCAGGTGGTGGCGCTGCTGGGGATCACGGCGTCGATCGAGAAAGGCGCGTTGGTGAACGCCGATGTGAAGGGGGAAGCCGTCGTGGTGTCGGTGCAGGTGGCTGCCAGGGGCGGCGAGGTGAGGTTCACGTCCACCTGCTTGAGGCAGTTGAAGGCGACACCGGCCTGGCTCAACTGGAGGGTATGGGCGGGAGTGGCCGCTGCCCGGCCGTTGACGCCCTCCCAGCCGCCAAACAGGTTGTCGAAGCTGTGGTTCTCCTGGTAGATGACCACGATGTGGTTGATCTTTTCCAGCTGGTTGGCCCCCGACTGGCCGTCGTCCGACCTGGCAAAAACGGGGGCGACCTGGGCTGTCCCGATCAGCGCTGCTGAAGCGCAAAGCGCCGCCAAGCGGAAGAACATTCACACCCTCCTGGCCTGCTGGCCGAACCATCGCCCGCTTTCGTCATCGCAACGATGGCAGGGTCCCTGGTCAAGGGTCAAGTGACCTACCTTCGCCGCGAGGCGGCCATGCTCCAGCCCGCTTCTTCCATCGCCTCGCCGGTGACCGCCGCCAGCGCCCGGATGAACTCCGGACGGTCGTTGAAGGAGGCGGTCCGGCGGATCTCGATCCCCTTCTCGGCGGCGAATCGCTGGGCCTCGACGTCGAGGTCGTAGAGGATCTCCAGGTGGTCGGCGACGAAGCCGATCGGGCAGACCAGCACCCGCTTCGCGCCCGACCGTTCCACCGCCGGGAGCAGGTCCGGGCCGAGCCAGGGCTCGCCGGTCGAGCTGGCCGACTGGAAGGCGAACTCCCAGGGCGGCAGGTCCATCCTCGCCGCAACGAGGCGGCAGGACTCCAGCAGCTGGTCCTGGTAGGCGTCGCCCTCGGCGATGATCCTCTCGGGCAGGCTGTGGGCGGTGAAGAAGAGCCGCTCTGCAGCGGCCTCGGCGATCGCCTCCCGCAGGAGGGAGGCCACGGCGTCGATGAAGGCCGGGTGAGCGTGGAAGCCGGGCAGGAAGAGGAGCTCGGAGTCCCAGGCATCGGCCACCGCCCGCTGGTAGCCGCCCAGGCTCATCCGCGCGTAGTGGGGCGCCAGCGGCAGGCCGACCAGCCGGGTGATCCCCTGCTCGGCGGCCTGGCGGGCGCCGTCGGCGATGAAGGGCGGTGCGTGCTTGAAACCGATGAGGGTGGGCAGCCCGGTCAGCTCGGATAGAGCCGCGGCCTGGGCCCGGGTGATCGCGGCCAGAGGCGACCCGCCGATCGCCCGGTAGCGCTCGGTGAGCTCCTCCAGCGCGTCGGGCGAAGGTGGCCGGCCGCCCCGGATGTGGGTGTAGTAGGGCTCGATCGCCGCCTCGTCGGCCGGGCTCCCGTAAGCCATGCAGAGGATCCCGGTGCGCATCTCAGCCAACCCGGGCAGGCTCCCATTGATGGACCGTCTCGACGAGCAGCTGGAGGTTTTCCAGGGGCGTCTCGGGGAGCACCCCATGTCCCAGGTTGAAGATGTGTCCCGAACGCCCGGCGGCCCGGCGCAGGATGTCGCGGGCACGCTCGCGGACCAGCTCGGCGGGGCCGAGCAGCACCGCCGGGTCGAGGTTGCCCTGGACCCCGCGGTCGAGGCCGACCCGCTCCCAGCCCCGGTCCAGCGGCACCCGCCAATCGAGGGAGACGATGTCAGGCCCGGCCGAGGCGATCAGCTCCAGGAGGCCCGCCGTGTGGGTCCCGAAGTGCACTCGGGGAACACCCAGCGGCGCCAGGGCGTCGAAGATCGCCCGGGTATGCGGCAGGACGCGCTCCTGGTAGTCCTCCACCGATAGCGCTCCGACCCAGGAGTCGAACACCTGGACGGCCGAGGCTCCGGCCGCCAGCTGCGCGGTGAGGTAGGCGCTCATCGTCGCAGCCAGCTTGGCAAGGAGCTGCTCGAAGGCGTCCGGCTGGTTGTACATGAAGGCCTTCACCTTCTTGAAGTCGCGGCTCGGCCTGCCCTCGATCAGGTAGCTGGCGAGGGTGAAGGGCGCGCCACTGAAGCAGATCACGGGGACCGGCGACTCGGCCACCACCTGGCGGACGGCGCTGATTACCTCCGGAGCCGCCTCCTCGCCACTCGCGACCCGAAGTTGCTCGACGTCGGCGGCCGACTGGATCGGCCGGGTGACCACCGGGCCGACCTCCTCGACCAGCTCGAAGTCGACTCCCATGCCCCGCAACGGCAGCATGATGTCGGCGAACATCACCGCCGCGTCGACGCCCAGCCTGCGGACCGGCTGGAGGGTGACCTCGGCGCACAGCTCCGGCTGGGCGACGATATCCTCCAGCTTCCAGCGCTCCCGCAGCTTGCGGTACTCGGGCAGCGAGCGGCCCGCCTGGCGCATCAGCCAGATCGGCGTCGTATCCACCGGCCGCCGGTTGGCGGCGTCCAGGAACCGACTCAATGGGGAAGCGCCCGGATGGTCTCGTCGATGACCTCATCGCCGTGTGCCGCCGACAGGAACCAGGCCTCGTACTGGGAGGGTGGCAGCAGCACGCCCGATCCCTTCATCGAGCGGAAGAAGCGCGCAAACGCGTCGCTGTCGGATTCCTTCGCCTCGCCGAAGTTGCGCGGCCGTCGCTCCCGGAAGAAGAGGGTGAGGAGCGACCCGACCCTGGCGGTGCTTCGGCCCGGGCCGGCCAGCGCCTCTTCCAGCCGGTCGGCACGGCGTTCGATCCCGGCGTAGAGCTCGGGCGTAAGCTCTCGGAGGGCGGCTTCGCCGGCGGCCATCACAACCGGGTGCCCGGAGAGAGTGCCCGCCTGGTAGACCGCTCCCGAGGGCGCTACGAGGTCGAGCAGGTCGGCGCGCCCGCCATAGGCCCCGACGGGCAGGCCGCCGCCGATGATCTTGCCGAGGATGGTCAGGTCGGGCCGGACGCCGTAGAGCTCCTGGGCTCCGCCGGTTGCGACCCGAAAGCCGGTGATCACCTCGTCGAAGATGAGCAGCGCGCCGGCGTCGGCGGTCAGCCGCCGGAGACCTTCCAGGAAGCCGGGAAGCGGCGCGACGACCCCCATGTTGGCCGCGACCGGCTCGACGATCAGGGCGGCCACCTTCGCGCGATTCGCGGTGAGCAGCCGGTCGACCGAGTCCAGGTCGTTGTAGCGCGCGACCAGGGTCTGCACCGCCACCGACGCAGCGACACCCGCACTGCCCGGGATCGAGAGCGTGGCAGCGCCGGAGCCCGCCTCGACGAGCAGCGAGTCGGCGTGGCCGTGGTAGCCGCCGTCGAACTTGATGACCAGCTCGCGGCCGGTCGCCGCCCGGGCAACCCGGAGCGCGCTCATCGCGGCCTCGGTTCCGCTGTTGACGAAGCGGAGCCGTTCGATGGAGGGCATCCGCTCGCGGATCAGCTCCGCCAGCCTGATCTCCCCCGGGCCGGTGGCGCCGAACGAGCCACCCGCCGCCGCCGACTCCCGGATCGCCGCAACCACGGCCGGGTGGGCGTGGCCCAGAAGCAGTGGCCCGAAAGCTCCGACGTAGTCGAGGTAGCGGTTGCCGTCCGCGTCCCACACCTCGGCGCCCGATCCCCGGACCAAAATTGGCGGCTCGCCACCCACCGCCCGGTAGGCGCGGACCGGGCTGTTCACGCCGCCCGGAAAGAGTCCGGCGGCGCGCTCCCGCCAGTCCGTCGAGGCCGTCGCCGCCGTCATCGAGCGCCCAGGAAGGCGATGAAAAAGGTCGGCGAGAGACCGAAGGCAAGCCCGGCGCGAAGCGTCGCAGCCAAAGCTCCGCTGCCCTTTTTCATCGGGCTCCTAACAGCGATGCGATCTCCGCGATCGGGCGGTGGACGCCGACCAGCAGCGGGGTGTCCCGTACGGTGGAGCGGCGGCTGTCGGTTCCGCGCAGCTCCCGGACCAGCTCACCGAAGCGGGCGAGGTCATCGGTCTCGTAGGCGACCAGGAAGTCCATGTCGTCGATGCCGAAGCTGTTGGCCAGCAGCTGGCGGATCTCGGGGTAGTCATGCCCGATCCGCATGTGCTCGTTCATGATGCCCTGCCGTGCCTCGCGGCCCTGGAGGTACCACTCGGTGCTCTTGGTGAAGGGGTAGACGACCAGGTAACGGGATCGCTCGCCGCTGAAGAGCGACTGCTCCTGGGGCGTCGGCTTTTTCACGTACTGGGAGGGCTGGATGATTCCGAGGAAGCTCTCCCTAACCGTGAGCCAGCCGCCCAACCCGGAGCGGAGAACGGCGGCGGCGCGCTCCTCAAGCGCGTCGAGGGAGGGCGCGAGGCTCCAGAGGAGCAGGTCGGCTCCCGGCTCGAGCCCGATCGAGGAGTAGCTGAAGGTTGTCACCTCGGAGCCGGCGGCAAGGGCGGCGGCAAGCTCCTCCGCGCCCCGGCAGCGCTCCTCCGCCGGCAGCCGGCGCCAGGCCGGGTCGACCCCGAGGGCAAGGGCGTGGACGAATCGGGTGTCGCTCACCGAGTCTCGCGGAGCCAGGTTGCGGCGTCGGCCGCGAAGTATGTCATCACGATCCCGGCACCCGCCCGAACGATCGCGGTGAGGGACTCCAGGACAACGGTCCGGCGGTCGATCCAGCCCCGCTCGGCGGCGGCCTCGATCATCGCCATCTCGCCGCTCACCTGGTAGGCGGCGAGCGGGTGGTCGAAGCGCTGGCGGGCCAGCGCGAGCAGGTCGAGCGAGGTCATCGCCGGCTTCACCATCAGGATGTCGGCGCCCTCATCGGCGTCGAGCTCCATCTCCTGGAGCGCCTCCCGGCCGTTGGCCGAGTCCATCTGGTAGCTCTTTCGATCGCCGAAACCCGGGGTCGAGCCGGCTGCTTCGCGGAAGGGCCCGTAGAAGCCCGAGGCGTGCTTGGAGGCGTAGGCCATGATCGCGGTCGCCGCGTGCCCGGAGGAGTCCAGGGCCGATCGCAGGGCGGCGACCTGGCCGTCCATCATCGCGCTCGGGGCGACCACGTCCGCGCCCGCCTCGGCATAGGCGACCGCGGCACGCGCCAGGAGCGGCAGGGTGGCGTCGTTGTCCACCGATTCGCCGTCGAGCACCCCGCAGTGGCCGTGGCTTGTGTACTCGCAGAGGCAGACGTCGGCGACCGAGACCAGAGGCAGCGCGGCCTCGCGGAGCAGGCGGAACGTCTCCGCCACCGGGCCATCCGGATCGGCCGCCGCGGTGCCCTCGGCGTCCTTCGTATCGGGGATGCCGAAGAGGAGCACGCCGCCGACCCCGAGCGCCGCCAGCCGCCGGGCCTCGGCCAGGGCCAGCTCGGGACTCAGGCGGGAGTGGCCCTTGAGCGAGGAGATCGGCTCCCGGCGGTCGCGGCCCGTGACCACGAAGAGGGGAGCGATCAGCTGCCCGGGGTCGAGCCGCGTCTCGCGGACGAGACGCCGCAGGGCCGGGTTTGCGCGCAGCCGTCGGGGCCGCCGCTCCGCCGGCAGGGTCACCTCTAGTCGGGATACCAGCTCACGCATTCCTCTCCACCTCCAGGGGTATCGCCCGGGCGACGGCGTCGGCCAGGCCCAGGGTCGTCTGCTTGGTGGCCTCGCCGGCGACGGCGAAGCCCAGCTCCTGCGCCACGGCGGTCGTCCGCGGCCCGATCGTGATCGCGGGAAGCGCCGGCATCCCGCCCAGCCCGAGGTAGCCGCGGACCGCCGACCCGGACGCGAAGACGATCGCGGCCAGGTCGTCGTCGGCGAGCGCCTGCGCGAGGGCCGCCGCCGAGCCGGCGGGCGCCTCGATCGTGCGGTAGACGGTCAGCTCGACCACCTCGGCTCCACGCTCGCGGAGCAGGCGGGGCAGGTCCTCGGCCGCGGCGTCGGCCCGTGCCAGGAGAACCCTCCGGCCCTCCGGTTCAGGGATCGCCGCGGCAATCGCAGCCGCGTTCGAGACCCGGGGGACCACGTCGGCATGGACTCCCCTTGTCTCCAGCGCCGATGCCGTCGCCTCCCCGACCGCGGCCCAACGGGATTCCTCGGGAAGGATGGGGAGGGCCGCGACTCCGGCCGCGCTGGTCACGACGATCCAGTCGAATCCGGCCAGGCTCTCGGCGCCTATCTCGACCGCCTCGGTGCCGACGGTCGGCACAGCGTGCACCCGGTAGCCGCGCTCAGCCAGGACGATGGCCAGCGGGTCATCGCGGCCGCCGGGGCGGGTGACCAGGACGGCGGTCACCTGAGCGCGACCTCGGCAGCCAGCCTCTTTCCCGCCTCGCGGGCCAGTGCGTCAGCCTCGTCGACGGTCCCCTCCACCGTCTCCACCCGGCGATCGCTGCCATCGCTGTTGACCCCGCCGACGAGGAGGCTGATCCGGCCGCCGGCAACGAGCCCCAGGGCGCCCACCGGTGCCCGGCAAGTTCCGCCGGTCGCTTCGAGGACCACCCGTTCGGTCTCCACCGCGACCCGGACGGCTGGGTTGTCGAAGCTCCGCAGCACGCCGAGCAGCGCGCTGTCGCCTCGGCGCGCCTGGGCGGCGAGCGCGCCCTGGGCCGGCGCCGGCGTCACCAGCGAGGGGTCGAGCCGCTCTCCGATGCGATCCCCCCGGCCGAGTCGGTCGAGACCGGCGGCGGCGAGCACCAGCGCACCGACCTGTCCCTCATCGAGCCGGCGGAGGCGGGTATCGACGTTGCCGTGGAGCGGCACGACGCGCAGGTCGGGCCGCGCGGCCCGT
>DATCPJ010000009.1:0-3504 GCA_036570145.1 Candidatus Dormiibacterota bacterium
CGGCGATGTTGACGAAGAGGATCCCCAACCCCGCCACGACCAGCCCGGGGGGCGCAGCCCCTCCCTCCCGGGGGCGCTCCGCCTCAATACGTCCAGTTTCCGCGGGCGCCCTAGCAAGCCTGTTAAGGGCGAGGCTGACGAGGCCCAGGGCGAGGAGGCCGCCGATCGCGAAGGCCGCCCGCCAGCCCAGCCAGAGGGCCGAGTACCCGGTCGCCCGGCTGACCAGGCCGCCGATCGCGGTGCCCCCGATCAGCGCGCCGGTCAACCGGCCCCCACGCGAGGCCGGATGGTGGCGGGCGATGTCGGCGAGGCCCCCGGCGACGAGCAGGCCGACGCCGATCCCCTGGCCGGCTCTGGCGGCCAGCAGCAGGACGAAGTTGGGACTCAGCGCCGCTAGCGCGCTGGAGGCGACGATCAGCCACATCGCGCGCCGCAGCGTCCGCCCCGGGTCGCCCTCCGGCAGCAACCCGGAAAGGGCGAAGCCGAGCAGTGCCGCGGTCATCGTCAACCCGGTGACCGCCGGGTTGGTGTGGAAGTCGCGGTCGAGGAGGGGCAGGATCGGCTGCGGCAGGTAGAGCGCCAGGAAGGCCGCCGCCCCGAGCAGGAAGTAGGTCAGCGAGCGGAGTCCCGACGCCGAAGCTCGACCACGGCCACGCCGGCGACCAGCAGGCACCCGGCCACCGCCACCGCCGCATAGCCCGTCACCAGGACCCAGCCGTTAAGGAAGAGGAAGCCGCCGCCTCCCTTGACGGCAGGCCCGACCAGGCTCCAGCCGACCAGCCCGACGCCCATCAGGTAGCCGCCCACGCGGACCAGGTCGGACCGACGGCGGCAGGTGCCGGCGACCACCCCGAGGAGGATCAGGGCGAGCACGATCCCCGGCAGCTGGAGGAACACCGCGCCGAAGCCGGCGACGCCGCCCAGCATCAGGAAGACGACCAGCCGCTGCGCCATCCTGGAATCAGTTTTCCAGCTCGACGGTCGGCTGAACGAGGAAGATCCAGAGGTCCCATGCGACATGGCTCACGATCACCGCCGGAAGCCTCCCCTCGAAGAGGTACTGGAGGCTCCAGAAGGCGCCCGCGATCCCGGCTGCGCCGGAGAGCGTGAGGTTGCCGGTGATGAGGTGGATCCCGCCATAGATCACGGCGCCCACCGCCGAGCCGGTGACTCGCCCCAACCGCTGCATCAGGTAGCCGTTGACGAGCCCGCGCCAGAAGAGCTCTTCACCCGGCGCGATGACCAGGGCGAGGGCCGGCGCGATGAACCAGCGGGGCGCCATCCGGCGGCGCTCGTAAACGTCGGCGATGTCCTGCTCGCCGGTCGGCATGACGCGCCGGGCGAAGCGGTCGCCGGCCCGGAAGATGCCGTAGAGGACAGCCGCCGTGCCGAGCCCGACGGGGATGTCGCCGAGCCGGAGTCGGTTGCGGGCGGAGCGGAGCTCGGGGTTGGCGGCCACCGCCAGCGCTCCCAGCGCGCCGACCCCGACCGCCATCTTCTGCCAGAAGTGGCTCTTGCCCCGGAAGGCGGCGGTCCAGACCACCGTCGCCAGGCCCACGCCGAGCGCGAAGTCTCGTCCCTTGATCAATCTGTCAGCTGAGGAGTCGGGCCGAGATCAAGCCGGCGAGCAGCAGCACGCCGAAGAGGGTGTGGAGGCGGGCTGTATACAGGTCGATCAGCGCGATCGAGCGAAGCGAGCCGGCGGCCCCCTTCTCGGCCTGGTGGAGGAGCCAGACGGTCACCGGCAGGCTGAGCGTGGTCAGCAGCGTCAGGGTGGGGAGGAGGCCGAGCATCACCGCGCCCGCGACGGCCACGTAGGCGCCGACCAGGAGGCCGACGTAAAACCAGCGGGCGAAGGGCCGGCCCATCTCCGCCGAGAGCGTCGTGAAGCCGAGCCGTTTGTCCTCCCCGACATCGCGCCACTCGTTGCCGTGGAGGATGGCGGTGACCAGCAGGCCGACCGGGACGGCCAGCGCGATGGTTCGCCAGTCGAAGCCGCCCGAGGCGGCGAAGTAGCCGCCCACGACCATCAGCGGGCCCATCATCAGGAAGACCAGCGGGACGCCCAGCGCCCGGTACTTGTAGTGGAAGGGTGGCGCCGTGTAGAAATACCCGCCGAGCAGGCCGATCGCGCCCAGCACGACCATCCAGGGTCCCCGGACCGCCGTCAGGTAGAGCCCGATCAGGATCGTGACCGCGAAGCAGAGATAGGCCAGCGCCAGGGCGCCGCGCTCGCTGATCCGGCCCTTTACGATCGCCAGCGAGGCGCGCGGCGAGGTGATCGAGTCGATGCCGTGGCGGACGTCGTAGACCTCGTTCACGACGTTGGTGCCGGCGTGGAGCGCCAGCCCGCCGATCACCGCCAGCAGCCAGGGCAGTACGTCGATCCGGCCCAGCGACCACGCCAGCACGCCGCCCGCGGTCACCGGCAGGACGGAGGCTGTGAAGCTGAACGGCCGGGTCACCTCGTAGACGGCGCCCAGCTTGCGCCAGGCGCGCCTGCCGGCGCCTTCCCGCTCGACGGCGGTCGAGCCGGTCCGGGCGGCTGTCGAGCCGAGTGCGCCCGCCCCGACCCTGCCTTCCGAGCCGTAGGTGACAGCGGCCTCGAGCACCGCCCGGACCTGCGCCTCTTCCTGGACGATCGGCTGCAGCAAGGGCACGTCCATCCCCGCCCGGTGGTATTCGAGCGCACGCTCGGCGACGTCGTCGGCGGTGCCCACCAGGACGTAGGCGTCGAGCAGCTCGTCGGGGATCGCCTGGGCGGCGCCGTGGTAGTCCTCCGCCCGCCAGAGCTTGTTCACGGTGTCCCGCAGCTCGGCCGGAAACCCCGCCCGTTTCAATGAGATGTCCGACAGGATCGAGATCATGTAGATGACGAAGGGGTCGCGCTTGGCGCGGTTTCGCGCCTCCGCCCGGGAGCGGTCGACGAGCGTGAACAGGTAGCCGCGGAAGTCGAGCTCCGACTCCTGCCGGCCGTGCGCCACCGCCGACTCGAGCACGCGCCGCCGCATCAGCTCGAAAGCCGGCAGGGACTCCAGCGGCCGGCTCAGATAGCCGTCGGCCTTCGCCCCGGCGAGCTCCAGGTAGGGGCGGGTATAGGCGGCGATGTAGATCGGGATCCGGTGGGGCGGCTGGAACATGGGGACCAGCGGCGGAACCTTCTCGTTCAGCGTCAGCCGCCGGCCGGCCCAGAGCTCGCGGACCTGGTCGATCGCCTCGCCAACCCGCGCCGGCGCGTTCTCGAAAGGGATCCCCATCTGCAGCAGGCGCAGCGGCAGGCCGCTGCCGAGGGCCAGCGAGACCCGCTCCGGGGCGAGGTCGTCGAGCGAGGAGAGGGTGGCGGCAAGCACGAACGGGTGGCGGGTGTAGGGGTTGAGCGATCCCGCCCCGAGCCGGATCTCGCGGGTCGCGTAGGCCATCGCCGCGAGGTAGGAGATGGGATCGCGCTCGAAGTAGCTGTCGTGGACCCAGACCGACTCCAGGCCGGCGGCCTCAGCTCGGCGG
>DATCPJ010000010.1:0-30182 GCA_036570145.1 Candidatus Dormiibacterota bacterium
CCCGCCGACCTCGATGGGCTTGCCGGTCACCGACGCGGGGGCGGAATAACCAAGGTGCATCGAGAGGGTGTCCATGAACCAGGCCATGACCTGGGCGTTGGTGCCGACGTCGGGCGCCGGGATGTCCCGATCGGGGCCGACGAGGATGGAGATCTCGGTCGCGAAGCGTCGGGTCAAGTGCTCGAGCTCGTTGGCGCTCAGGGAGTAGGGGTCGACGATGACGCCGCCCTTGGCGCCCCCGTAGGGGATGTTGACGACCGCGCACTTCCAGGTCATCCACATCGCCAGCGCCTTCACCTCGTCGAGCGATACGTCGGGGTGGAAGCGGAGGCCGCCCTTGGCCGGGCCCCGGTTGATGTTGTGCTGGATCCGGAAGCCAGTGAAGTTGCGGACGGTCTTGTCATCCATCTGGACCGGGAAGTGGCAGGTGAACTCGCGCTGCACCTCGCGCAGGATCTTCCGCAGCCCAGGCTCGAGCTTGAGGATCTCGGCCGCCTCGTCGAACTGGTGCTGCGCGGTGCGCCAGGGGTTCGACTCGGTGCGTTTCTGCTGGGCTACTGCCATTCCGGGCACCAACGCTACATCAGCACTGAGGAACGCGGATATTCGGCGCCGGGGTCGCAGATCACGTTTACGCAGGCCGGCACGCCCGCCTTCGCGGCGCGCTCGAGCGCCGGCCGGATGTCCTCCGGCCTCTCGACCAGCTCCCCATGGCCGCCGAGCGCCTCGACGACCTTGTCATAGCGGGTGCCGGGCCGCAGGTCGGCGGCGATCGAGGTGCCGAGCATGGTGAGCATCGGGTGCTTCTCGGTCGCCCAGATCCCGTTGTTGCCGATGACGCAGATGATCGGCACCCGGTGCCGGACCAGGGTGTCGAACTCCATCCCGCTGAAGCCGAAGGCGCCGTCGCCGCTCAGCAGCACCACCTGGCGGTCGGGATGGGCAAGCTTCGCCGCAAGGGCGTAGCCAGGGCCCGAACCGAGGCAGCCGAAGGGTCCCGGGTCGATGAACTGGCCGGGGCCCGGGCGCTCCAGGTAACGGCCGGCGAAGCTGACGAAATCGCCTCCGTCGCCGACCACGATGGCGTCGGGGTCGAGGAAGGCGCCGACCTCGGCGACCAGCCGAGCCGGGTGGACGGGTGTCGAGGCCGACTCGAAGAGCGGCCGGTCCCGCTCCCGCGCCGCGACCTCCCTGGTCGCCAGGTCGGCCAGCCAATCCAGATGGCGCGGTGTGTCGCGACACGCCTCCGCCAGGGCCGACAGCGCTTCCGCGATGTCACCGTAGAGCGCGGCCGCCGGCGGCCGGTGCTTGCGGAAGTCGTCGGCGTCGAGGTAGACGATCTTGGCCTCGTCGTCGAGGACCGGCGCCTGGCCCCAGTTGAGCCGGAAGTCGAGCGGCACCCCGACGACGAACACCAGGTCGGCCTGGCCGAGGCCGGCCGAGCGCGAGCGGGAGCGGAAGAGGCGATGACCGGGCGGCAGCATGCCGCGGGCCAGCCCGTTCGTGTAGACCGGGATGTCGGCGGCCTCCGCGAAGTCGCGGAGCGGCCCCTCGCCGTGCGCCCACCAGACGCCGCTGCCGGCGATGACCGCCGGCCGGCGGGCCTCGCGCAGGAGCCCGGCGACCTGCTTCACCTGGTCGGGATCTGGGTCGGCGCCGAGGTCCGGCTCCGGTTTCGCACGGTGGGCGGGGAAGTCGTCAGCGGAGAGGAAGGTGTCGAAGGGAACATCGAAGAAAACGGGACCGGTCCGGGGCGAGAGGGCCCTGGCCAGGGCTCCGATCGTCGCGCCGTAGGCCTCGCCGGCCGACTTGAGAGTTGTCGCCTGCCTGGTCACCGTGGCGACGAGCGGCACATGGTCCATCTCCTGCAGCGAGCCCATCCCCCAGCGCGCCTCCGGTGCCCGGCCGCCCACCAGCAGCAGCGGGCTGTCATTGGAGTGGGCCGCGGCGACCGCCGAGATCGCGTTCGTCACGCCCGGGCCAGCCGTGACCGTGGCGACGCCGCACTGGCGGGTGACCTTCGACCAGCCCTCGGCGGCGAAGGTCGCGGTCTGCTCGTGGCGGGTGTCGACGATCCGGATGTCGTGCTCGACCGCCCCGGTCAGCATCGGCCAGATGTGAGCGCCGTTGAGTGTGAAGAGATGGCTCGTCCCCGCATCCTTGAGCGCGAGGACGATCAGCTCACCCGTGTTGCCGGACTCAGCCACGGCTTACCGGTTATGGCTCCCAGTTTCGGCGCGAGCCATGCGGCATCCAGTCGGTGTTGTAGCCGCCGGCCGCGAACCCCTGCCGGTCCACCGTGATCAGGCCGCCCTTGCCGTTCACGCGGCGGCTGAGAAGCTCGATCGCCGCGGCGCCGGCCTCGGCGCCGCTGGCGGAGTCCATGCCGTCGACGGCCACCTTGGCGATCAGGAGCTTCATGAAGCCTTCGCCCGCGCCCGTGCAGACGGCCGCACCCAACTGGTCGTCGGCATAGAACCCGGCGCCGACGATCGGGCTGTCGCCGACCCTGCCCGGCAGCTTGCCGGTGTAGCCGCCGGTGGACACTGCGGCCGCGACGTGCCCGTCCTCGAAGGCGACGGCGCCGACCGTGTCACCCTCCCCTCGCTGCCACTGCTCGTGCTGCCGGCGCCGGCGCTCGACGATGAAAAGCTTCGGGTCGGCTTTCTCTACCCCCGCCTGGTCGGCGAAGCGGGACGCGCCATCGGCGACCAGCAGCACGTGGCGCCCGTCCTCCATCACGGCCCGCGCGAGATCCACCGGGTGGCGGATGTCCCTGACCGCCGCAACCGCGCCGGCCCGGAGGTCGCGACCGTCCATGACCCCGGCATCCAGCTCCACGAAGCCGTCTGCGTTGAGGGAGGCGCCGATCCCGGCGTTGAAGATCGGGTCGTCCTCGAGGAAGCGCACGGCTGCGATGCACGCTTCGAGCGGGCCGCCCTCGAAGGCGGCCATGCCGGCGTCGAGAGCTCGCTCGATCCCCTCCATCGCGAGCGGGCGGAGCTCCTCGGACCAGGTTCCGGCGCCACCGTGCACGACCAGCGTTCGCTTGGGGGCCATCGGCAACGAACGATAGACGCTAGGAGTCGAGGGCTCTCAGCTTCTCGTCGATGCGGCGCTCGGACGCCCGCCGCTCGAGCTCGTCACCCGGACCGAGGTCGACGAAGCGCGCGTACTGGGCCAGCCGGGGATGGACCTCGTAGACCCGCCTGAACATCTGCTGGGCGACGTACCGGTAGTCGGGGTGGCCCTGGGGCGTGGTGCGAAGCTCGCAGAGGTGGTAGATCTCCCGCAGCGACGCCCGGAAGTACCAGCGGACGCGATAACCGAGCGGGACGATGTACTGGGCGAGGACCGGGCCCGAATCGGCCGCGAGCAGCTGCCAGGCGGCACCGGCGGCGTCCATGGCGACCCGGTAGCGCTCCTCGAGACCCATCTCGACGATCTGCGGCGGTACGTCGTAGCCGAGCGTGCAGCCGAGCAGCTGCCGGTCCTGGGTGAGCATGCGGTGCCGCTGGAGGTCGCGGTAGGCGGCGAAGTTGGCGACGACCTCGAAGGTGTAATGGGCGTGCTCCAGCGCGCGCGGCGCGCGGTGGCGGCGGTTGGCCCGGTCGCCGAGCAGCGCGTCGAGGACCGGCGCGGCGTCGACCCAGGTGTCCTGCAGGTCGGCCAGCGGCAGCGCCGAATGGGGGAAGAGCGCCGCAGCGACGACCTTTCGCTCGGCGTCGGGATCGAACTCGATCAGACGCACGGTGTTGCCCGAGCCGGCACCGGCGCCCTCCGGCGCGAGCAACCGGAGCTGCTCGGACTGGTTGCGGATCCGGAGCGAAGCCGGCCGGCCGTACTTTTCGTCGATGGCGCGCCGGACGAAGGAGGGGATGACCTGGGAGAGCTCGCCATGGATCTCGCCCGCCAGCCGGCGGCATTCGGGCAGCTCCTGGCCGGCCATCTTGGTGATCAGGTACTCGAAAGCCCGCCCGTTGCCGTAGAGCCCGAGGTTGGTCAGGGTGGCGGCGGGCAGCAGGCCGCGGAGGATGTCGAGGGCCTTGGCGCGGGTCGCCGATCGCCAGGCCCGCTCGGTCTCCTCAGTGTCGAGCGGAAAGCGCTCGCGGACCTTCTGGAGTACGACCTCGAGCAGCTCGGAGAAGGTCTCGAAGAGGTGGTCGGCCGCCAGCTCGTAGACGCGGTGCGACAGCTCGGGCGAGCGATAGTACGCATAGCGGCCGTCCGGGCCGGGCCGGTCAAAGCGGACGTAGCGGGTGGACTTCTCGAGCGGCGAGAGGCCGATCCGGGAGTCCTGGAGCGCCTTCGCCGCCAGCGTCGAGACCCGCTCCACGGCGAGGTGCGCACCCGCCAGCTCGGCGACCGAGTCATCGCCGTAGCCGACCAGCACGCGCTCGTAGAACTCCTCCGCCCGCCGGGTCGCGGCCAGGGCGCCCGGGTCGGGCTCGGTCGCCAGCGCGGCGATGCCGAGCTCGGGCTCTCGGAGAAACTCGTCGAGCAGCACCCGGCGGAGGCTTTTCTCGGTCCTCGAATAGCGCGAGAAGAGCGCCCCCTTCACCACCTCGGGTAGGTTCTTGAGCGCGAAGACATCGCGGTCGAGGTTGGTGAAGTAACGCTCCAGCTGGGCCGCCTCATCGGGCACGAAGCCGCTCTCGAGGGCGACCGTGGAGGGGTCGGCGGGGGGAGGCGCCAAGCTCACGGGCAGCATGATAGACCCCACATCCTGCGACCGCAAGCTGCCTTTACCACTACATGTGGGGACAACGAGTTCACAACCCTTTGCAGAATCTGTGGAGATCTCGGGATAAGCGAGGCAATCCTGTGCCAAAGTGATTCCCGTTGGATCCGCTGCACGAGACCGACTGGGCCGAGCACTGGAAGCAGCTTGTGGCAGCTCGCCACGGGCAGGCCTGGCAATTTCACGATCCCGCCTTCTGGGACAAGCGCGCCCGCAGCTTCGCGGCCGCCACCAGTGGCCGCAGGGACGGCTTCATCGAGGTGTTGGAGCCCTGGCTGCGGCCCGACCGGACGCTGACCGACGTCGGCGCCGGCGCCGGCCGTTACGCGGCGCCGCTAGCCGAGAGGCTGGACTGGGTGACCGCGGTCGAACCCTCGCAGGGGATGCGCGACCTGATCCCGGAGAAGGACAACATGACCGTCATCGCAACCGACTGGGAGCACGCCGAGCCGGCGCCGGCGGACCTCGTCATCTGCTGCCATGTCCTCTACGGCGTCGGGGACGCGCCCGCCTTCATCAGCAAACTCGAGGCCGCGGCCACCGAACGCGTCTTCATCGAGCTCCGCTACGGCCAGCTGCAGACCGCCTCCGATCCGATCTGGGAGCTCATGACCGGAACCGTGCGGGCACGCCAGCCCGAGTTCGCCGACCTTTGGAACTTGCTCTTACAGGTGGGCATCGAGGCGGACGTCACCGCCCTTCAATACGAGGGCTTTGAATCGTGGAAGGACGTCGCGGCATTCGAGGCGGAGTACCGCCCGCCTCTCGCCGACTGCTGGGACGAGGCCAAGGCCGAGGCTTGGCTGGCCGAGAACGCAAACCGGGAAGCAGACGGCAGCCTCGTTTACGCTCGCGGCCGCCGCAGCGCGGGGGTGGCGCACTGGCGACCGCGTCGGTAGAGATCCGGCCCGTACGGGCGACCGACCGGGAGCGGGTCGCCGAGATGACCGCCGACGTCTGGGGCGGCCACGACTACATCGGCCGCGTCTTCGACGACTGGGTGAGGGACCCCGGCGCCTGGTTCCAGGCAGCCGAGGTCGAGGGCGAGCTGGTCGGCCTCCAGCGGCTCCGGCCGATCGCCGCCGACATCGTCTGGTACGAGGGCCTCCGGGTCGCGTCCACCCACCGCCGGCAGGGCCTGGCGCGGGCCATGCTGACCGCGGCCGCGGCACAGGCCCGAGGCCTCGGCTTCCGGGAGATGCGGCTGGCGACGGCCAACCCCGACGCCATCGAACTTTTCCGGTCGGCCGGATTCACGCTGCTGGTTGCGCCGCGGCTGTGGCGAGCGAGGCGGGTGGAGGGCGACGAGCCCGCCCGGATGCCTGCCTCCGGCGACGCCGAGCGGCTTTTCCGGCTGGTCCGCGAGGACCCCGCGCTGGCCGCCTATGGCGGGGTTGTCGCGAACGGGGAGTGGGCGCTCGACCTCGACGCCCAGCTGCTCGGCCGGCTGGCGGGGGAGGGCGCGCTGCGCGTCGTGGCGGGAGGCCGGGCGCTCGCCGCCGTGCGCGAGGGCTGGGGCGGCGACAACCTCTGGGCGTACTTCGTGAGCGGGTCCGGCGGGGCCCTCCAGGAGCTGCTCCTGGCGCTCCGCTACGAGGCAGACGCGGACGGCATGGAGGGCGTCCACCTGTGGGCCCCGGACGGCCACCCCGCGGAGGAGGACTTCAGCGCGACCGGATACGATTCCGAAGCTGAACCCTTCCGGTTGTCGTACTTCGCCCTGAGGTTGTAGAAAGCCCTGACCACCCGCCGCTACGTCATCCTCGGCAACGGGATCGCCGGCCAGACCTGCGCCGAGGAGCTTCGCGTCCAGGACCCCGAGTGCTCGATCGTGATGATCGCCGCCGAGCGGCATCCCCTCTACAACCGGGTCGCGCTGCCCCGCTACCTGCGCGGCCAGGTGCGCGAGGAGAAGGTCCTCATGCGGACTGTCGAGGACTACGCCGCCCGCAACCTGGAGATCCATTTCGAGACCTGGGCCACCCGGGTCGACCCGGTGGCCAAGGTGGTCTCCACCGATAAGGCGGGCGACTTCCCCTACGACGCGCTGCTCGTCGCCACCGGGGGCCAGCCGAGCCCGCCGCCCTGGCCCGGGGCTGCCGAGCTTCCCCGCATCTTCGGCTTCCAGACGCTCGACGACACCAACGCGATCATCGCCGCGGCCGACAGCTCGAAGCGCGTGCTCGTGATGGGCGGCAGCTTCATCGCCTACGAGCTCGCCGAAGGCATCGCGCACCGCGGGGTCAAGGTCAGCTGGCTGATGCGGGGGCCGAGGTTCCTCCGCTACGTGCTGGATATGGAGGGCGGCGAGCTCTGCCGCCGGCTGGGGGAGGAGATGGGGGTCGAGTTCATCCTGGAGGATGAGGCCAAGAGCTTCGCGACGGTCAACGGGCACTTCGCGGTGGAGACCGAGAAGGGCCGCCGGGTCGAGTTCGACTCGCTCTGCTACGGCGTCGGGTTGAAGTACTACACCGAGCCGTTGGAGGGCACCGGCGCCGAGCTCCGCAAGGGTATCGTCACCGACTCGCGGCTGCGGACCAACCTGCCGGACGTGTACGCGGCGGGCGACATCGCGGTCTTCTTCGACGTGATGGTCGGGAAGCACAACCAGATGGGGACCTGGGACAACGCGATGGCCCATGGCAAGGTCGTCGCCCACAACATGGCGGGAGGGGACGAGGAGTTCTTCGACGTGCCCACCTACACGACGACGATGTTCGGCTCGACGATGGCCGTGATGGGCGTCACCCCGGACGTCCAGCCCGACCTGGAGTCGGTGCGCACCTTCTCCTACGACGAGAAGTTCTTCCGCAAGCTCTTCTTCCTCAACGACCGGCTGGTCGGCGCGATCATGATCGGCCCGCCGAAGGGCCGCAAGAAGCTGATCGAGATCATGCGCTCGCGGCAGACGATCACCCGCCCGCGGGAGGAGCTGCTCGACCCCCTCAACCTGAAGGACTAGGCAGCCGCCGGCGGCACCCGATGGCGCCACTCGGATGAATATCCCGTAAGGTCTGCACGCATGTCCGAAGACCGGTCCCGGGAATACGCGGAATGGTACGTCTGGGCAAAGCGGAATGTGAGCTCGACGCCCGAGATCTGCCACGCCGCGGCGCAGGCGGCGGTCGAGGCGAAACGCGCCGGAAGCGATCCCCAGGTGGCCGCCCGGACCGCGGCTCAGTCGCGAAGCGGTCTCGGCTGGTCGCAGCCGGAAACGCCCGCGGTTCGCCAGTTCGCCGAGTGGTACGACTGGGCCCGGATCGACCTCGGCGCGAGCGGCGACGACCTCGTCCGCGCCACCTCGGCGGCGGTCGCCAGCCTCCGCGACGGTGGCGATGCGGCGGCGGCGGCAAGCGCGGCCCGAGCGGCCATCGGCAAGGCGGAACCGGCCCAGCCCGCGGCAGCAGCTGTGCCGGCAGCCTGGCTCCCGCCGCCGCCGGCGCAGACCGGCGCACCACCTCCGCCGGTGCAGACCGGCGCGCCGCCTCCGCCTCCGCCTCCGCCGGCACCCGCGTCGATGCCGACCTCGCCTCCGCCAGGCTATCCGCCGGCGCCGCCGCCGACCTGGTCCCCCGGCGCCTACCCCGCCCAGCCCAGCGGCCCCGCGGCCGCCTACGGCTATCCCGGCGCGACGGGCACCGACGGCTTCGCGATCGCCTCGCTGGTCTGCTCGATAATCGCCCTGCCCGCGATCGTCTGCTACGGCATCCCGGCGATCGTCCTGGGCTCGGTCGGCTTCTTCCTCGGCCGCTCGGCGCTCAAGCGGATCCAGGCGAGCGGCGGCTTCAAAGGGGGCCACGGAATCGCGACCGCGGGTTGGATCGTCGGCATAATCGCCGCCGGCATCGGCCTCATCTGGGCGATCGTCTCGATCGGCGCCCTCGCCCTCGTGCTGAGCGGCGTGATACCAACACCCTCGCCAAGCCCGTAATCCGAGGGGGGACGTCCCCCCTGTCGGCCGTGCTCGGCTCGCCTCCGCGCGGCCTACCCCCCTGAAATCGCGGGCGGTAGCATTGACCGCCATGGCCAGCCAGATGGGCGACCCGCTCGCGGGTCACGCCGCGGCCCGACCGGAGAAGGCAGCGCTCATCCACGGCGAGCGAACCGTCACCTTCGCCGAGCTCCACGAGCGCGCCAACCGTTACGCGGCCGCGATGACCAGGCTCGGCGTCGTTGCCGGCGACCGGCTGACGGGGATGTCCTACAACTCGGTCGAGGGGCAGGAGGGCGCCCACGGCGCGCGCCGGATCGGCGCCGTCGGAGTGCCGATCAACTACCACCTGCGACCGGCCGAGGTCGCCTACATCGTCAACGACTCGGGCGCCAAGGTGGTCACCGCCAGCCCTGATTTCCTGGCGGTCGTGGACGAGGCCCGGTCCCAGATCGAGGGTGAGCGGCATTACATCCTGACCGGGACCGGGAGCCGGCCCCCGGGATGGCTCTCCTACGAGGAGCTGCTCGGCGAGGGGACGGCCGACGACGCCGACGACGACGCTTCGCCGATCGGCGCAAGCATGATCTACACCGCGGGCACCACGGGCCGTCCGAAGGGGGCTTTCCGCCCCAACGGCGTCAACGTCAGGAACGTCATCCAGATCATCCAGGTGTTCGGGCTGACTCCGGACGACGTCCACCTGATGGCCGGTCCCGGATACCACAGCGCGGTCGGCTTTTTCTCCGCCCTGAGCCAGCTGCTCGGCGCCACCATCGTCATCGAGAAGCGCTTCGACGCCGCCGAGGCCCTTGCCCTGATCGAGAAGCACCGCGTGACGACCACCTTCATGGCGCCGACCCTGATCTCGCGGATGCTCAACCTGCCGGAGGACCTCAAGGCGAAGGTCGACCATTCCAGCCTGAAGCAGATCGTCATGGGCGCGGCGCCCTGCCCGATCAGCCTGAAGGAGAAGTGCATCGCCTATTTCGGCCCGGTGCTGTGGGAGTTCTACGGCGCGACCGAAACCGGCATCAACACCGTCCTCCGGCCCGAGGACCAGCTCCGCAAGCCCGGCTCGGCCGGGACAGCCATCGACGGCCAGGAGATCCGCCTGGTCGACGAGGAGGGCGTCGACGTCCCGGTGGGCATGCCCGGCGAGTTCCTGGTCCGCAATGACGCCCTGGCCGAGTACTACAACCGACCCGACGCCACCTCCGACAGCAACCACAACGGGTTCTTCAGCGTCGGCGACATCGCTTACCGAGACGCCGAGGGCTACTACTACATCTGCGACCGCAAGATCGACATGGTGATCAGCGGCGGGGTCAATATCTACCCGGCCGAGGTCGAGGCGGTCCTTTTCGAGCACCCGGCGGTCGAGGATGCGGCGATCATCGGCGTGCCGAACGAGGAGTACGGCGAGGAGGTCAAGGCGGTGGTCAAGCTCAAGCCCGGCGCGAGCGCGACCGAGGCCGAGCTGATCGAGTTCTGCAAACAGCGCGTGGCCGGTTACAAGCGGCCGAAGTCGGTCGACTTCATCGACGACTTCCCCCGCGACGTGGGGGGGAAGACCCAGAAGCGGCGCCTCCGCGATCGCTACTGGGAGGGGCTCACCCGTCGAATCTAGCGTCGTAGCGCGTCCGGCCGGGGTCGAAACCAGGCGGGGCTGGGTCGTGGTCGGAGCCGGCTTCTTCTCGATGGCGCTGGTCTTCGGCGTCGCCTACAGCTTCGGCGCCTTCTTCGCCCCGATGGCGGCCGAGTTCCACGCCGGCTCGGGGGCCACCTCGGTCATCTTCTCGGTCACCGCCTTCCTCTGGTTCACCCTCGGCGTGGTCAGCGGCTGGGCCGGAGACCGCTTCGGCACCAAGCGGGTGATGGCGGTCGGCGCGGTCGTGATGGGCACCGGCCTCGTGCTGACCTCCTTCGTGCACCAGCTCTGGCTCGGCTACCTCACCTACGGCATCGGTGTCGGCGTGGGGACCGCCTGCGGCTACGTGCCGATGGTCGCGGCGGTTGGCTCCTGGTTCGACCGCCGGCAGGGCCTTGCCCTCGGCATCGCGATCTCCGGGATCGGCGTCGGCACGCTCGCCGGGGCGCCGGCCGCGACCGCCCTGATCGGCCTGTATGGGTGGCGGCAGACCTATCTCATCTTCGGGATCGTCAGCTTCCTGGTGCTCGCCGCCTGCGGCTTTCTCGCCGACCGGCCCGCGCCGACCAGTGTGACGCCGCCGGACCTCGGCGGGACCCTTCGTACCCGGGAGTTCATGACCCTCTACCTGTCGATCCTTCTCACCAGCTTCGGCCTCTTCACCTTCTTCGTGCACCTCGTCCCGTACGCGGAGTCGAAGGGGATCGCCCCCCTGTCGGCGGCCTCCCTCCTGGCGGTCGTGGGCGTCTTCAGCACTCTCGGCCGGCTCGCCCTCGGACCTGTCGCCGATCGCTTCGGCCGGCTCCGGACCCTGCAGCTGGCGATCTTCGCGATGGCGGCCAGCTACCTGATCTGGCTCTCGGAGCCGGGCTACGCCGGGCTCGCCGTCTTCGCCGCGATCATGGGCGCCGCCTACGGAGGCTGGGTGGCGATCTCGCCCTCGGTCCTCGCCGAGCTCTTCGGAACCGAGGGGCTGGGAGGGACCGCCGGCGCCCTCTACACGGGAGCCGGTATCGGCGCGCTCCTCGGTCCGCCGGTCGCGGGTTACGTGGTCGACGCAACTGGGAGTTACCGTCCGGCGATCGTGGGGGCTATGGTGCTCGAGGTGGCTGCCCTCGCGGTGATCCTGACGCTGAAGCCCAGGCGACTGAGCGGATGAGGCGATTCCCGCCCTTCGACGACGACGTGAGCATCACGCCGATCCGCCTGCCGACGCCACCGCGGGGCACCTGGTTCGTGCTCGGCGCGATCGGGGTGCTGATCGCCATCCTTGCCATCGCCGGGCCGGCGATCACGATCGGCGCCGGCCTGCTCTGGTTCAAGGCGCTTGGCATGCAGGATGTCTACACGACCCGGCTCGGCCTCCAGCTCTGGCTCTTCTTCGGCAGCCTGGTGGTCGGCTTCGTCTATGTCGCGGTAAACGTGCTGGTCGCCCTTCGCTTCCGCGCCAGCTCAGTTCTCCGGACGATGGGCATCCGCCGCCGCTACCTGCGCAGCGCGGCGGGGCTGGTCGGGATCGCGGCCGCTTTCGTGATCGCCCTGATCGTGTCGGCGGGTGCCGTCAGCCTCTGGCAGCAGCTGCTGCTCTACCTGGACGGCGCTCCCACCGGGAAGACCGAGCCCGTGTTCGGGATGGACATCTCCTTCTACCTCTTCACCTTGCCGTTCCTGCATTCGGCCCTCAACTGGGCGCTCGGGCTCTCCTTCATGACCGTGCTCCTGATCGCGGCCCTCTACGCCTGGCGAGGGGCTGACTTCGAGCTCCGCCTCCCCAACCGCGGCGTCGCCCATGTCTCCATCCTCTTCGCGGTGGTCGCCCTGGTCGTCGCGGCCAGCGCCTACGTCGGCCGCTACGACCTCCTCTATCAGCACAACGGCTACGTCTGGGGAGCCGGCTACACCGACATCAACGCACGCATCCCGATCGCCTACATCTCCACCGCCCTCGGCGTTCTGCTCGGGGTCGCGCTGCTCGCCAATGCCGTCCTCCGCCGGCTCTGGCTGCCCGTCGTCGTGCTCGCGATCTGGATCGTGTTCGGCATCCTGAGCGCTATCTACGCCCAGGCCATCGAGCGCCTGGTCGTGTCGCCCCAGCAGTTCACCCGGGAGTCGCAGTACATCTCCCGCGAGCTCACCTACACGCGGCAGGCGTTCGGCCTCGACACGGTCAAGGTGAGCCAGTACTCGGGTGCGGCGAGCCTCACCCAGAAGGACATCCAGGACGACCAGACGACGATCGACAACCTCCGGCTCTGGGATAACAGGCAGCTCCAGGAGACCTATCCCCAGCTGCAGGCGATCCGCACCTACTACGTGCTCAACAACATCGACCTCGACCGCTACACGCTCAACGGCCGCTACGAGCAGCTGACGATCAGCGCCCGTGAGCTCGACATCAACCGGCTGCCCACCCAGGGTCGCGGGTTCGTCAACGACACTCTCACCTACACCCACGGTTTCGGCGTCGTCTCGAGCCCGGTCCGGGAGGTCGTCGGCGAGGGGCTGCCCAACCTGATCGCACGCGACATCCCACAGGCCGGGGACCTGCAGGTCGACCAGCCGGGGATCTACTTCGGCGAGGACACCAACCACTACGTCCTCGCCCCCTCCGCCCAGAAGGAGTTCGACTACCCCTCTGTCAAGGACGCCTACACCAACTACAAGGGAACCCACGGGGTGGTCCTGAGTGGTGCCAACCGGCTCCTCTACGCGGCCTACATGGGCGACCTAAACCTGCTCATCACAAGCCAGGTGAACGCCAACACGCAGATCCTCTACCGGCGCAACATCGTCGACCGCGTCAACGAGATCGCGCCCTTCCTTAGCTACGACAGCGACCCGTACATCGTCGTGGCGGACGGCAAGCTCTACTGGATCATCGACGCCTACACGACCGCCGACACCTATCCCTACAGCCAGCAGGACTCGGCCACCCAGATCAACTACATCCGCAACTCGGTGAAGGTCGTGATCGATGCCTACGAGGGCACCGCGAGCTTCTACATCGCGGACCCCAACGACCCGATCATCAAGGCCTACGCCCGCGGCTTCCCGACTTTGTTCCAGCCAATCGGGCAGATGCCGGCGACGCTTCGGCAGCACATCCGCTATCCACAGGACCTGTTCAACGTCCAGGTCTCCGTCTACCAGCAGTACCACATGACCGATCCCCAGGTCTTCTACAACCGGGAGGACGTCTGGGACGTCCCCGAGGAGTCGACCGGGCCGGGCTCGACGGCGACGCTGCAGCCGTATTACGTGCTGATGCGGCTGCCAGGGGAGCAGAAGGCCGAGTACCTGCTGATCCTGCCCTTCACGCCCCACAACCGGCAGAACATGATCAGCTGGCTTGCCGCGCGCAACGACGTGCCCAACTACGGCCAGCTGGTGCTCTATCAACTGCCCAAGGACACCACCATCTTCGGGCCGTCCCAGATCGGCAACCGGATCCAGGAGAACACGGCGATCTCCTCCCAGTTCACGCTCTGGAACCAGAGCGGCTCGCAGGTCCAGCAGGGCAGCCTGCTGGTGGTGCCGGTGGGCGGATCCTTCCTCTACTTCGAGCCCGTCTACCTCCGGGCGACCAACACCTCGTCCCTGCCCGAGTTCAAGAAGGTGATCCTGGCCGACACCAAGAACGTGGTCTGGGACGACACCCTGGAGGGCGCCCTTGCCCAGCTCGTCGGAGCTGCGCCACCGACGACCACGCCGTCGCCGGGAGGCACCCCGACACCTGGCACCGCCACCTGCGCCGATCTCATCACCCAGGCGAACCAGCACTACCAGAACGCGCAGGACAAGCTGAAGGCGCAGGACCTCGCCGGCTACGCGTCGGAGATCCAGCAGGTCGGCGCCTTGCTCCAGCAGATGCAGACCGCGGGCTGCTCGGGCGGAACGCCCACCGCGTCACCGAGGCCGTCCCCGTCGCCCTCGCCCTCGCGTTAGAATCCGGAGCACGAATGACAGCCACTCTCCGCGCTTTGACGTCCTCCGCGGGAGTGGCACGCCCAGCCGCCTAGAACTTTAAGCCGGCCCGGCGCCTCGTTCCCTCTCGCGGCCCGCAACCGCTGGAGAAGGAACATCCCTCATGCACCGGCTTGGTCATCGTGATCCCGCGTCCGTCTACCTTTTCATGCGCGGCGCAGCGCAGCTCTTTTTCGCCGTCATCGTCACCGTCAACGTCGTCTACCAGGTGGAGGTGGCGCACCTCGACCCGCTCGGCCTGCTCCTGGTCGGCTCGGTTCTCGAGCTGACCTGCCTGGTCCTCCAGGTTCCCACCGGGCTGCTGGCCGACACCTACAGCCGGAAGCTGGCGGTGGTCGCCGGCACGGTTCTGGTCGGGGCGGGCTTTATGGTCGAGGGCCTGATCCCCAACTTCTGGGCGATCCTGGTGGCCCAGGCGATCTGGGGCGCGGGCGCGAGTCTCGCCGACGGCGCCGAGGACGCCTGGATCACTGAAGAGGTGGGGACGGCCCGTGCTTCAGACCTTTTCCTCCGCGGCTCCCAGGTCGGCCAGGTCGGAGGCCTCGCCGGCGTGGTGGCCGGCGTTGCGCTCGCCACGGTCCGGCTCAACCTGCCCATCGTCCTAGGCGGGCTGCTCACGCTCGTGCTCGGCGTCGCGCTCTTCTTCCTGATACGGGAGGACAAGTTCATACCCGCACCACGGCACGAGCACGGGGACCTGGCCGGGATGCTCGCCAAGGGCCGCGAAACACTGGGCGTGGTGCGGGCCAAGCCGGTGCTGCGCAGCATCTTGCTCATCACTGCGATCGCCGGCGCGTCGAGCGAGGGCTTCGATCGACTCTTCCAGGTCCACCTCCTGCGTGACGTAGGACTGCCCCATGTGGCCGGCGTCAACCCGCTCTACTGGTTCGCCTTCCTCACCGTGGGCTCGGTGATCCTCGGCCTCGGCGTCACCGAATTGGCGCGCCGGCGGCTCGACCTCCAGCGTTACCGGGTCGCCGTCCGAGCGCTCTTCCTCTCCACCACCATCCTGGCCACGGCGATCATCGCCTTCGCCTTCGCGCCGAGCTTCCCGGCGGCCGTCGTCGCCTATTGGGTGGCCCGCAACGCCTCCCGTGTCTGGGACCCCATCCAACGAGCGTGGCTCAACCAATCCCTTGAGCCGGCAACCCGGGCCACCCTCTTCTCGGTCGACGGACAGGCCAATGCACTGGGACAGATCGCCTCCGGGCCGGCGCTGGGCCTGCTCGCCCGGGCGTCAATCCCGGCTGCCATTGCCGTGTCCGGCGCGCTGCTCCTGCCCGCTCTAGGGGTCTTCCACCGGGAGTCTCGGCGCACCCCGATGAGCACTCCTGCGATGCCTCTGAAACACCCTCTTTGACGCACTCCGCGAGGTCTAGATTCAAGCCCAAATGGGAATACTTTGAATATGGCAAAAGGTGATTTCGTAGAGATCCTGGTCGACGCCGGCGGCGGCGCGGCGAGGGAATATTCGGTTCGCGCAAACCGCGCCGGGAGGCGTGTCGAGGTGAAGAGCTCGCGCTCGACCGTCGAGGTCAACGAGCTGACGAGGACGGGCCGCGTCGTGCGCAGCGCCCGCTTCATGGCACCCCGTGTCCTGGCGCTCGTCGAGCACCCCATGGACGAAGCGGCCGCGTAGTCCCCCCCGCTTGTTTTGGGCTGTTTTCCCCTCCCCGCTCAGCGGGGAGGGCAGGGCGGTGCCAGCCGCCGGCCTCTTTGCAGCCCGTTAGGCGGTTCCCTCGACCAGGGGCACGAAGAGGACCTTGAACAGGGTCCTCGTCTCCAGCCTGCCTCCTCGTTTGCGGACCAGCAGCAGGTCCTGGGGCTGATTGTTGCCGGTGACCACGGGGATTACCAAACGGCCCCCTTCCGCGAGCTGGTCGAGGAGGGGCTGCGGTATCGCAGCGGCGGCGGCGGACACGACGATCACCTCATAGGGCGCTCCCGCCGGCCAGCCGACACTCCCGTCGGCGTGGTGGACCTCCTCGTTGGTGATGCCCAACCGGACCAGCGTCGCCGCGCAGCGGGCGGCCAGGTCGCGGTCGCGCTCGATGCCCACCACCCACCGGCAGAGCCGGGCCAACACCGCCATCTGGTAGCCGCTCCCCGCACCGACCTCGAGCGCCTTGTCGTCGGACCGAGGGGCGGCGGCCTGGGTCATGGCGGCGACCACGAGCGGCTGCGAAATGGTCTGCCCACCACCGATCGCGAGGGGGTGGTCGGCGTAGGCGAGGCGCCGGTGCCCGGCCGGGACGAACTCCTCTCGAGGCAGGGCGGCCATGACCTCGAGGACACGGCCATCGATGATCCCGTGCGTCCGCAGCTGCTCGGCGACCATCCGCTCGCCGCGCGGGTTGGTGCTCATCCGCCCGCGTAGAATTCTGGCTGAAACCACCAAATTGGCCTCACCGGCACCAGCAAACGTTCCAGCAGCCCTTCGCCGGCCCGTCAAACAGCGGTCGCGCCTGCTGCGCCGGGCCGGTCCGCCACATATGCGGGTCGGCTTCGTCCATCCCTCCGAGCAGGAGTTCGCCCGCTTCCTCGACTACTACCGCATCCGCTGGGTGTACGAACCGGCCTCCTTCCCCATCGGCTGGGAGGACGGGAGGGTCAACGAGATGTTCACCCCCGACTTCTACCTCCCGGAGTACGACATGTACGTCGAGCTGACGACCATGAAGCAGTCGCTGGTCACGCCGAAGAATCGGAAGGTGCGGCTGCTCCGCGAGCTGTATCCCGAGATCCATGTCCGGCTTCTCTACCAGAAGGACTATCAGCAGCTGCTCGTCCAGGCGGGCTACGGGGTCCTCGAGGTCCAGCACATCCGCAAGCAGGACATTCAGCAGATCCTGATCTCCCCGACCGAGCTCGAGACCCGGGTGCGCGCCCTTGGCAAGAAGATCTCGCGCGACTACCGCGGCCAGGCGGTCGTCCTGGTCGGCGTCCTCAAGGGGATCACCTTCTTCCTGGCCGACCTGGCACGGCAGATATCGATCCCGGTCGCCATCGACTACCTGGCGCTGGCCCGCTACGCCGGTGCGCAGCCGAAGGACCGGGTGACGGTCGTCCGCGACATCGACATCCGGATCGAGGGAAGGCACGTGCTGCTGGTCGAGGACATCGTGAACACCGGCCTGACGCTCGATTTCGTGGTCAACGAGCTCCGGAAGCGGAACCCCGCCTCACTCGAGGTCGTGACACTCCTCGACCGCCCGACCCGACGGCTGGCCAATCTGCCCGTGAAGTACACCGGGTTCCAGATCCCCAACGACTACGTCGTCGGCTACGGTCTCGACTTCCGCGAGCTCTACCGCAACCTTCCCTTCATCTGCGTCCTCAAGCCCGGCGTCTACCAGGACCTACCGCCCCGCAGCCTGGAGGATCAGGCCAAATAGGGGACCCGGCCGGGCGGCTGCTGGCCCTGCTCGACTGGATGGCTCGGCAGCCCTTCGAGCGGCTGCTGGAAGGCAACCCGCCGCTCCTGGGTGAGGTGGAGGCCATCGTCGTCGCCGCCCACCGCGACTGGTACGAGGCTTCCGGGGGGACCGTCTGGACGGAGCCGAAGGCCTACCACTGGCTCCACTACGAGGACCCGGACCCGGTGGCGCGGCTGGCAGATGGCGTCCGTCGCCTCGCGCCCGAGCTGGCTGCGCGGGGATCCGAGGTCAATGCCGTCGTCTCCCTTGCACACCGCCGTGGTAGGAAGTGAGAGCATGGCGAGGCACTTGCGAGCGGCCACCTTCCTGGCACCCTGCAACCGGCCGCTCTACGAATTCATCGCCGAAGCCTGCGGTGCGGCCGATCTGGTCGACGGCGGCGACTGGCGGACACTCGGCGAAGGGCAGATCGACATCGCTTTCGTGTGCAGCCCGCCGCTGATCTGGCTGAAGGGGGCGATCGAGGCCGTCGCCGCGCCGGTTCTCTCCGATCCCCGTTTCAACGGCCGGCCACTCTACTCGTCAGAGGTGGTCGTCAGGACCGGCTCACCGTTCCGTTCCTTCGCAGACCTGGAGGGCTCGCGCTGGGCGGTCAACGAGGCCAGCTCGTGGTCGGGCTACTGGGTTGTCCTCCAGAGGGTGGGCAGTTGGAATTACTTTGGGGAGGTCGTCGAGACGGGCTTCCACCGACGCTCTCTGCGGCTGGTCGCGGCGGGCGAGGTCGACGCCGCCGCAATCGACAGCCAGGTGCTGGCGATGGAGCTGCGAAACGATCCCGATCTCGCGCGGGGCTTGCGGGTGGTCGCGACCCTGGGCCCGGCGCCGAGCCAGCCGGTGGTCGTGCGGAGCGGTCTCGACGCCGCCGCCAAGGCAAATCTGCAGACCAGGCTGCTGAACCTTCCGGGAGCCCTGCTCAGGACCTTCTTCATCGAAAGGTTCGTACCGCCCCCCGACTATTCGGAGATCGCCGCCGCGGTCGGCCTCGAGCCGATCCCCTGAAAAGGTGGCGACCCGCCCTCTAGGCGCTCCGTCGCGGCACCTGTGGCGCCGCGGGTGGGCAGCCCAGGCCCGAACCGACTTTAATGCACGGCTTTTCGGGGAATACTGAAATGCCCCAAGCGACCTTCCTGTTTAGTCTGAAGTTTCCTATGCGTTTTTCGGCTTCCAGCTTGCGCCTTCCACCTACTCGACGTTCGGTATCCTCAGGTTTACCGTACTCAGCCGCTTGGGGCAGGCGAAGGTTAGCAGCCGGTTAGAGAGCGGAGTCAACGGGCAAAAATAAGTTCGCCGCCAAGCTACTTTTTCGGGGCTTGACGATCTTCATGGAGACCGGTTAAGAGCCGGCAAAAGGAGTGGCGACATGCGTGAAGCGGTGATCGTCGAGGCCGTCCGGACCCCGCTCGGCAGGCGGAATGGGAAGCTCAAGGGCTTCCATCCCGTCCTCCTCGGATCGATGGTCCTCCAGGAGCTGATCAAGCGAGCCGGGATCGACCCCGCGCTCGTCGAGGATGTCGTCTGGGGCACGGTCATGCAGACCGGCGAGCAGTCGGTGAACATCGGGCGTAACGCCTGGCTCACGGCCGGCTTCCCGGTCGAGACGCCGGCGACGACGGTTGACCGCCAGTGCGGCTCCAGCCAGCAGGCGATCCACTTCGCCGCCAACCTCATCCAGAGTGGAATCGCCGACATCACCATCGCGGGTGGCGTCGAGTCGATGACCCGGGTGCCGATGGGCTCGACCGTGCTGCAGGGCCCCGGCGTGCCCTTTCCGCCCGAGCTGCTGGAGCAGTACGACCTGGTACCGCAGGGCATCTCGGCCGAGCTCGTCGCCCGCAAGTACGGTATCGACCGGAAGGCGATGGACGAGTTCAGCGTGCGCAGCCACCACCTGGCCGCTGCCGCAACCGACAAGGGCTACCTGCGCTCCCAGATCATGCCGATCGAGATCAGCAACGGCACGACCGAGGTGATGGATCGCGATGAGGGCATCCGGGCCGACGCCACCTATGAGAAGGTCTCCCAGCTCCAGCCGGCCTTCAACCCGGAGCATTCGATCACCGCCGCCAACTCGAGCCAGATCACGGACGGCGCCGCCGCCGTGCTCCTGATGTCGAAGGAGAAGGCGCAGGAGCTGGGCCTCAAGCCCCGGGCACGGATAATCGCCCAGAAGGTCGTCGGCTGCGATCCCATCCTGATGCTGGAGGGTCCGATCCCGGGGACACGCGCCGTCCTCAAGCAGGCCGGCCTGGACCTCAAGGACATCGACCTGTTTGAGGTCAACGAGGCCTTCGCTTCGGTTCCCCTCGCCTGGCTGAAGGAGACGGGCGCCGACCCCGAGAAGCTGAACGTGAACGGCGGTGCGATCGCGATCGGCCATCCGCTCGGCGCCTCCGGGGCGCGACTGATGAACCACCTGCTCCACGAGCTGGAGCGGCGCGACCTTCGCTACGGGCTGGAGACGATGTGCTGCGGCGGCGGGATCGGCACCGCCACGATCATCGACCGCAAGGTCGACTGAGGCTGCCGGTGGCGACCACGTCGAAGACCTACGACAGCTTCGAGAGCGTCCGGCCCTACAGGATCTGGCCGGGCGTGCTGGCCCACGCGGTGCGCGGCGAGAGCGTGTCCTTCGCACTCGTCGACCTGGAACCGAACGTGGCCGTTGCCGAGCACAGCCATCCCAACGAGCAGGCCGGCTTCATCATCCAGGGCACCTTCAGCTTCACGATCGGCGGTGAGACACGGGAGCTCAAGCCGGGCGACACCTACGTCATCCCGGGCGGGGTGAGGCATTCCGCTGTGGCCGGGCCGGAGGGAACGGTTGCCCTCGACATCTTCAGCCCGCCGCGGGAGGACTGGGAGGCCCTCGAACGGACCGAACCCCGAAAGGCGAGCTGGCCGCCGCCCGGCTGAAGCACCGAATCGTTGCTTGACGGCGACCTTAACGTCGCGTTTACTTAGCCCGCGGTCGGGGCTCAGTTTCGGGCCTGGGGGATAGGGGGTATTAGTTTCGGATGCAGGGTCTGCCTGACGACTCGGACCTCGTGCGGGCGATCGGGGAGACACAGCTCCGCGGCGAGGAGCGGCGTGACCACACGGCACGCTCCGTTCGCGATGCCCTGGCGGCCCGGCTCGGAATCGACGCCCGGCAGCTGGGCTCGCTCGACGCCGACACCGCGACCCGCGCCCTTGCCAATCTGAACCTGACCATCGAGCGCCTGCGCCAGCTCGAGGAGGAGGCGGCTCTCGACGAGCTGACCGGCGTCTACCGGCGAGGCCACGGGATGATGATCCTGACCCGGGAGCTGAGGCGCGCCTTTCGCTCCCCCGACGAGAGGCTGGTGGTCGCGTTCATCGACGTCAACGGCCTCAAGCGGTTCAACGACACCTCCGGCCACGCCAACGGCGATCGCCTCCTCACCGACCTTACGGCCGCCATGACCAAGCGGCTTCGCTCCCACGACATCGTGTTCCGCTACGGCGGCGACGAGTTCGTCTGCATCCTTCCCGGCGCCAACCTGGACGGCGCGTCACCGATCTTCGAGGCGGTTGCCGAGTCCTTCGCGGAAGGCGGCGCCGAACGCGGCTTCAGCGTCGGGCTGGCCGAGCTCCGCGAGGGCGACACGCCCGAGAGCCTGGTCGCCCGGGCCGACACCGCGCTCTACGAGGCGCGCACGAGCGTTGCCTCCCGCGAGGCAGAGAAGGCCCCGCTTTAGGCGCGGTACCCGGCCGGGACCGGCTTCGACAGGTGAGGTGAATCGGCGCAGAAGCGCCATGGCCGGTCCTTCCACTCGCCGGCGTAATCGACGCCGATCCGCGGGGTCTGGGTCACCGCCGAGGGCTTGAAACCGTCGTCGACCAGGTAAAGCGCCGGTGGCATGAGCGGGGCGCCGTTCAGGCTTCGGTCGATCTCCAGGGCGCGGCAGAGGAGGCCCGGACCGGAGCACCTGCCAACGCCGGGACCCGGTTCGAGCGCCCGAACCAGGATCGCGTGGGGCTCGCCGGCAGGCCGGGTGACGAAGTTGAGGCAGTTCCACATGCCATAGACCAGGTAGACGTAGGCGTGCCCGGGCGGTCCGTACATCGTCGAGGTGCGGGGGGTCAGCCCGCGGGAGGAATGGGCGGCCAGGTCATCCGGTCCGAGATAGGCCTCCAGCTCGACCA
The DNA here is from genome assembly GCA_036570145.1 of Candidatus Dormiibacterota bacterium. GTDB lineage: Bacteria > Chloroflexota > Dormibacteria > Dormibacterales > Dormibacteraceae > UBA6019. Next base: position 21,909 of record DATCPJ010000010.1, read on the forward strand.
GGCGTCCCGTCAGGCGCCGTCGACCGATCTCGCGGACGAGGACCTTCCCGAGGAGGTCGCGGGCTACCGAGAGGGTGTCGCGGGCAAAGAAGTCGAGGCGGAGGACGCTGTCGATTCCTCGAGTTTCCCATCCAGGGCGGCCTGCCGGGCCCGCCGCGCCACGTGGCGGCGCTTGTCGCGGTAGAGGTTTCGGTCGGCCACCTCGAAGAGCTGCGCGTACTCCTGGCCCGGCTGCCATTCGCCAAGGCCGAAGCTGAGCTCGAGGTTGTGTGGCGTGAGCCCGGAGAGGTTCTGCTCACGAAGGGCGGACTGGATCCGGGTCACGACCTCGCCGGCATGGCCGAGATCGGCGTCCGGCATGGCGATCCCGAACTCGTCCCCTCCGAGTCGAGCGGAGAGGTCCGAGGTCCGGACCGCCTTCCGGATGACCTGGGCCACCATCAGGATGGCTTCGTCCCCGGCATGGTGGCCGAAGCGGTCGTTGATCTTCTTCAGCTCGTCGAGGTCCATCAGCATCAGGGAGAGCGGCCTACCGTGGCGGTTCACGCCGGCGAGCTCCCGGCGGACCGAGGTTTCGAACTCGCTTCGGTTCGCCAACCCGGTCAGGTAGTCGGTGTGAGCTTCGCGGCGGTGCTCGAAGGCGTGATCGAGCGCCGACGCCAGGTGGTCGGAGATCGCGGTGACGAAACCGATCTCGGCCTCGTCGAAGATCCGCTCGCGGCGGCTTCCGACCGCCAGCAGGCCGACCTGGCCGTGGCTTCCCCGGAGCGGCACGAGCAGCGCGCTGTGGTAGATGGAGAGGAGCGGATCGTCGACCTCGACGCTGAACTGCACGGCCGTATGCGCCCGGATCGCCTGCTTCACCTGGTCGAACTCGGACACATCGATTGCCCGGACCCGGTCGTTGATCGCCTCCGTGACGCCGACCGTGTGGACGAGCAGGAGCGAATCACCGCCCCCCTGCGACAGCCAGATCCCGCCGGCGTCGAGACGCATCGCCCGCAGCGTCTCGCGAAGCCCGGCCTCGGCCACCTGGACCGGGTCGAGGGTGCGGTTCACCGCACGGGAGATGCTGATCAGTGCGCGCAGCTCCTGCTTCTGCTCCTGGTGCTCAGCGACCTCGGCGTCGAGGTAGGAGCGTGTCAGGACCAGTACCAGGGCGCGGCCGAGATCACTGATCCGCTGCCGACCAAGGGTGCGGGAGACGGCGGCGGTGACCGCCATCGACAGCTCGAGCAGGATGTCCAGGCCGAGGCCCTCGCTGCGCAGCCGCTCGGCCGCGACGCCCGCTCGAAGAGTCTGCTCGATCGGGATCTCGTCGAGGCCATGGCGATCGGATTCGATCACGATCCGCGCGAGCATCCGGGCGAAACCCTTTGGGTCCTCACCGTGGTTGGCGAAGGAAAGGCAGGTGTCTTCCAGCCGGTCCAACGCCTGGACGGCGGCCAGGTCGGCTCGCTCGAGCTCTGTGCTACCCATAGATCGACCCCTCGCAAAGCGGAGGCCCTGAAAGGATGACGGCTCCCGCGCGCCGAAATTGCGGTGTCGAATGGCTGGGGGGCCGAATCGGGCGATTGGGCTTAAAGTTGTGGAAGCACCCCGAATTCACGGAGAAAGCTTGATGGCGACTGTCACGGCCACGACGATGGACCAGCTCGAGTCCATCCTGGGCGACCAGGCAAAGGACCTTCTCGAGCACAGCTGCAAGACGATCAGCAAGGACCTGCTGCACCTTCCCGGCCCTGACTTCGTGAGTCGCGTCTGGAGCGGCAGTGATCGGCCGGTCCAGTCCCTCCGATCCCTCGAATCGATCTACAGCCACGGCCGGCTGGCCGGCACCGGCTACGTGTCGATCCTTCCCGTCGACCAGGGGATCGAGCACTCGGCGGGAGCATCCTTCGCCAAGAACCCGATCTACTTCGACGGCGAGAACATCGTCAAGCTAGCGATCGAGGGCGGCTGCAACGCTGTGGCATCGACCTTCGGCGTGCTCGGCTCGGTGGCGCGGAAGTACGCTCACCGCATCCCCTTCATCGTGAAGCTGAACCACAACCAGCTGCTCACCTACCCGAACGAGTTCGACCAGATCCTCTTCGGGACCGTCCGCGAGGCTTGGGAGATCGGCGCGGCGGCGGTCGGTGCGACGATCTATTTCGGCTCCGAGCAGTCGAGCCGGCAGATCGTCGAGATCTCCCGCGCTTTCCACGAGGCGCACCAGCTGGGCCTGGCCACGGTGCTCTGGTGCTACGTCCGCAACCCGGCCTTCGCCGTCGGCGACAAGAACTACGAGGTCTCGGCCGACCTCACTGGGCAGGCGAACCACCTCGGGGTGACGATCGAGGCCGACATCATCAAGCAGAAGCTGCCGGAGAACAACGGCGGCTTCAACGCCCTGAAGTTCGGCAAGACGTCGCCGCTCGTCTACGAGAAGTTGACGACCGATCACCCGATCGACCTTACGCGCTACCAGGTCCTCAACTGCTATGGCGGCCGGGCGGGGCTGATCAACTCCGGCGGCGCCTCCTCCGGCGCTGCAGACCTCAAGGAGGCGGTCAGGACGGCGGTGATCAACAAGCGCGCCGGCGGCACCGGCCTGATCACCGGGCGAAAAGCCTTCCAGCGGCCGTTCGAGGAGGGGGTCGGACTGCTCAACGCGGTTCAGGACGTCTATCTCAATCCCGGAGTGACGATCGCCTGAGGCTCGCCTTCCTGGGAACGGGAGCAGCGTTCTCACTCGAGCGTTACAACGCAGGGATCGTCGTCGACGGGCACATCCTGCTGGATGCCGGCGCGCCCCTGCTGCCGCACCTCCACCGGCTCGGCATCGACCCGGGCGCGGTCGATGTCGTCTTCCTGACGCACTTCCACGGCGACCACACCCTGGGCCTGCCCAGCTACGTCCTCCACCGCGCGTTTGTCACCCGCACGCCCTTCACGATCGTGGGCCCGGCGGGCGTCGAGGAGCGACTGGAGTCCCTCTTCCGAGCGTCTTGGGGCGTTGACTGGGACGTGATCCGGGAAGACATGCAGCTGACCTACCGCGAGGCCGGCGAGCGGGGGACCATCGCCGGGATCGAATACGAGACGGTCCAGCTCGACCATGGGACGAGTGGCTGCACCGGCTACCGGCTGCGGATCGGCGGCCGCCTTCTGGCCTACTCGGGTGACAGCATCGCGAGCCCGCCGCTGGACCGCCTGGTCGACGGCGCCGAGGTCGCGATCGTCGAGGCTACGAGTCCCGGCGCGCCCTACTCGCACCTGAGCTGGGAGGAGGCCCACGCGCTCCGCGACCGCCACCCGGACACCCGCTTCCTGTTCGTCCATGTCTACGAAGGAACCCTGGACGGGGCGGTGACGGACCTCGAGGTGGTCGATGTCTGACCCTGGGACGCCGCCCACCTCCGATCGCTCCGTCGGGGCTCTCCTGGTCGGCGGGGCCGCCGGCCTCCTCGTCTTCGCGGGGTTGGTCTCAGCCGGCCTGCTTCTCTACCAGCGCGTGTACGGCGACTCGTGGGTGGCTCTTCTGGTCATCCTGGCGCTGTTCGGAGGCCTTGGCGCCTACCTCGCCTGGCTCGTCGGCGTCCTCGCCTTCTCCGCAGTCCGCCGGCCCGAGGAGGGCGACAACGCGGGGTGACCGGTTCGACCTGGGCGGAGGGAGACCTCTACGAGCCCTACATCGGACGCTGGAGCCGCGAGGTCGGGAAGCAGTTTGTCCACGACCTGGCGGAGCCGCCGGGAGCCAGGTGGGTCGACGTCGGGTGCGGCACCGGCGCCCTCACCTCGACGATCCTGGCGCAGGCGGCGCCGGAATCGGTCGTCGGCGTCGAACCCGCAGCCGGCTTCCTTGACGTCGCCCGTGCGAACAGCCGCGATGCACGGGCCTCGTTCCTGGGCGGAGATGCCGACGCCATCCCCCTCCCTGGCGGCAGCGCCGACGTGGTCGTACTGGGCCTGGTCCTCAATTTCGTCCCAGAGCCGGCGCGCGCCCTGCGGGAGCTGCGCCGCGTCGCGCGGCCCGGGGGGCGCGTCGCGGCCTATGTCTGGGACTACGCCGGGGAGATGCAGTTGATCCGGACCTTCTGGGACGCGGCGGTCGAGCTGGACCCCTCGGCGTCAAGCCTCGATGAGGGAAACCGGTTTCCGATCTGCGCCCCGGCGGCGCTGGCCCGGCTTTTCAGCGAAGCGGGGATGACCGGGGTTGAATCTGGCGCCATCGTGATACCGACCCGGTTCCGGGACTTCGACGACTACTGGAATCCCTTTCTCGGCGGCCAGGGCCCGGCGCCCTCCTACGCGGTGTCCTTGAGCGAGGAGCGCCGCCAGGCGCTGCGCGAACTCCTTCGGTCGCGTCTGCCCCAATCGGCGGACGGTTCGATCGCGCTCTCCGCGAGAGCCTGGACGGTAGTCGGTACAACGCCCGCCTAGACCAGCTCCAGGCGGATGCCGTCGGGGTCGATCAGCGCTCCCGCTTCAAGGTCCGGCGACAGGATCTCGAAATATTCGAGGCCGGCCACCTCGTCGGTCACCCGTTCGGCACCGGGGCCGCTGAGCAGGTTGATGCCCAGGTGGTGGTGGTATCTCTCCCAGGAGACGAACTGGAAGGGTCCGAAGCCCGCCGTCCGGTCCATGCCGAGCTCGCGGTAGAAGTCGACTGAGCGATCCACGTCGCCGCTGGTGACGTGCATGTGGCCGAGCCGGCTGTCCGCCGGGAACTCCGGCAGCTTGCCGGGCCCGTCCCGCATCAGGCCCTCGATATCGAGGGGATCGACGGCCATCTGAACTTGATCCCCGACCCAGGTCCATGCCTCGGCCGGTCGGTCGGCGTAGACCTCGATGCCGTTGCCCTCCGGGTCGCTCAGGTAGAGGGCCTGGCTGACAAGGTGGTCACTGGCGCCGTCGAGAGGGACGCCGAGATCGGCGCAGCGCCAGAGGAACTGGCCCAGCGTCCGAGCGTCAGGGAGGAGCAGGGCGAAGTGATAGAGCCCGGCCGACCGGCCTGGCCGCGGCTTACCCCCCTCCAGCCGGCGGAGATGGAGGACGGGCGAAGCCTCGAAACCGAGCGTGGCGTGGTCGGCATCCGACTCCAGCAGCCGGAGCCCCAGCCGCTGGTAGTAGCCGACTTCGGCCGGAAGATCGAGAACCTTGAGTCCGAGGCCGCGCAGGGGCCACCGGTTTCCTTCCATGCTGTACTGGAGAAGCATGACGGAGGCGGCCCGGGGCGAGCGTGACGCGCTGATCGCGATCGATGCCCGGGCGCGTGCCTTCCCGATGAGCTCCGGCCGGTGCTGACGATCGACGGGCTGGTGGAGGCTTCGGCCCAACTTGGCCCGGCGTAAGCGGCTGCTCATCGCCCGCAAGCGCACCTCCCGGGCGCCGGCCTCCCCGATCCGGATTGCCCTCCTGACCGCCCTCGGCTTCCTCCTCTCCGGGCTGGTCGGCGCCGGCGCCTACTTCCTCCCCCTCGTGCTGACCGCGGCCCAGCAGACCAACCGAGAGCCGGCGCCTGTGACGACGGCCGACCCACCGGCGCCCGGCAGCCCGTTCACCATCCTGCTGCTGGGGTCCGACAACGACACCAAGTTCACCAAGGACAAGGTCCTGACCCAGTCGATGATCCTGGTTCGGGTCAACCCGGGCACCAAGGCCGTGACCATGCTCTCGATACCGCGGGATCTCTGGGTGCCGCTCTCGACGGGCCACAGCGCCAAGATCGACCTCGCCTACCAGGAGGGTGGCGCCAAGGCGGCGATCGACACCGTGAGCGCCAACTTCAAGGTGAAGATCGACGACTACGCCTGGATCGGGCTCAAGGGCCTGGTCCAGCTGATCGACCGGCTGGGCGGGATCGACGTCGTCACGACCAACCCGGTGCTCGACGACTTCTACCCGGCCGACCTGGTCGGCGGCGATCCCTACGGGTACCAAAGGGTGGCGGTGCTGGCCGGTCCCCAGCACCTGGACGGACTCCACGCGCTGGAGTACGTCCGCTCTCGCCACAACGACATCCGGGAGGACTTCGGCCGCTCGGAGCGGCAGCAGCAGGTCCTGCTCGCGATCCGGGAGCGGACCGCCGGCCTGGGTCTCGTCGACCTCCCCGACCTGGCGACGACCTTCTCGGGCGAGTTCGAGACGAGTCTGAGCCTGGTGCGGCTCCGCGAGCTGCTCCCGATCGCAAGAGACTTCACGGCGGCCGGCGTCCACCAGGTCTTCCTGCCTCCGCCTTACACGGCCGGTGCCCTCATCGAGGGCCAGGACGCCCTCCAGCCCAACTGGGGCCTGATCCTGCCGCTGGTGCGCCAGAGCTTCCCGTGAGGCGTGGCCCGTTCCTGATCCTCGTCATCGCGATGGCCTTCTTCGCGATCGCGGTCTACCTCGGCCTGGCCAGCCTCCGCCACGGCGCCGTCGCCGGGGCCAAGAAGCCCGACTCGATCCGGGCTTCGCTGCCGATCGCGGGCACCATGTACCTGACCCAGAATGGGGGCCTTTACCGCCTCGAGGGTGACCGATTCACCGAGCTGCAGCCCGGCGGCAGCGGCTGGACCCAGCCGGTGGTGAGCCCCGACCACAGCTCGCTCGCGATCGTCAAGCGCTCCGCCAACTGGTCGGACATCTACCTTATCGACCGCCTCGGCAAGCCCGTCCGCCAGCTGACCCACGACCAGGGCACGGACGTGGTGACCGACCACTGGGCCTTCTATCCCAGCTTCGGCAGTGACGGGACCACGCTCTTCTACAACCTCGACAGCCCCAAGGATGGCTTCCGCGTGGACATGTCGATCTGGTCGCAATCGCTGACCGCCGGCTCCACCCGGCGCTGGACCGAGCCGACTCTTTACACGGGCGGCGACAGCCAGCCGATCCAGGTGAGCCCGCGAGCCATGATCTACACCGAGTACGCGCTCCAGGCCGACGGCCACATCCAGGCGCAGATCCAGCTCCAGCTCGGGCAGTTCGCCCTCAGCCGGGCGCTGACAAAGCCCGAGGACGACTGCAGCCAGCCGGCGCTGTCGCCGGACGGCACCCGGCTGGCGCTCATCTGCACCGGGGGCGGGCAGGTCGGCCGGCTGGTCGTAGCGACCTTCGACGGGGCCAACCTCGGGCCCCTCCAGGTGCTGGTCGACCACCAGCTGTGTGCCTCGCCCGCCTGGCAGCCCGACGGGCAGGCCCTCGCCTATCTCGCTCCAGCAGGTCCAACCGGGCTTTTCCAGCTCTGGCGCCTGTCCCTCGACTCCGTCGCTCGCCTCGGTTCGCCTCCGCCCCGCCAGCTGACCAGCTCGCTCGACTTCGACGCCACCTCGCGGATCGCGTGGTTCCAGGGCTGACTATGATCGACAGCGATGGCTGACCAGCTGACCGGCACCACCCCGCGCCTGCCGTGGGTCCGCGACCAGCTGCAGATCGCCCTCGACATCCTCGACAACCCGGGCGGCGGCCTCGTCTTCGGCTACCAGGCGCTCGGCCAGGCTCGCGCCCACCTGGCCGAGACCGATCAACGACGTTGGGAGGATGCGATCGGCAAGCTCGATGAGGCGGAGCGCCAGGCGGTCTGGCGGAACTACGAGCGGGCTCGGCGGCTGATCCGCGAGGCTCTGGCGTCGATCCCCGAACGCGGGCCGGCCTAGCCCGGGCCGCTCAGCGCGAAGTCGCGGGCATCCGCGCGGCCGCCGATTCGACCAGCCGCCGGAAGAGACGCCGGGCCCAATCCCTGTCGGTCATGTCCTCTGGATGCCACTGGACGGCCAAGATCTTGCCGTCGGCCGATTCGAGGCCTTCGATGAAGCGCTGGCCGTCGTCACTGAAGGCGCTCACCTTGAGGCCCCGGCCGATCCGGTCGGGGTCGACGACCTGGTGGTGGAAGGTGTTGACCTCGACCCGCTCGCCGATCGCCTCGGCCAGGTGGCTGCCGGGGGCAACCTCGACCTCGTGGGTGGCGGCTTCGCGCGGTGCGTCCTGGCGGTGCTCGCCAACGTCCTGGATCAGGCCCCCGTCGAGGGCGACGTTGATGATCTGCTGGCCACGGCAGATGCCGAAGATGGGCAGGCCGGCATCAGCGGCCCGGCGGGCGAGCGCCAGCTCCAGCTCGTCGCGGTCCGCGTCGATGCCCTCCGACCCCCGGTCCTCGCTGTCGTAGAGGGTCGGCTCGAGGTCGCCGCCGCCGGTGAAGAGGATGCCGTCGAGGATCTCGAACAGCTCGTCGATCGACGACTGGGGAGGGATCAGGAGCGGGACTCCACCGGCTTCCTCGATCGCCCTGACGTAGGACCGGTTCTGGCC
>DATCPJ010000011.1:0-3232 GCA_036570145.1 Candidatus Dormiibacterota bacterium
GAGCGGCACCCTCAACGCGATCGCGGCCACCTGCTCGCACGCCGGCGGGCCGCTCGAAGAGGGCACGTTCGAGGGCGACATCGTCACCTGCCCCTGGCACGGCTCCAAGTTCTGTGTCGCCGACGGCCGAGTCGAGAACGGACCGGCGACCTTCGACCAGCCTGCCTTCCTGGTCCGCGAGGAGCGGGGCAAGGTCGAGGTCCGGCTGCCTGCGCCTCTCCACTGAAAAAAAACCCGGGTCAATAGACTGCGCAACGTGAACGGCGGCCGCCTCACCGAACCGCTGGTGCGCGTGAGGGGGAAGCTCCGGGCGGCCTCCTGGGAGGAGGCGCTCGACCGCGCCGCCGAAGGTTTCCGGCGCGAGCTTGCGGTCACCGGGCCGGAGGGGTTCGGGCTCTTCAGCTGCTCAAAGGCGACCAACGAGCTCAACTTCCTGACCCAGAAGTTCGCCCGCCAGGAGATCGGCTCCAACAACGTCGACAGCTGCAACCGGACTTGACACGCGCCCTCCGTCGTCGGTCTGGCGACAGTGTTCGGAGCCGGAGGGGGAACCAGCTCCTATCGCGAGATCGAGAGCACCGACCTCGTCATCCTCTGGGGCTCCAACGCCCGTGAGACGCACCCGATCTTCTTCCATCACCTCCTCAAGGGAATTCACAACGGAGCCCGGCTGATCGTCGTCGACCCGCGCCGGACCAGCTCGGCCCGCTGGGCCGACCTCTGGCTCGGTCTCGAGGTCGGTTCCGACATCGCGCTCGCCAACGCGATCGGCAACGAGATCATCAGCACGAAGCTGGTCAACATGGACTTCGTCCGCAACGCGACCAGCGGCTATGACGAGTACCTGCGCTGCGTCGAGGCCTACTCGCCGGAGCGCGCTGAAGGCCTCACCGGCATCCCGGCCGGCATCATCCGGGAGGTTGCTCGCGCCTACGCCCAGGCAGGCCGCGCGCAGATCTGCTGGACCCTCGGGATCACCGAGCACCACAACGCGGTCGACAACGTGTTGGCGCTGATCAACCTCGCCCTGCTGACCGGCCACGTCGGCCGGGAGGGATCCGGTCTCAACCCGCTGCGCGGCCAGAACAACGTCCAGGGCGGCGGTGACATGGGAGCCATCCCGAACCGGCTGACCGGCTTCCAGGACGTCGAGGATGACGCGATCCGCACACGCTTCGAGGCCGCCTGGGACTGCGTCATCCCGCCCTGCCGCGGACTGCACCTGAGCCAGATGTTCGACGCGATGGAGGGTGGCAGGCTCAGCTCCCTGTTCGTTGTGGGCGAGAACCCGGCGGAGTCAGAGGCCGACCAGGGCCGCGCCCTCCGGCTGCTGGGCGGTCTCCGCCACCTCGTGGTCCAGGACATCTACCTCACCCGGACGGCGGCGATGGCGGATGTCGTGCTGCCGGCCTCGGCCTCCTGGTCCGAGTCGGAGGGGACGGTGACCAACAGCGAGCGGCGGGTGCAGCGCTCGCGGCGCGCCCTGGAACCGCCGCCGGGAGCGCGTGACGACATCGCGATCCTCGCCCAGCTCGCCGGCCGGCTGGGCCGCGACTGGGGAACTGGGTCGGCCGAGTCGGTCTGGAACGAGGTGCGGATGCTGTCGCCGATGCATGCGGGGATGACCTACGCCCGGTTGGAGGCGCTCGGCGGCATCCAGTGGCCCTGCCCGACCGAGGACCACCCGGGCACCCCGACCCTTCACACCCGGCTCTGGACGTGGCCCCTGGAAGGTCCCGCCGCTCCGCTCTCGGCGGTCGAGCACGAGCCGCCGGTGGACGAGCTGAGCGTGGAGTTCCCGATCCGGCTGACCACCGGGCGGCGGCTCGACTCCTTCAACACCGGCGTCCAGAGTGGCCGTTTCCCGTCCCCGCTCCGGCGCGGCGAGACGATCGACCTCCATCCCGCGGATGCCGCGCGCCTTGGCGTTGCCGAGGGAGAGCCTGTTCGCATCGTCTCCCGCCGTGGCTCCGTGGAGGCGCCGGTCCGCCTCGACCCGGGGCTGCGACCGGGGCTTGCCTTCATGACCCTCCACTTCCCCGACCAGGTGCCGACCAACCAGCTGACGATCGACACCTACGACCCGAAGTCGGGTACCTCCGAGTTCAAGGCGACCGCGATCCGGGTGGAACGGATTGGCGCCGGCGCGCCTGCCTGAGTGGACATTCGCACCAGCGGCAGCGCCGCAACCGCCGTCGAGCTCGCCGCCGTCGAGGCGGTGCTCGGCGCGGCCGAGGCGGATGGCGACCGGGTGATCCGCGCCGGCCACGCCGCCCGCGGGCGCCGCCACCTGCTGCTGCCCGCCCTGCATGCGCTGCAGGACCGCGTGGGCTGGGTCAGTCGGGGAGCGATCGACCTCCTCGCCGAGCGGCTGTCGGTCGCCCCCGCCGAGATCCACGGCGTGACGACCTTCTACCACCTGCTGGCCACCGAGCCGGGACCGCCCCTGACGGTGCACGTCTGCGACGACATCGCCTGCCGCGCCGCAGGCAATGCCGGCCTGCTCGGGGAGCTTGAGAGGGTGGCCGGACCTCCCGGTGAGGAGATGTTCAGCGGTGCCTGCTGGCGCAGGAGCGCCTGCCTCGGCCTCTGCGAGCGCGGTTCGGCCGCCCTCGTCCGCCGCTCCGGCGCGGAGGTCGACCAGCTCGACGTGGCGGTGGCGCCGATCACCGTCGAACAGGTCATCGGCCTCCTGCAGGGCGAGCCGCCGCCGCCGGCCGAGGCGGCGACCGCTCCGCTCCCGCAGGCGGGCGGCGCCGGGCTGCGCCTTCTCCGGCGCGCCCAGGGTGGCAGCTCGACCCTGCCCGGCTTTCGCGCGGCGGGCGGCCTGGAAACGCTCCGCCGGGCGCTCGAGCTGGGCCCCGAGGCGGTCCTCGCGGAGGTCGCCGCATCCGGCCTGTTGGGTCGCGGCGGCGCCGCCTTCCCGGCCTCCCGCAAATGGGAGCCGGTCGCCGCCTCGGCGGACCACCCCCACCACGTCGTCTGCAACGCGGACGAGTCCGAACCGGGCACCTTCAAGGACCGGGTGCTCCTCGAGCGCGACCCCTTCGGTGTCCTCGAAGCGCTCCTCCTGGCGGGGTTTGCGACCGGCAGCGCTCGTGGTTACATCTACCTGCGCGAGGAATACCCGCTGGCGCGGGCCCGCATCGCCGAGGCGATCGCGGCGCTGCGTGGGGCAGGCTGGCTCGGTCCCTCGGTCGGCGGCAGCGGCTTCGCCTTCGAGATCGAGCTC
>DATCPJ010000012.1:0-1543 GCA_036570145.1 Candidatus Dormiibacterota bacterium
GGCGTGTAGGTGGTGCCGCCGGTCGCCGACCTGAGTGCGTTCTGCAGCGCTGCCACCTGGGCGGCGGCGGTGCTGAGCGGCGCCGGCAGCGCCGTCCCCGGCACGAGGACGCGGAGGGCGCCGGTCTGCGGGTCATAGGAAATCACCTGGAGGCCGTTCGCATTCGCCCAGTCGTTGAGCCGCGTGGCGTCCAAGTGTGCCGGGAGGATGGCGGACCAGATCCCATTGGCGGCGTCGGCCAGTTGGAGCTTCACCTGCGGCAGCTGGACGATCGCCGTATGAGATCGGGGCAGCTGCTCGCCCGGCAGGACGCGAAGCGCTGACGCAGGAACCCAGCGGACGACGGTCAGGTGGTTGTCCGTGAGATAGGTCGCAACGTCGGCGGCTGTTGACGTTGACGGGAACGTGACAACAGCGGTGTCGGGTGAAATCGCGTCGATATGGATCTGGGGGACCGCGAAGACATAGCGGCCGAGAGCCGGGTTGGCGGCAATCAGCTCGAGCCCGTAGGGCGCTGCCCAGTGCTCGGCCGCCGACGCGGGAGTGAACGGCGCGAAGCGGAGGACGATCTCCCCCGCGCCGCCGGGCAGAAGAGCCAGGGGTGCGGCCGGGCGGTTGACGATGGGCGCCGTTGCCGTCGTCGAGCTCGCGCCGAGCACCGAGCCGGCAAAGGGTCCCAGGCCTTGGGCGACGACGGCGAACATCAGGAGAGCGGCGGTGAGCGAGGCTGCGGCGAGGCCGCCGAGGCCCGCGCGCCTGTCAGCCGTTCCGACGCCGCCACCGCCCAGGACGTTGCCCGAGGTCAAGCTACGCGCCTAAGCCGGATACAAACGGCGTGGGACGCCAAGCGGCGGCGCGCCACAGATCGAATTCCACAGATCGATTCCGCTCCCCTCCAAACGACCGCATGCGAGCGGTAGGTCCCCCCCATCACCCGCGGAGCCGCCATCTTACGCCCAGGTCAGGATGGCCTGTCAACACCCAATTTCGGCAGGCGGCCTGACCTCGGGCGACCGGATCAGAGAACCTCCACCGGCGCTTCACCGACATTGGTGATGCGCCTCCGCCATCAATCTCCTCCAGCGCTCGCTCGCATTTTCTTACAGCGCCACGGTCGGCAAACGCTGGCGCTTTTTCACTTGTTCAAGGCGCGACGACGGACACTAGTGCACATGTAGCCTAAGGGTCATGGGCCCGTAGGCCTATGAGCCCGCGGCGAAGTGGCGATTGCCAGCGGCGCCTACGCCCCTGTCTCGTGCGCGCGCGCGATCCATAGACCTGGAAGCGGACCTTGAAAGGGCCGCCCCGCCCCCCTTCCTACGCTTGCTCTGCCTTCCTCGAGTAGAGCTCGGTGCTCAGGTACTTCGCTCCCGAGTCCACCGCCAGCGTGACGGCCACCCCGTCCACCGACAGGTCTTCCGCCACCGTCAGCGCGGCGACCACGTTGGCACCGGTCGAGGTACCCGCGAACACACCCTCCTCGACCGCCAACCGCCTGGCCATCGCCATCGCCTCGTCGGAGCCCACCTGGACGATTTCGTCC
>DATCPJ010000013.1:0-37545 GCA_036570145.1 Candidatus Dormiibacterota bacterium
CCCGCCTCGGGGTCGGCCTGACCCTGTTCTTGAGCTCACTAATGGGCGGCCTGTTCATGGCGACCGTGCTCGCCGGGTACACCAATGCGCCGGTCTTCCTGAGCATCCTCTTCTTCGTCGAGTTCCTGCTCGGCGCGCCCTACAACATCACCCAGGTGAGCCTCCGCCAGGCGATCACCCCCGACCGCGTCCAGGGCCGCATGAACGCGACCATGCGGACCATCGTCTGGGGCACGATCCCGATCGGCTCGCTGCTCGGCGGCATCCTCGCCGGCGTCATCGGGGTGGCGCCCACGATCGTCCTCGGCGGCTTGATCACGATGCTGTCCGCCGGCTGGATCCTCGCCGGCCCGATCCGGATCAAGGTCCAGCCGGAGCCCGTCGGCTAGCTCCCCACCCAAGCCGGGAGGTCGAGGGCCTTCCGGATCGTCGCCAGGTGGCTCGCCACGTGGCGGTGGCCGAGCTGGGCGTAGGCGGCGACTGTCATCTCGCGGCCGGCGCCGCGATGGAAGGCCTTCCTCGCCAGCTCCTCGTCGCTGAGCTCCGCGATCCGGGCGCAGAGCCGGTCACCGTTCTCGACCAGGAGCTGGACCGTCTCCTCCCTCTCCACGTCGTGGTAGGTGGCCGCGTGCTCGGCGTTCTCGGCGTTGATGTCGTCGATGGTGATCGTGACCTCGTTGCCGGAGAGCGTCGTCTCCAGCCACTCTCCCGTGTTGAGGTGGCCGTGGCCGACGTGGTGGGCGATCACGGCAACGGTGCGGTTGTCGCCCTCGTCGTTGCACAGGGTCCGCCACTGCTCCTCCGAGCAGCCCTGGACGAGCTGGATCAGCTCGAGGTTGATCGCCTCGAGAGAGCCGGCCAGCTCGCGCGCCTGCAGCGAGACCACGCCGTCACTTTAGGGACGCAGGTAGGCGATCGTGGCCCGCGCCTCGGCGACCACCTTGCCGGACTGGGTCAGCGTCGCCGAGCAGTAGGCGAGCCGGCGGGTGCGGTGGCGGCACTCGCCTGACGCAAGCACCGGGACGCCGGGCTGGGTCGGGCGGAAGAACTCGACCCGCAGGTCGGCGGTCGTGCACAGTTCGCCCTCCTCGGCGGCGGTGACGGCGGCACAGGCGAGGGCGCAGTCGGCGATCGTGGCAACCGCTCCGCCGTGGACGATCGGCCCGTTGGGGCCGGCAAAGCCGTGGGCGGCCGCGGTGGGGTTCGCCTCCAGCTCGACCGTCCGCTCGCCCACCCGGGTGACCCGGATGCCCAGGTTTGCGTACATGCCACTCTCCGGCTCAAAGGCACCGAGCTGCCGGAGCAGGTCCTCGCCGTAGCTCACCGGGTGCGCGACCGCCGGCGCCGGCGCGAGTAGAGGTAGAGGGCCGCCGCCGCGACCAGGCCCACGCCGTAGGGCAGGTAGGTGAAGAGGCCGCCGCGGCCTGCCGTGCCGAGCTTGCCCTCGGGCAGCGGCCGCGGCGCCGGCGTGGGATGGTCGGCGACGAGCAGCAGGTGGCCTTCGATGTGAGCCGCCGCCGTCGCCTGCCCCAGGCGGCGCACGCTGCCGCAGCTGCCGTCGGAGGCGCAGCGGACGACGATGGTGGCGCCGCCGCCCTCGGCGGCGACCAGCAGGTCGCCCTCCAGGACTCCTTCCGTCCCCAGCTCGGCGGCGGTGATGCGGAGCACGGTATCCGTGCCGGCATGGGCGTTGTTGGCCGTGGCCCGGTCGGCCAGGTAGGCGGCGCCGCCCCGCAGGAAGCCGCGGGGCACGAAACCGGCCGACTCGACGCCGATGTCGCCGCCGACCGGTAGGCCGGCACGCGCTAGCACCTGGCTGGTCCCTTCCGCGGTCACCGCGATGATGTCGCCGGAAAGCTCGTCCGGCACGATGAGGTCCCCGCCAAAAGCGCCGAAGGTGGGCGGCGCAACCTCCATCCCGCCTTCCATGCGCGGGGCGGCAGTGGTGACCACCGACACCTTCCCGTTGCAGTCGATCGCGTCGACGACGGTCTGGCCGGCGTGGGGCCCGATCACCAGCAGCCGGTTGCCGAAGCGGCCGAAGCGGTCGAAGGCGATCCCGCTCAGGGTGTCGACGCCGGAGATCGCCGCGAAGGTGCTGGATCCGCCGCCGACGAGGTCCACGGCAATCACGGCGGGCGGCGAGGTGGTCTTGAGCAGGTACACGGCAGGGGTCGGAAACGAGCAGCCGGCCCCGGTCACGGTGAGTCCCGGCGAGAGGGCGAGGTACGGCTCCGCCCCCGCCGCCGTTGCGGGGACGTCGACCCGCGCCGCGAAGAGCTGGCCGGTGGACGGTGCCAGCTCGTAGAGGCCCTTCTCGGTCGCCAGCAGCAGGTTGCCGTCGGGCAACGGCCCGGTGACGTCGAAGACTCCGGGAACGTGCTGCCACTGCTGCCAGGCAAGGTCGCCCCTGGCTACGGCGGGCAATGGTGAGAGCAGGAAGGCCGCCAGCAGGGCGGCGCCGAGCCGGTGGATCGCCTCAGTCTAAGTCGCGGCCTACGGCGTGGCCGCTGCGGTCGGCGATGGTGCGGCCGTCGGCGATGGGGCCGGCGGCGAGGGGAGGATCGACGGCACGCTGGTGGGGGAGGGCACCGGCTCGATCGGAGTCGGTGTCGGCGATGACGACGCCGTCGGCGAGGGCGACGGCTCGAGCCCGTTGCAGCTCATGTGGTCGGTGCCGGTGAGGAAGATGTCGGGGGTTCCGTCGCAGGCCTTGCCGTCGACAATCCCGTCCGGGCGCTTGATGAAGCCGTTGTACTCCGCCGGAAGGCCGTTGACGAAGTACCGCATGATCGTGTCGCCGACCAGCTCCCCGTAGGCGTTGATGTTGCCGCCGGCCCCGTTCGCCCCGGTGTTGCCGACCCAGGAACCGGCGGCGATGTTGGCGTTGTAGGCGAGGATCCAGGCGTCCCGGGTCTGGTTGTTGGTCGCGCCGGTGGTGCCGGTCTTGGAGGCCATCTGCTTGTTCCAGCCAAGGTGCCACTGGTTCTGGTAGTCCTTCAGGATGTCGGTGATCAGGTACGCCTCGGCCGGCGTCAGCACCTGCTGCTTGCCATCCTGGCTGCCGGGCTTGGTCTCGCTGAGCAGGTTGCCGTGGCTGTCGGTGATCTTGAGGATCGACATCAGCGGCAGCTTGGTCCCCTGGTTGGCGAAGGTCGCGAAGCCCTGGACGTGGTCGTAAAGGGTGACGTCGCTGCCGCCGATGGCGGTGTTGGGTCCAGTATCGAGCTTGGTCGTGATCCCCATCGCGTGGGCGAGGTTGTCGACGTTCGCCATCCCCTCTTTCACGCCGGTCTCGACGGCGGGCACGTTGCGCGAGAGGACGAGCGCTTTGCGGGCTGTCATCTTGCCCATGAACTTGCCGTCGAAGTCCTTCGGCTGGTAGTTGCCCTCGAAGGTCTGCGGCGTGTCGTCGACGGTGCTGCCGGGCGCCAGCTTGTGGTCCTTGAAGGCCGCCTCGTAGACGTAGGGCTTGAAGGACGAGCCGGGCTGGCGCTTGGAGAGGACCACGTTGACCTGGCCGCCGATCTGGTCGTTGTAGTAATCGGCCGATCCGACCCAGGCGAGAACCTCGCCCGTGCTCGGCTTGACGGCCAGAAAGTCGGCGTTGTTGACGCCGTCGGCGGATAGGTCCTTCACGCCCTGGGTGACCGAGTCGGTGGCCAACTTCTGAATGTCGAGGTCGAGGCTCGTGTAGACGTTGAAGCCGCCCTGCTGGACGGCGGCCGAGCCGTAGTCCGCCTCGAGGCGCGTGATCACGTAGTCCACGAAGTGGGGCGCCTTCGATTGCCGGGCGGCCGAGTTGTACTTGAGCTGGCCCTTGATGTCCTCCGCCTCCGCCTTCGACGCCTCGGCCGAGCTGAGGGCCCCGGTCGCGACCATCCCGTGGAGCACGTAGACCTGGCGCTGCCGGGCGAGGTCGAAGTGCGTCTGGGGGTCGTAGGCGACCGGGGCCTGGATCAGGCCCGCCAGGAAGGCCGCCTGTGCGGGTGTCAGGTCCTTGGCATCCTTTGCGAAGTAGGTCTGGCTGGCGGCGCCGAGGCCGTAGGCGTTGTGCCCGTAATAGATGCGGTTCAGGTACATCTCGAGGATCTGGTCCTTCGAATAGCGAGCCTGGAGACCTTCCGCGAGGACCGCTTCCTGGATCTTGCGGAAGATCGACCGCTGGGGCGTCAGGAGCTGGATCTTGATCAGCTGCTGAGTGATCGTGCTGCCGCCTTGCTGGACGCGGCCGGAGGTGATGTCGACGAAGGCCGCCCGGAGCGTCGCGCCCCAGTTGATCGCGCCCTCGCTGTAGAAGCTCCGGTCCTCCGCCGCGAGCGTGGCCGCGGGTCCGTACTTGCCCATCTCCTTGAGGGTCAGGATCTTGTGGTACTGGCCCTGCGGGTTGCGCTGCTCGATCTCCCGGCCCTTGCGGTCGTAGACCGTGATGGTGTTGGCGAGCACGTCCTGCCGGCCCGGGTCTGGAAGGTCGCGGAGCGTGTAGAGGACGTACGCGCCCAAGATCAGGAGAAGCGCCAGGGCGGCGATGGTCGCCTTACCCCAGCGGCTTGCCAGCCAGGTCCTGAAGTCGAAGCCGCCGCCCCGCCTGCCGCCCGAGCCCGGCCCGGCCGAAGCCCTCGCCCTTATCGGCTCCTGCAACTCAGTCTCCTCGGCCCCCTCGCGGCTTCACCGATCGGATGCCTCTCCGGCGGCGAACTCACCATGAGCACACCAAGGAAAACTGATAGCGCACACGCATATGTTATCTACTGTTGCGATGCGGGTGCCCAGTCCGGACCCGGGGATCTGCGCCGCGTGCGAGCACGGGCGTCAATTGGCCGGTGCCCGATCGACGTTCTGGCTCTGCGGACTGTCCGCCTCGGACCCGTCGTTTCCCCGCTACCCGCGACTTCCCGTGCGGGAGTGCCGGGGCTTCACGCCGTCGGCGCCCCCAGGCCCCCCGACTCCAGCGGGATCGCCTCCTGCGGGCCCGGCCAGGGAGGGCTCGTGAAGCAGACGAAGCGCAGCCCAGCCTGGGGATCGGCCGCGAACTGGAAGGCCCAGCCGGTCGGGATCCGGAGCGCGTCGCCGGGCCGGATGATGACGATCTCGCCCTGCGGATCGCCGGGTGCGCTGCGCCAGACCCGCCCGCCGCCGCCGGTCACATACCAGATCTCCTCGACCGTCCGATGACGTACCGGTCGGGAGACGAGGCCGGCCGCGAGCCGCACCTCGACCAGGCTCGCCCGCTCCGCCTCGCCGACCAGGTGATAGATCTCGGAGCCGTCCGGCGCGATCGCATCGGGGCCCATCGGCGAGGAATCCTAATCGGGACCCTGGTTCAGCTGCCGGGGCGTTGGTTCTTCGGGGGGACCGGGTAGGTCTGGTCGGTGAAGATGACGTAGCGGCGAGTGGCGAAGGCGCCCGCCCAAGTCGGCCAGCAGGTCGTCAGGGTGAGGTGGCGGCCCGGTCCCTGGACAACGATCGTGCGGTCGTCAGGCTGCACGATCCGGGTGCCCGTCACCGTGTATTTGAAGGTCCCGTAGCGGGTCTCGAGGTCGACCTCGTCGCCCTTGGTCAGCTGGGGGAAGTCGATCCAGTAGACATTGTGGGCCGCGACGGCGACCATCCCCGGCTGGCCCGGCCACGGCGTTCCCGGGTAGTGACCCGGCCCGCTGTAGAGGATTGTCGAGTCGACCCCTTCGCGGACCGCCGCGTAGTAGCCGAGCCGGGGAACGCGGACCGCAAAGTCGACGCCCGCGACCGGCTGCATGAGGTCGGGCTGGGGCTGCTCTGCCGGCACTGCCGGAGGGGGAGCCTGGGCCAGCTGCTGGCGCCAGCCGTCCGTCAGCTGCCGCTGGCTGAGGACGCCATCGGCCATCCCGTAGGCGAAGCTGGCGAGGAGCAGCAGGCCGGTCAGCAGGCAGACCAGGCTGAGGAGGCACAGCGCCCGGTCGGCGCGCCTGCCACGGCCCCAACTGCTTGCGCCGCCCTTTTCGCCCCGGGTTTTCCGGCCGATCGCCGTAGCCAATACCCCTCCTAGGATAATTTCTGTCAGTCAACGTATCAGACTTTCTACTATCATCAAGCCATGAGACCAATCGAGGAAGAGCGCTGGGAGCGTGTCGATCGCGAGGTTCCCGCCGATCCGCGACCCGACCCCCTGACAGATCGAACAGCCCGGCCGGTCGAGCCTGCCCACGAGGAGCACTACAGCCGCGGCACGGTCGTACGCGCGTGGGACCCGCGGGTCGAGCGGGTCATCTGGTTCATCGTCGCCGTGATCGGCTCCCTGATCGCGATCCGCTTCTTCATGAAGCTGCTCGGGGCCTCCTACCAGGCCGATTTCGTCCGCTTCATGTATGGCGTGACCGGCCCGCTGGTGGCGCCGTTCCGGGGCATCTTCCAATCCAGCGGCTCGGGGAACTACGTGCTCGAGCCGGAGTCCCTGATCGCAATCGCGATCTACCTGCTGATCGGCTGGGCTGTCGTCGCCCTGATCCGGATCATCAGCACCCCGAGAACTCGCCCCGTCGTCTGACCCGGGCGTTACGCGGGAACCAAGGGACCGAGGGCCTCGGCCGTCGCCTAGGTCGGATCAGGGGGCGCCGGTGTCGTCGCCGGAAGGTCCGGCCCGGGCATTGGTGGTGGCTGCTCGGGAGGCTGAGGAGCGATCGGCGGATCTCTCGGAACCGGTGGCAGGGGAGTCGGTGCGGCCGGCGGTTTGATCTCGGATCGAGATCGGTAGCTGCTGCCCAATGTGATATCCACCTTATCGCTTCTTTACGTCATCGCAGTCGTTAACTCCCCATAGTCGGATTGTCGGCGGTTCTTCAAAGATCCTTACCGCCTGGGCGCAAGCATGCGAGCTTTTCGTCGTCAGCTTCCTCGGCATGACCTCGATACTCAAAGGGCTCGCGGCCCTCATCGCAGTACTGAGCGTGAACGTGGGCGGTGGCCACGTGAGCGTCGTCAACAGGCCCGTCCAGCACACCGTCACGGTGTCCAAAGCGACCGCTGACGCGCACACCGACCCGGTCGGAACCGACGCCTACACAATGCGCGGACGCACCCAGGTGACGATCATCCCGCCAACGCCGGCTCCCGATGAGGCGCCGGCCGACCAGTCGCCGGCCGCCAATCAGCCCCTCGCCCAGCTGCCGATCGCGGCGCCCCGTCCCGCCCCGCGGCCTGCCGCGCCGCCGGCGATCGTCGTCGGCTCGACCCAGCAGGCGCTGATCAACCAGGACCGCGCCGCCGCCGGCCTGGGACCCCTGAACTGGAGCTCCTGCCTCGCCGGCATCGCCTACCAGAACGCCCTCCGGATGGCCAACGCGGGTGCCATCTCCCATGCCGGCGGCGCCAACGCGGACCTCGGCTGCGGCCTCGGCAACCAGGGCGGCGAGAACGTCGGCTACTGGTCGGGCGGTATCAACGACTCGCAGCTGAACACGATGTTCATGAACAGCGCCGGCCACCGGGCGAACATCATGGGCCCCTACCACTACGTCGGGACCTCCTGGGTCAGGGCCGCCAACGGCTACGGCTACATCGCGGTGGAGTTCAGCTAGACCCTCGCAGCAGGAACAAATTCGCGAGGCGAGACGGGACGGCTCCTGTCTCGCCTTACTTTTTGGCTCCCCGTAGGATGGGTATAGGTAGAGCCAGAAATGGTCAAGCGGATCGGCACCGACTGGGGACTCAACGTCCGGATGATCCTGACGATGTTTCTGCTCGCCTGCGTCTACCTCGCCTTCATGGGCGCCCTCTGGTACTTCGGGGTCCCAGCCGGGTTCATCGTCGTCATCGCCGGGATCATGCTCTTCGCGCAGTACTACTTCTCCGACAAGCTGATCCTGCTCTCGCTCGGCGCCCGCGAGGTCAGCGAGCAGGAGGCGCCCCAGCTGCACGATATGGTTGGGCGGCTCGCGGCCCTCACCGGCCTGCCCAAGCCGAAGGTCGCCATCATCGAGAGCAACGTCCCCAACGCGCTCGCGACGGGGCGCGACCCGTCGCACTCGGTGGTCGCGGTCACCACCGGCATCCTCCAGACCCTCGACAGCGAGGAGATGGAGGCGGTGCTCGCGCACGAGATGAGCCACGTCATCCACCGCGACATGCGGGTCATGGCGATGGCCAGCTTCTTCGCCACCGTCGCGTCCTTCATCGTCCAGTCCGGCCTCTGGAGCGGCTTCGGCGGCGGCTACGGGGGCGGTCGGGATCGCGACCGGGGCAACTCCTTCGTCCTCATCTTCCTGGTCTCGATCGTCGTCTGGGCGATCAGCTTCGTGCTCATCCGCACCCTGAGCCGCTACCGCGAGTATTCCGCCGATCGTGGCTCGGCGATCATCACCGGCCAACCGTCCAAGCTCGCCTCCGCGCTGGTGAAGATCAGCGGCCGGATGCAGCGGATCCCCGAGCAGGACCTGCGCCAGGTGGAGGCCGGCAACACGCTGATGTTCTTCCCGGCCATCAGCCGCGGCTCGATCTCGGAGATCTTCTCGACCCATCCATCGCTGGAGCACCGCCTCGCCAAGCTCCAGGAGATGGAAGCCAACCTGGCCCGGTAGCAGCAAGAGCGGATGGGGTTCCTCGACAGCCTCTTCGGTCGCACCCGGCTGCCCAAATCGAACGAGGACAAGCTCTTCGCGATGAGCACCGCGGCCATCGGTCTCGAAGCGTCGGCCGGGATCAAGCCCGCGGGCCGCGCCGGCATCGTCTTCAAGCGCCTGCCGGCGGGCCGCTTCGACCAGCTCAAGAAGGACATGCTCGACCTGCTGAAGCTTCAGGGCGAGGGCGATGGCCTGAGGCTCGAGGACAAGACCGACGACCTCGGCTTCGACTGGCTGATCATGGCCGGGACCGACTTCCAGGAGGCGATCGCCGCCATCCACAGCGCCGCCACCTCCCTTCTCGAGGAAGGCCTCGGCGACCTCCTCCTCGCGGTCGCCTTCCGGTTCGAGCGGGAGGGGCGCCCCGAGTACTGGATCTACAGCTACAAGCAGGGCACCTATTACCCCTTCGTCCCGACCGGCAACCACCAGCGGGACAACGCCGAGGAGCTGCGCCTGGCCGCCCTGGGCAAGGCCGAGCTGCCCCTCGAGCCGACCCTGGAGCGCTGGTACGCGCTCTGGGGGATCCCCGTCTGACGGCAGCTCAACTCACTCCGGTACGGCGGCGTACATTGACGCGCCATGCCGCACTGTGTCATAATAGTCCCAGAGTCCAAAACGAATTCAAAACCTGGGGGTTTCAGCCAATGGCAGTCGAGATCAAAGAGACAACCGAGAACGGCTTTGAGAACGCCGTCGAGAACGCGGTGATGGGCGCCGACATGGTCACCGGGGCGGCCGTGACCGTCGCCGAGAACGTCACCCGGGCGATCAACCACCCCGTCCGCGAGGCGCGCAAGATCGGGCGCCGTGGCGCCGCCGTGAACAAGCGGCTCAGCAAGGACGTCGCGGGCGTCATGGAGGACACCGTCGAGGTGATCGACGCGATCATGCCCGAGAAGGTCGCCCTCCTCGGCATCCACGCCATCAAGGACCGGGCCCGCCGCAAGGACCTGATCGGGGACGTCGCCTACCGGACGCTCGAGCTCGTCAACGGGGGGCTCGACGCGGTGCTCGGCACCCTCAAGCGGCTCGAGCGGGCGACCCAGCCGCCCACCCGGCCCGGCACCACCCACACCCGCCCGGGACGGCCCGTCAAGAAGGCCGTTCGGAGCGCCCGGCGAACCGTCGGCAGCAGGGCGAACGCCGCCGCCAAGAGCGCACGCTCGACCGCTCGGCGTGGCACCACCAGCGCCCGCCGGACCGAGAAGAAGCGCTCGTAGTTCGATAACCCAGAAAACTTCCACCATGTACCGGGGTCGCGCCGAAAGGCGCGGCCCTTTCTTTTGCCGCGGCCGCCGGGGCACACTTCACGTCTCGTGAGCTCACTCTTCCTCGCCTTCATCGCCATCTCCCTGCTCCTGGCGGTCACGCCGGGGCCTGACATGGCGCTGGTCACCAGGAACGCCCTCGCCCACGGTCCAAAGGGCGTCTTCCTGACCACTACCGGGATCGCGATCGCACTCCTGCTCTGGGTCACCGCCACGGCGGTGGGTGTCGCCGCGGTTCTGAAGGCCTCGACAACCCTCTTCCACGCTTTGAAGCTGGTCGGGGGCGCCTACCTCGCCTACCTGGGGATCCGGGCGTGGCTCGCCAGCCGGGAGAAGCCCGGCGACCTACTGGCCGGGATGAAGGCCGCGCCGGCGGGCTCGATCCTCCGCCAGGGCCTGATCAGCGCGGGTACCAACCCCAAGCTGGGCGTGCTCTTCGTGACTCTGCTGCCGCAATTCATCGAACCCCACCGCCCGCTCCCGCCCCAGCTGCTGGTGCTCGGCGCGACGTTCGCCGTGATCGGCTGGACGTGGATGAACGTCTACGGCCTGCTGATCGCCCGGATCCGCGACTTCATCACCGCTCCGCGGGTCCGGCAATGGATGGAACGGATCACCGGAACAGTGCTCATCGGCCTCGGCGTCCGGCTGGCCTTCGACCGAGCCTAGCTCCCCTTCTATGCGGCAGCCCTGTTGCCCTCCTTGGAACGCACCCGGCCTAGACGCGGCGCGCAGGCCGGGTTTGTCCCCGGCCGAATGAGTGTTTCAATCGAAACCAGAGCCTGGCGCCGAGTGGGGGGTTTCTGGAAAGGGGGCCTGCCCCCCTTTGCCCCTTTAGCCCCGCGCCGTCGCCCGGGTCACGACCTCCTGCAGCTCGGGCTCGGCGAGGAGGATCTTGCGCTCCAGCTCGTCTTCGACGTGGTGTGCCTGCTCGAGCGAGACCTCCGGCGCCATCTCGACCACCACGTGGGCGGTGATCCGGCCGTGGCGTGAGCTGAGCTCCACGTCCCGGCAGCGGACGACCCCCGGCTCCTGGGCGACGATCTGCCGCACCCGATTGGCAAGCTCGATCTGGCTGGCGGTCACGTCGCGACCGGCGACGACGTCCGGCTCGAGGGGCTCGAGGTGGATGTCGACGCGGCTCGCCTCGGGCAGCTCCTCGCGCAGCTCGGCCTCCAGCTCGGAGGAGAGCTCCTCCGCCTCCTCCAGCTGCATCTGGCTGGGGAGCTTGGCGTGCAGCGTCAGGTGGAACGACCCGTCGCGCTCCTGCTCGATGGTCACGTTGTGGATGTCCCGAAAGGCGCCCAGCCGGTTGGCGGCGGCGTGGACCCGCTCCACCAGGTTCGCCTGCTCCAGCTGGCCCTCCACGACCAGCACCAGGTCGACATCCGGCAGCCGCCGCGCCACCGCCTCCTCGACCTGCTTCGTCAGCGCCTGCGCGCCCTCCACCGAGAGGGTTCGGCGGGTTGCCACCCGAGCATCGCCGAGCAGGCGCCCGCCCGATCGCCTGACCCTCACCGCCCTCACCTCGCGGATGCCCTTCACGGCCGCGATCGCCGCTCGCAGCCCGGCCTCGGCGCCGGCGGGGGCGCGGTCCATCAGCTCGTCCCCCGCGTGGCGGAGGATCTGGACGGCCGTCACCGCGATCAGGCCCGATACCAGGAGCGCCGCGACCGAGTCGGCCCACGGGTAGCCGTAACGGACCCCGATCAGCCCGGCCAGGACGCCGATCGAGGAAAGCACGTCGGCGACACGGTTCTGGGCGTCGGCCGTGAGGGCATCGCTGCCGGCCGCCCTTCCCGCCCAGCGCAGCACCACCGCCCGTCCCCCCTCGATCAGCATCGCGGCGACGATCACGGCCAGCGCGTAATCCGTGGCGGAGACACCGCCGGCGTGGCCTCCCAGCCGCCGGACCGCCTCCAACGCGATGCCGCCGGCGGTCAGGAGGAGGAGGATCCCCTCCGTGTAGGCGGCCAGGTTCTCGACCCGGCCGTGGCCATAGAGGTGGTCGGCATCGGCGGGGCGCCGGGCGGTGGTGACGGCGACCAGGGCAAAGCCGGAGGCGACCACGTCGAGCCCGGAATGGGCGGCTTCGCTGATGATCCCGAGGCTCCCGGTGAGCAGGCCGACGACGAGCTTGGCGACGCAGATCACCGCTCCGATGAGCAGTGACCCGAGCGCGACCTGTTGAGCTCGTCGAGTGGAATCCATGACCGGCCGGAGCGAAGCCTACCCGGCGGGTTCGGCGCCCACCCAGTCGAGGATGCGGTCCGCGATCTCCTCGCCCTTGTCCTCCTGGAGCATGTGCGAGGCGCCGGAGATGATGTCCATCACGCCGTGGGCGCCGGGCAGCAGCTTGGCGAACCACCGTCCGACCTCGGGCCGGAACACCGGGTCGCCGTCGCTGAACATGACCAGGGCAGGGATCGGCCAGACGCTGAGGCGGTCTTTGATCCGCCGCATCTCGACGTCGCCCGGGTCGCCCTCCCGGATCGGCACCAGCAGGGGGAAAGCCGCCACACCCGCCTTCGACTCGCGGGTCGGCCAGGGCGCTTCGTAAGCGGCCAACGTCGCGGCGTCGAGCTCGGTCGCGCAGCTGCTCTGCATCACCTTGCCGACGGGCAGGTCGAGACCGACCCGCTCGGCGAAGTTCCGCCAGTTCATGAAGCCCTCCGTCGGCCAGCCCTCGCCGGGCGCCATGAGGCCGGTGTTGAGCACCACCAGCCGGGCGAAACGTTCCTCCATCTCGGTCGCCACCCGCAGGCCGATCGGACCGCCCCAGTCCTGCACCACGACGGTGATGCCGCGGAGGTCGAGGCGTTCGATCAACGCCTCGATCGACGCCGTGTGCCGGTCGTACGTGTACCAGGCGATGTCGGTCGGCTTGTCCGAGCGTCCGAAGCCGAAGTAGTCGGGTGCGACCACCCGGAAGGCGGTCGCCAGGGTGGGGATCATCTTCCGGTAGAGGTAGGACCAGTCGGGCTCGCCATGGAGGAGCAGGATCGGATCCCCGTGACCCTCATCGAGGTAATGCATCCGCATCCCGTCGATCTCCGCGTAGTGCGGCTCGAAGGGATAGCCGGGCAGCTCCTGAAAGCGGTCTTCAGGCGTTCGGTAAACGTCCATTCAGCAGTCGCGCTCCTCTTGCGGAAGGCTCACGTTTTCGGCAGGCCTGGTCGCGTCTGGGTCTTCGAGGCTGGGGTCGAGCGCCATGTCGGCCATCCGGTGGCCGGCCATCAGGTAGGGGGAGACGGCCTGGTTCGCGCCCGCCAGCTCGAGGCGGCGGATCGACGCGGCGCGGCTGGCGCGCGCGACGATCCAGAGCTTGGGGTTCATCGACCGCGCGATGAGGGTTATGTAGACGCTCCGCTCATCCGAGTCGACGGCGCTGATGAGCGCCCGGGCGTGCTCGATGCCGGCCTCTTTCAGCACCTCCTCGCTGGCCGCGTCGGCCTCGATGTGGAGGCGGTCCTCCTGGCGGAGCCGCTCGATCGCCTCGCGGTTGTTGTCGATGACGACGTATTCGTGCCGGGAGGTCTCGAACTCGCTGACGACCTGGCTGCCGATCCGGCCGTAGCCGCAGACGATGAAGTGGCCGCGCAGCGCCCTGACCTTCCTCTCCAACCGGCGGACCCTCCTGAACTCGAGGAAATGACCTTCGCTCAGCGTCTCGGCGAAGACGCCGAAGGCATACAGCATGGTACCGACGCCGCCGACGATCAGGACGGATGTGAAGAGCCGGCCCGGGGTGTTCATCGGGTGCACCTCGGTGAAGCCCACCGTCGAGATGGTGATGATCGTCATGTAGAAGGAGTCGAAGAGGCTCCAGCGCTCGATCAAGGCGTAGCCCGCGGTGCCGATGGCGATGAAGAACGCCAGGAGGACCGCCGGCAGCCGAAAGGGGGCGAAAGGGTCCCTGTAACCGGCTGAGATCATCGCGCCCTAAATTCCCAGATAGGCTTTCCTGACGCCGGGGTCGGCGCGCAGCTCGGCCGCCGGCCCGGCCAGCACCACCTGGCCGTTCTCGAGGACGTAGCCACGGTCGGCGGCCTCCAGCGCGACCAGCACGTCCTGCTCGACGAGGAGCAGCGAGGTGCCGTCCCGGTTTATCTCACGGGCGACCTCGATCAGCCGTTCGACGACCTTCGGGGCCAGTCCCAGCGATAGCTCATCGAGCATCAGCAGCTTCGGGCGCGCCATCAGCCCACGGCCGATGGCGACCATCTGCTGCTCACCGCCGGAAAGGGTGCCCGCGTCGCGGCCGAGCTTGTCGGCAAGGGCGGGAAAGTATTCGACGATCCGCGGGATGTCGGAGCGGATCTCGCGGTCCCGGCGCAGGTAGGCGCCGAGCAGCAGGTTGCGCTCGACCGTCAGGGTGCTGAAAAGCCGCCTGCCCTGGGGCACGTGGGCGACGCCGGCCTGGACGACCTCCTCGGGCCGGGCGTTGGTGATTTCGCGGCCCGCGAAGAGGACAGTTCCGGAGGTCGCCCGGACCAGCCCGCTGAGGGTTCCCAGGAGGGTGGATTTGCCGGCGCCGTTGGCACCGATGAGGGCGACCAGCTCGCCCTCGAAGATGTCGAGATCGATCCCGAACAGGACCGGGCCGGCGCCGAAGCCGGAGGTCAGGCCGCGGACGCTGAGAAGAGGTTCAGCCTTCCTGCTGGCGGGCATACCGCTCCCCCAGGTAAGCCTCGATCACGCGGCGGTCCCGGAGCACCTCGCGGGGCTCGCCCTCGGCCAGCAGTTTGCCGAAGTGGAGCACGATCGCGCGTTCGCAGACGCCGACGATCACGCGCATCACGTGCTCGATCAAAACGATCGTCACGCCCGTGGCGTGGACGGCGCGAACCATCTCCAGCGCCTCGTCGACCTCGACGTGGTTGAGCCCGGCCATCACCTCGTCGAGCAGCAGCAGCCGGGGCTTCGTGGCGACCGCCCGCGCGACCTCCAGGCGCTTCCGGTCGGGGATCGTCAGCGCCGTGACCGGGAGCGCGGCCTTGGCTGCCAGGCCGACCAGCTCGAGCACCTCGTCGGCGCGCTGGAAGGCCAGCTTGGGAGGCAGGTGCGCTTCGGCGCTGCCGAACAGGGCACCGACGGCGGCGTTCTCGCGGACGGTCATCGAGGCGAACGGCTTGACGACCTGGAAGGTCCGTCCGATGCCGAGCGAGGCGATCCGGTGGGGTGGCCTCCCGGAGATCGACTCGCCGCGCCAGCGGATGTCGCCGGCGTCCAACCGGTGGACTCCGCTGATGCAGTTGAGGAGCGTCGTCTTGCCGGCGCCGTTGGGCCCGATGATGCCGAGTATCTCGCCCTCCCGGCAGCTGAAGCTGACGCCGTCCAACGCTGCCACGCCGCCGAACCGCTTGGTAACGCCCTGCAGCTCCAGCTGCGCGGTCGCGACCGGCGCGCTCACACCGACGTCTCGCGCAGCGAGCGGCGGAGGTAGCCGAGGGAGAGGCGGCTCTGGCCGCCGAAGAAGTCGATCACCCCGCGCGGCACGAAGACAACGACTGCCACCACCAGCAGGCCGAGGATCACCTGGGCGAGGACCGGGCGCGCGTCGGCGGGGACGAACGGGATGTCGGCCGAGATGGGCAGGCTCCCGGAGAGGAATTGGATCAGGAGCTGGAGCAGCACGGCGCCGATGATCGGGCCGAAGAGCGTGCCGGCGCCGCCGATCAGCGCCATCAGGATCATCTGGATGTTGTATTCGATGGGGAACACGTTCTCCTGGTTGATGAAGACGTTCCACTGCGCGAAGATGCCGCCCGCCAACCCGGTGAGCGCGGCTGCCAGGGCGAAAGCGGACACCTTGTAGGCGGTCGTGTCGACGCCCATAACGGCGGCCGCCTCCTCGTTCTCGCGGATGGCGATCAGCCCGTAGCCGAAGCGGCTGCGGAGGACCCACCAGGTCACCGCCACGGTCAGCACGGCGGCCCCGACCATCAGGTAGAAGTAGGTGATGTCGCGGCCCACGATGGGCAGGAACAAACCGGTCGAGCCGCCGAAGACCGGGTGTCCTCGGAAGTCGACGTTCTGGATGACCTCGCCCACGGCGACGCCGGTTCCCAGGCTTGCCACCGCGAAGTAATGGCCGCGGAGCCGGAGCAGCGGGACGCCGATCAGCGTCGCGAAGGCGGCCGACGCAAGGGGGGCCGCGGGCAGGGCGGCGAAGAACGGCCACTTCGCTTTCGCGATCAACATCCCGGTCGTGTAGGCGCCGATGCCGAAGAAGGCGACGTTGCCGAACGCCGCGTAGCCGGTCAGCCCGCCGATGATGTTCCAGGCCGAGGCCATCACCGCGAACATCGCGATGATCGTCGCGATCCGGAACCAGAGGCGGTCGGCGAGCAGCGGCACGCCGATGGCTTGCGCGGCGTCGGTCGAGGTCAGCGGGGCGAGCAGGGCGTAGACGAAAACTGCCGCACCGATGATGAGGAAGATGCGCCGCCAGCGGCGGCCCGAGGCGTCGGGTCGGGTCGTGAAAGAGGATCGCTCCGGCGTGCTCACGGCTTGCGGCCCAGCAGTCCCTGCGGGCGCGTCACCAGGACCAGGACGAGAAGGCCGAAGGCGATGGCGTTGGCATAGACCGATCCCGAGCCCGGGATCGACTGGGCGAAGACCTCGATCAGCCCGAAGAGCAGGCCGCCGACTACCGTGGCGCTCACCCGTCCCAGACCGCCCAGGATCACAACCACGAACGCCTGCAGCGTGTAGGGCTCGCCGGCGGTCGGGGTGATCGCCTGGATCAGCGCGATCAGGCCTCCCGCCACCCCGGCACAGGCGGCGCCGAGCCCGAACGTCAGCGCGTAGATGTGGCGGAGGTCGATCCCGACCAGCTGCGCGGCGTCGCGGTCGGCGCCCACGGCCTGGATGGCGAGCCCGGTCCGAGTTCGGCCGAGGATCAGCCCCAGGATCCCGGCGAGGAGAAGGGCGATCGCAAGCGACGCCAGGCGGGTGTACGGGAGCACAAGAGGGCCGAGGTTCAACCCCGCACCCGCATAGCTCGGCGTCACCGACCGGAAATCGGACTTGAAGAGGAAGAGAAGGACGTTGATGATCACCAGGTTCACGCCGAAGGTGAGCAGGAAGGTGAAGAGCAGCGGAGCGCGGATCACGCGGTTGATGAGCAGGCGCTGGAGCGCGTAGCCGATCCCGAAGAGCAAGGCCGCGTCGAGCGGCAGGCTCAGGAACGGGTCCAGCCCGTAGCTGCTGAAGAGCTTCCACGTCAGGTAGGAACCGACGATGACAAGGGCCCCATGGGAGAGGTTGACGATGTTCAACACCCCCCATACCAGGCCGAAGCCGACGCCGACCGCGACGTAGACCCCGCCGATCAGCAGGCCCAGGACGACCAGCTGGACGATGTAGGCCAAGACCCTACACTCAGCGCTGGTCCCAGGCTGGAGTCGGGTACTTGGGCTGGGTGTCCGCCACGCTCGGTGGATAGACGGTGTGGTGGGCGCCGCTCTGGATCTGTTCGACGACCATCGGCTTGTAGATGTTGAGGCCGCGGGTGTCGAACTTGATCTGGCCGAAGAAGGTCGTCACGTCCAGCTTGGCGAGGGCGTCGCGAACCTTCTTGGGGTCGGTCGATTTGGCGTTCTCGATGGCACGCTGGAAGGCGAGGCATGCCGCCGTGGACTCGGCTACGTGGTAGTCCGGATCGCCCGCCCCGGGGTACTTCTTGTGGTAGGCGTCGACGTATTGCTGAACTGTCAGGTAGAAGGCAGGCTTGTACTTCACCTGCGGCGTCCACTGGGAACCGTCGTAGACGAAGTCGGCGTCCTTGCCCAGGGCGCTGATGAAGTCAGGGGTCGAGGGGCCGACCGAGTAGGCGAAGATCTTCGCGTTCAGCTGCTGCTCCTTGGCCGCCTTGTTGATCGCGATCGCCTCCTGCAGGTGGCCGGAGTTGAGGACGATGTCGGGAGATGAGGCCTTGGCGGCCTGGACCTCGGCGACCAGGTTGGTGGCGCCGTTCTTGTACTTCTTGTAGACGACGATCTGCATCCCCTTGGTCGGCGCGTACTGGTTGACCGCGTCGGCGACCTCGAGGCTGAAGTTGTCGTCGGCGCTGAGCAGTGCGATCTTGGTCGGCTTGGGATTCAGGGTGGCCGCCATGTCGATGACGCCCTGGAGGTACTTGTTGGCGGGGCTGAGCACACCGAAGGTGTACTGGTAGCTCTGGTTGAAGATCGCCTGGGCGGCCCCGTTGGCCTCGACCATGGGGATCTGGTTCTTCTCGGCGATGGCGGCGTCGGTCGCCGTCGCCGCCGAACCATAGGGGCCGAGCAGGAACTGCGCCTTGTCCTCGGTGATCAGCTTTTGCATCAGCACCGCCGACTGGTTGGCGTTGCTGGTGTCGTCGTAGTACTTGATCTTGATCGGGTGCTTGACCCCGGCGATGTTGATGCCACCCTGCTGGTTGATCCAATCCGCCCAGAGGTCGTAGCCCTGCTGGGTCAGCGTCGATTCCTTGGTGAGCGACCCGGTGAGCCCGAGGGGCGCGCCGAAGGTGATCGTCTCCCCCGTCGTGGTGGCGGTCCCACCCGAGTTCGACCCTCCGCAGGCGACTGTGACCAGTGCCGCGACAACCAGTACACCGAAACGTCGTCCAATCATGAAACCCAGAATAAGCCCGACGACGGGAGCGTGGGACGTCGCTGGGCGAATCAGGCTCGGGCGAGGGTGCGGCCGACGAGCCGGACCAGGTCCGTCTCGCTTCCCGAGCGGTTCTCCAGGTTCACCTGGAAGAGAGTCAACACGTCCTCCGGCTGGCGCTGGCGCGTGGTGGGAGCGTCGGGGGAGGTACCGGCACGCACGGCGTCGAGCGCAGGCAGCTGCTCGACCCTGATCTGCGCCATCTCGAGCCGCCGGCGAGCATCCTTGGAAAGCTGGCCGACTGCGGCCTCGACCAGCGACCGGAAGCGACCGGGCTCAATCCGCACCGGCGCCGGCCGCTTGCGCGAGAGACGGGAGGCGCGCCGGAAGGCGTCGTCGCTCGCTGCCGGCATCGCCGTGTAGCGGCTGACGCAGCCGAGCAGCCACCAGGCCTCGGCGTCCTTCGGCTGCCGCTCGCAGGCGGCCTGCGCGACCTCCAGCGCGTCGTGCATCTCTCCGGCCTCGTAAAGGGACCGCGCCTGCTGTAGAAGCTCCACGGGCGCGGCTACTCTAGCTCACAGTCCGATGAGGCTGTTCAGATCCCAACCCCGCATCGCACTCGCCGGCGCAGATGAGGCGGCGGCGATCGCCGGGCTCTACGCACGGGCCTGGGATGGCCTCCGCGGCAAGCTCGACGAGCGCCTGATCGCCGACCAGACGCCCGGCTCGGAAGAGGTGGCCGCCTGGCTCAAGGGTGGCTTCGAGGTGTTCACCGCCGTCTCTGACGGCGTACTCGTCGGCGTCGTCCGCTGCAGCTTCCCGACCGGCACCTGCCTGGTCGACCGGATGGCGGTGGATCCGGAGCGGAACAGCAACGGCATCGGCCGGGCGCTGGCCGAGCACGCCATCTCGCGGGCCCGGCGCGCTGGGGTGACCAAGGTCTGGGTCCAGGCGACGCCCAAGCTGGAGGAGGTGGTGAACCTCTACCGCTCGCTCGGCTTCCGGGAGTCGGCGCATCTTCGCGCCCACTATTGGGGCGAGGACATGACCCTGATGGAGCTCCCGCTGTGACGCCCGTGATCAGGACCGAGCGCCTGGTCGTCCGCTCCGCCGCCGAGACCGACGTCGCGGCGCTGATCCGCTTCTTCGACGAGAACCGCGAGCACATGGCTCCCTGGGAACCGCCCCGGCCGCCGGACTTCCACACCCAGGAGTTCTGGCGCATCCAGGTCGGCCGCCACCGCCGCGCGTTCGAGTCGGGCAGCGCCGTGATGCTCTTCATCTTCCCGATCGATCAGCCGGGAGACGTGATCGGACAGATCTCCTACACCTCGATCGTGCGCGGCCCCGCCGACATGTGCATGCTCGGCTATGCGCTGGCCGAGCGCGCGCAGGGCAACGGCTACATGCACGAAGCGCTCCAGGCCACCAACGCCTACGTGTTCAAGCAGCTCAACATGCACCGCGTGATGGCCAACTTCATGCCGCACAACACGCGCAGCAACGCCGTCCTGCGCCGCCTTGGCTTCATCGTCGAGGGCTATGCGCGCGACTACCTCTTCGTCAACGGGACGTGGCGCGACCACGTGCTCACATCTCTCACCAACCAGGACTGGAAGCCGCTCGACTGACGGCGCTTCCTTCGCACGGAAGGAGGTCGGAGGAAAAGGAGAAGCACGCGGCGTAGCGCGTGCCCTCCCTCACAGGGGTAGCTGTCAATAAATCGAGGTGCTCGGCCGCGGCCGGACCAGGACCGCCCGGGCGCCCGCGGCGGCAGCCCCCAGCAGCGCGATGACCGACCACCCGCTCCTACCATCCCGCGGACGTGGAGCGCTCGACCGTCGCGCCGACCTCTCCCGCGCGACCTGTGCCGCATAGCGGTGGCGATCTGCCATCAGCGCATTGGTGAGGTCGCTCGTCTGGAGACCGTGCATTGCCTTCCTCCTCCGGTTGATTTCCCCCCGCCGGGGATCTCGCCGAAGGCTAGCCCGCTCGGTTCTCGCCTCCTATGCCGCGCGCCACCGACGGATGTTGTCGTTCGTCACACTCGCGAGCCGCGCCTGCGAAGCTCGTCCGGCTTGAGCACCGTGATCGTTCCCCGAGCCTGGCTGATGTAACCCAGCTCCACGAACCGATGGAGGGCGCGGTTGACGTTCTCGCGGCTCGCCCCGACCATCCCGGCCAGCGTGCGCTGGGAGAGCGGGATCCTGATCACGACACCCTCGGCGATGCGCTCACCGCGCCTCGTGGCGAGGTCGAGAAGCCGTTTGGCGACGCGTCCCGGGATGTCGAGGAAGGCGACCTCCGCCATCGCCTGGTCCTTGCGCTGGATGTAACCGATCAGGCTCGAGATCATCCGCAGCAGGAGTGCCGGGTGCTCGAGGAGGAAGGCGATGACCGGGTCGCGTGCGAGGAGCGCGCATTCGGTTGGCTCGAGGGCGATCGCGTCGGCGCTCCGCTCGCCTCCCGGCTCGAAGAGGGAGAGCTCACCGAACACCTCGCCGGGTCCGACGACCGCGAAAACGATCTCGCTTCCAGTGGCTCCGACCCGCAGGATCTTCACCTGCCCGCGCACGACGAGGTAGAGGTGCGAGCCGGGGTCGCCCTCCCGGAACAGGTAGGAGTCCTTGGCGAAGGTCCGCAGCCTGACCGCCGGCCGGAGCGCTTCCAGCTCGATCGCCGTCACGCCCTCGAAGATGGCGGTACCCGCGAGCAGCTGGATTGCATCCACTAACCGCCGCCGGGGCCGCCCTCCAGGCCGGGCTTGGTCATCTTGGCGGGATCGAGGACCCTGGTCAGGGTCTTCTCGTCGACGCCCTTCTCGCGGGCGAGCTCGCGGATCGTCTTGCCCGTCCGTCCGGCCTCCTTGGCGATCTTGGCCGCCTCGTCGTAGCCGAGCACGGGAGCCAGGGCGGTCGCCAGCATGAGGCCCTTCTCGACCATTTCCGGGCCGCGTTCGGTGGCCTCGATGCCGTCGACGCAGCGGGTCGCGAAGTTGGCCGCCGAGCGGCCCAGCAAGGAGATCGACTCCAGGCTCGCGACGCCCGCCAGGGGCATCATCACGTTGAGCTCGAAGAAGCTGCCCGACTGGCCGCAGAGCGTCACCGTGGTGTCGTTACCGATGACCCGCGCGCAGGCCATCGTGAGCGACTCGATGATCACCGGGTTGACCTTGCCGGGCATGATGCTGCTGCCCGGCTGAACTTCCGGCAGAAGCAGCTCCCCGATGCCGGTGCGCGGCCCGCTGCCCATCAGCCGGATGTCGCCGCCGATCTTCCAGAGGCTGACGGCGATCGTCTTCAGGTGGCCGTGGGCGGAGACCTGGGCATCCAGCGTCGCCTGGGCGTGGAAGTGGTTGGAGGTCTCCCGGACCTTCACCCCGGTCCATTTCTGGAGCAGCTGGACGACCAGCCCGGGAAAGTCCGGGTGGGCGTTGATCCCGGTGCCGACGGCGGTGCCGCCGAGGGCGACCTCGCGCAGCTCGGCGAGCGCCAGCTCGGTCCTCCGGATGCCTTCCTCGACCTGGCCGGCGTAGCCGGAGAACTCCTGCCCGAGACGGATCGGGGTCGCGTCCTGGATGTGGGTCCGGCCCGTCTTGATGATCGGCATGAACTGTTTCGCCTTTCGGGACAGGGACGTGCGCAGCTGGCGGAGGGCCGGCACCAGGTCCTCCTGGATCGCCATCGCGCAGGCGAGGTTGATGGCGGTCGGGATGACGTCGTTGGAGGACTGGCAACGGTTGACATGGTCGTTCGGGTGGACCTTCAAGCCCGCCTTCTCGCCCTTTGCCCCGAGGATCTGGTTGGCGCGCGTCGCGATCACCTCATTGGCGTTGGTGTTGGTCGAGGTTCCCGAACCGGTCTGGTAGATGTCGATGGGAAAGTCCTCGTCCCATTTGCCGTCCGCCACCTCGGCGGCGGCCCTGGCGATCGCGTGGACCATCTCCGCCGGCACCAGGCCCAGCTCGCCGTTGACTTCGGCGGCCGCCTTCTTGATCAAGCCGAGGGCGCGGATGAAACGGCGCGGGAAGCGGGTCCCGGAGATCGGGAAGTTCTGGACCGCCCGCATGGTGGAGGCTCCGTAGAGCGCGTCGACGGGGACTTCCAACTCCCCCATGGAGTCTTTGACGGTTCGCGTTTCTGGCATCGACTGGAAAGTCTAGGTTTAACACTTGGAAGGCCGTCCGCGCTCGCGTTAACGGGTGGCGTGGTCAGTCGGCTGGTCGTGCCGGAATCGCCCGCCGATTCAACACAAAGTCACGAAGGCCACCAAGACGCACAAAGAAACGGGGTGGGGAAATGACAGCTTCGAACGCCGGCTGCCACGGCCAGGGCTGACGCGCTCTGCGGCGGCTCAAGAAAACGGCCTCCAGGGAATGGGTTAACGACTAATTCCTTTCCTTCGTGCGTCTTGGTGGCCTTCGTGTTTTTGTGTTTTTCGGACCCTTCCGGTGTCGATTGATCTCGAGAGCTGTTCGGACTACCTGGGGTTCATCCAGGCTCGGAGCGCGGGCGCGGCAAGCGCCTTCCAGGCCTCTCGCCAGCGACCTCGCATCTCGACCGCGACGGCCCTCTCGAGCCCGGCCAGCTGACCCGCCACGAAGGCCTGGCGGCCGCTGGTCGGCGCGGCTGCGAGCCATGCCTCGGTCGTCACCGCGTCCTGGTGGTCGCCGAGGATCGTCTGCAGCTCGGCCGCGGCGGCGGCGAAGGCGTGGGCCTCCTCGATGACCGGCTCGACCGCCTGGGCGGCGTAGCGGGCGCGCTTGGCGAGGATCCGGATCCGGTGCAGCTGGGCGTCGGCCGGGTTCCGGGGAAGGCCCCGGACGCCCTTGCGCAGCTTCTCCCAGGGCCCAGCGGCGAGTGGGCCGGCGATGGCACTCGCGGGCTGCGCCGCCAGGGCGGTCAGGGGCGGGGCGAGGGAGAACGCCTCGAGGCCGGCGAAGAGCCCCGTGAAGCGCTCCGAGTCGAGGTAGGCGATCGCGCTCACCCGGGCGGTCCTGATCTCCTCCTCGAGCACCTGGATGAGCTCCTCGACGAGCTTGCGGTCGGGGCCCGGCACGACCTTGGCGTCGGCGCGGATTCGAGCGGCGAGGACTTCGCGGTCGCGAACCCCCCCGAGCTCCGCGGCGAGCACGGCAAGCTCGTCGACGAGCGGCCCCGTCTTCTCCGCCTCGAGGAAGTCCTGGAAGGTCCGCAGGTTGCTGCGCAGCCGGCGGACGGCGACCCGGGTCTTGCGGACGTGGTCCGGGTCGTGGCCGTCCCGCAGGCCTGCCTCGTGCTCCTTCATCGCCGCCACCGCGCTCCCGATCGAGCGGGCGACCAGCCGGCCCACAGTGAGCTCCTCCGGCTGCTCGGGCGGAGCTTGGGCGGCGACCTCAGCCATGGTTGCCGGAAGCCCGTTCGGTGGCCAGCCGCTGGAGCGCGACCTGGGAGTCGATCCCCTTCTTGGTGTGCACCTTGCTCCAGCAGCCGTCCGGTCCGAGCTCCCAGGCGAGCACGTCGTCGGAAAGAGTCAGGTCGAGCATCTCATCGAGGCGCTGGCAGAGGTCGGCATCAGTCACCGGCACCACGGCCTCGACCCGGCGGTCGAGGTTGCGGTCCATCATGTCGGCCGAGCCGAGGTAGAAGTCCACCCCGCGCTTGTCGTTGCCGAAGCGGAACAGCCGCGAGTGCTCGAGGAAGCGGCCGACGACCGAGCGCACCCGGATCCTCTCCGAGAGCCCCGGCACCCCGGGGCGGAGGCAGCAGATGCCGCGCACGATGAGATCGATCTCGGCGCCGCCCTTGCTCGCGGCGTAGAGGGCGTCGATGACCTCGGGATCGACCAGGTTGTTGACCTTCATCACGATCCGGCCCTTCGGTCCCTTCGCCTCCCGCTCGATCAGGTAGAGGATCCCGGCCCGGAGCGTCGTCGGCGCGACCAGCAGGCGGCGGTACTTGCGCTGCCGGCTGTAGCCGGTCAGCAGGTTGAAGAGCTCGCTGACGTCGTGGCCGAGGTCGGGGTCCGCGGAGAGGAGGCCGAGGTCCTCATAGACGTGGGCGGTCGCCGGGTTGTAGTTGCCGGTTCCGATATGGACGTAGTAGCGGATGCCGGAGCTCTCCATCCGCACCACCAGGGTGACCTTGGCGTGGGTCTTGAGGCCGACCAGGCCGTAGACGACGTGGACGCCCGCCTCCTCCAGCGCCTGGGCCCACTCGATGTTGGCCTGCTCGTCGCCACGCGCCTTCAGCTCGACCAGGGCCACCACCTGCTTGCCAAGCTCGGCCGCCACGACGAGTGAGCGCGCGATCGGGCTCGCCGGTCCAGAGGTGCGGTAGAGGGTCTGCTTGATGGCGAGGACACGGGGATCGGTGGAGGCCTGGTCGATGAACGCCTCGACCGAGGTCGTGAAGGAGTCGTAGGGATGCTCGACCAGGACGTCCCCGTTTCGGATCACTTCGAAGACGTCGGTCGCCTCGCTCGCGCTGCCCTGGAGGCGGGGCTGGGTGGTGGGCACCCAGGCCGGCGATTTCAGGTCCGGGTGATCGAGGTCGTAAAGGGAGTCGAGGCCGCCCAGGTCGAGCAGGCCGGGCACCCGGTAGACGTCCACCCAGTCAAGCTCCAGCTCCCGGACCATGAGATCGAGGTAGCGCCGGGGCAGATCCGGGTCCACCTCGAGCCGGACGGCTCGGCCCTGCCGGCGGCGGCGACGGAGCTCGGTCTGGATCGCCGAGAGGAGGTCCTCGGCCTCGCTTTCGACGAGGTCGAGGTCGGCGTCCCGGGTGATCCGGAAGGCGTGGGTGTCGACGATCTCCATGCCCGAGAAGAGCGACTGGACGTTGAGAGCGATCAGCTGCTCGAGGGGAAGGAAGCCGCCACTGTCGGGGAGCTCGCTGAAGCGGGGCAGCAGCGGTGGCACCTTCAGGCGGGCGAAGCGCTCCACCCGGCGCAGCGGGTCGCGAACGATCACGGCCAGGTTCAGCGAGAGGTGCGATATGTAGGGGAACGGGTGGGCCGGGTCGACCGCCAGGGGTGTCAGCACCGGGAAGATGTGCTGTTCGAACTGCGCCGCGACGTGCCTGCGCTCGGCCCTGCTCAGCGAGCCGGCGTCGCGGATCCGGATCCCGGCGGCCTCCAGGGCCGGAGAGAGCTCGTCCTGGAAGAGCCTCCCCTGGCGGGAGGTCAGCGACTCGACCCGCTTGCGGATCGCGCGCAGCTGCTCGGCCGGGGTGGCGCCGTCGATCGCCGTCGAGCGCACGGCGGCCTCGACCTGCTCCTGGAGGCCGGCGACCCGGATCTGGAAGAACTCGTCCAGGCTCTTGCTGAAGATGGACAGGAAGTGGACGCGGTCGAGCAGCGGTAACCCGCGGTCCTCCGCCATCGCCAGGACCCGTTCGTTGAAGTCGAGACGGGAGAGCTCACGGTTGAGGTAGCGCTTGGAGCGCCGATCGCGCCCCGCCTCTGCGGATGCCTTGACCCTTGCCATTTCCCCTTCCCGGATGGTACCCGCCCTATCCTTCGGCCGATGAGGTTGGCGGCCGTCGACGTCGGCAGCAATACGATCCACGCCCTCGTCGTGGACGTCGTCGACGGGAGGCTGGAAGAGGTGTCCCACTTCGTCGAGATGCCATCGCTCGGCTCCGCCGTCGCGCGGACCGGCCGCATCGGGGAGAAGGCCGAGGAGGCGGTCAGAGCCCTGCGGTCGGTCGTCGACCAGGCTCGTGCCACAGGCTTCGAGCACCTCGTGGCGGGCGCCACAGCGGCCGTCCGGCAGGCGGCGGACGGCGTCGAATTCCTGCGCCGCTGCTCAGAGGCCATCGGGGTGCCGGTCCGCCTCATCTCGCCCGAG
Source organism: Candidatus Dormiibacterota bacterium (assembly GCA_036570145.1). Taxonomy (GTDB): domain Bacteria; phylum Chloroflexota; class Dormibacteria; order Dormibacterales; family Dormibacteraceae; genus UBA6019. The sequence continues at coordinate 26,295 of DATCPJ010000013.1, forward strand.
CGCGAGGCACAGCTCAGCTTCGCCGGCGTGGCCCAGCGGCATGCCGTGCGGCGGCAATGGCTGATGGCCGACCTCGGTGGCGGAAGCACCGAGCTGGTTGTCGCCCGCGACCACCACATCGAAGCCTGGCGCTCGCTTCCGATCGGTTCCGGCGTGCTGGCCGGCAGGTATCTCTCCGACCCGCCGCGCGCCGGCGAGCGGGAGGCCCTGCGGGCCGAGGCCGTGGTCCTCCTCAAGGACGCACCGGAGTGCGAGCCGACCCGCCTTGTGGCCACCGGCGGGACGGCCTCCAACATGCCCCAGGTGGTCTCCCAGGCGCGTCCTCCGACGGTCCTCTCGCGGCAAGCGCTGCTCCGTGCCGCGGACCGTCTCGACCTGGCGCCTGCTGCCGAGCTGGAGCAGCGTTATTTGCTCCGGCCCGGGCGGGTGGTGGCGATGCGAGGAGGGGTCGAGGTGCTGCTGCTGCTGCTCGACTGGGCCGGCCTCGACCGCCTCCACGTCAGCCTGGAGGGTCTCCGGCAGGGGATGATCCTGGCCTACCTCGACAGCGGCGAGGACTGGTACCGCGATTCCCATCCGGATGTCACAAAGGAGGCCCTCGCGGGGCTTTAGGTCTCGAATGGAAGCTGTCCTCGAAACCCACGGCCTCTCCAAGTCGTATGGGTCAAGGGCGGCGGTCAAGTCGCTCGACCTCTCGGTCGGGCAGGGCGAGATCTTTGGCTTCCTCGGCCCCAATGGGGCGGGCAAGACGACCACCATCCGGATGGCGCTCGGCCTCATCCGTCCCACCGGAGGTACCGTCGAGGTGCTCGGCCAGGACATCACCCGCAACCGGCGCAAGGTCCTGCCGCGGGTTGGTGCGCTCGTCGAGTCGCCCGCCCTTTACCTCTACCTGTCGGGACGCGACAACCTGAAGGCGGTCGGCGACGTGCTCGGCGGCGTGCCCGCCTCGCGGATCGATGCGGTTCTCGAAACGGTCGGCCTGGCGGACCGCCAGCGCGACCGCGTGAAGTCCTACTCGCTGGGCATGAAGCAGCGCCTCGGCCTCGCCATCGCGCTTCTCAACGACCCCGATCTCCTGATCCTGGACGAGCCCGCCAACGGCCTCGACCCTGCCGGCGTGGTCGAGATGCGCGACCTGCTCCGGAACCTGGCCGGCCAGGGAAAGACGATCTTCATCTCCAGCCACGTCCTCTCCGAGGTTCAGCAGATCTGCGGCCGCGTCGCGATCATCAACCTCGGCGAGCTGGTCAAGGTCGCCACCGTCGAAGAGCTCGTCGCCTCGCACGGCGAGTTCACGGTCGTGGTCGAGGACGCGAGCGCCGTCCTCGAGCTGATCCGGCGCCAGGAGTGGGGCAGCACCGCCCGCCTCGCCGAGGGCGCCATCGTCTGCGCCTCGCCGACCGGGCGAGGCCGCGACCTGACCCGCTTTCTGGTCGCCGCCGGCCACTGGCCGGATGCCATCGGCGAGCGTCACCAGGACCTCGAGGACATCTTCCTGAGCCTCACCGGGGCGGCCTGAAACATGGCCGGCGCACCGGTGGCCGCCGCCGGCCGAACCGCCGCCGCTTCGGCCATCCTGCGGCCGAGCTTTCTCGGCGCCGTGCGCGGCGAGCTGCTGAAGTTGAGCCGCCAGCGCTCCCTCTGGGTGATGCTCGTCCTCGGAGCGCTCCTCTTCGGCTTCGTCGGTCTCGCCATCTTCAGCACCGACAACGTCAAGCAGACCCTCAGGGTCGCGCCCGAGCAGTTCCTCTACGCCGCCCTCGACATCATGGGCACCCTCTTCAACACCGGTTCGGGCATCGTCCTGCTGATCTGCGCATCGCGGCTCTTCGGGATGGAGTACAGCGCCGGTACCATCCGCATCCTCCTCGCTCGAGGAACCGGCAGGCTGCAGCTCTACTTCGCCAAGCTCGTCGCCCTGGCGCTGCTGGGACTGCTGCTGCTGGCCGGGTTCGCGGCGGTGGCGTTTGGCATGATCTACGCCTTCGCAAATTCCGTCACCGGCAGCTTCACCCCACTGACGACCCTTCCGGCGATCGCCTATAGGGACCTCGAGCTCACCTTCCTGGTCGGCCTTGTCAGCATCGGCATGACCATCCTGCTGGGCAGCACGGCCGCCATCCTCGGCCGCTCGCTGTCCTTCGGGATCGCGGCCGCGATGGCCTTCTTTCCCGCCGACAACTTCGGGACCCTGATCCTCGGCATCATGCAGCGGATCACCCACATCGACGCCTGGACCAAGGCGACCGCTTACCTGTTAGGTCCCAACCTGAACATCCTGGCATCCAAGCTGGAGCCCGGCCGGCAGGTTCGGCCTGCCTTCGCAACGCCAAACGTCGCCGTCAGCGCCGAGCACGTCTGGACGGTGGTCGGCGCCTACGCCGCGCTCTTCCTGGTCGCCTCGATCGTCCTCTTGCTGCGCCGAGACGTCCTCGAATAGCGCGGGCGCACCTGCCGCGTGGGTAGATACTGGGTCCGATTCAACACAAAGACACAAAGTCCACAAAGGACGCACAAAGGGACGGGATTAAGAACGGCCTCGACCGGCTCGTGAACGGCTAAGTTCGTCGTCGTCGTCCTCTAATTTTTCTTCTTCGTGCGTACTTCGTGTTCTTCGTGTCTTTGTGTTTTCGGACCCCTTTCCTTCGCCCTAACCGCGCAGGCCCGCCGTGTGGAGGATCGCGAACATCACCCAGGCGACCGCCGCCGACGCCGGGATCGTTACCAGCCAGGCGACGACGATGTTGAGGCCGACCCCCCAACGCAGCGCTGACAGGCTGCGTGCCGCACCCGACCCCATGACGGAGCCGGTGACCACGTGCGTCGTGCTGACCGGGAGCCCGATCTGCGACGCGACCTGGATGACCGTCGCGCCGGTCAACTGCGCGGCAAGGCCGCCGACCGGGTCCATCTTGTAAATCCGCCACCCGAGGGTCCGAATGATGCGCCAGCCGCCGGCGTAGGTGCCGAAGGCGATCGCCGCCGCCGAGAGAACGACGACCCAGACGGGAACCTCGAACTTCGTGATCTGGCCGCTGGCGACGAGTCCGAGGGTGATCGCAGCCATCGTCTTCTGGGCGTCGTTCCCTCCGTGGGAGAAGGACACGAAGGCCGCCGCCGCGATCTGGAGGAGCCGGAAGGTTCGGTTGACCGGCCCCGGACGCAGGCGGTGGACGGCAAGGATGATCAGGGTGACCAAGATCGCGGCGATCACGAAGCCGAGCAGCGGGGAGACGACAAGCGAGGTGATCTGCTTGCTGAAGGACGCCCATTTGACCGCCGAGAAGCTGCCCACCGACGCCACTCCGGCCCCCACGAGGCCTCCGATCAGCGCGTGCGTGGAGCTGCTCGGCAGCCCGAAGAACCAGGTGACGAGGTTCCAAGCGATCGCGCCCAGGAGAGCCGCGATGACGACGACCATGCCGGCCTTGAAGGAGAGCGTGCTGGCGATCGTGTTGGCAACCTTCGAGTGGAGCACGAGCACGGTGACGAGGGCGCCGAGGAGGTTGAAGATGGATGACACCGCCACCGCCTGGCCGGCGCTCATGGCACGCGTCGAGATCGATGTCGCGATCGCGTTGGCGGTGTCGTGAAAGCCGTTCGTGAAGTCGAAGGCCACCGCGACCACGATGGTCGCGACGAGGAGGCCTTCAAGCATTCTTGATCGCCATCGCCTCGAGGACGTTGGCCGCGGTTTCGCAGCCGTCCATGGTCGCTTCGAGCAGGTCGTAGATGTCCTTCCACTTGACCAGGTGAGCGGCGGTGTGCTCCTCGGTGAAGAGCGCGGCCAGCGCCTCCCGGGTCAGGAGGTCGGCCTCGTTCTCGAGCCGGTGGATCTCGATCCGCCGCGGCTCCAGCTCCCGGAACCCCTCGAGGTCCTCGAGCGCGCGGGCGAGAACGTCCCCCGCTTTCGCGAGGTTCTCGCCCATCCTGCGGGCGGCTTCGGAGATCTCCTTGACGTGGTAGAGGTCGATCTTGTCGGAGACCTCCTCGGCGAGGTCCACGATGTCGTCCAGCGCCGACGCCAGGGCGAGGATGTCCTCCCGCTCGATCGGCGTGACGAAGGTCTTGTTGACGAGGCGGTAGATGTCGTGGGCGACGTCGTCGGCCTCGTGCTCGAGATCCCTGAGCCGCGGATGCCGTGAGCGGCCCTCCAGCAGGCTCTTGCTCAGCTCGACGAGGGTGTCGTGGACGAGCGCGCCCTGCTTTGCGAAGAGGTCGTAAAAACGCCTCTCCTGCGGAACCAGGCTGAATTTCATCAAATCACCTCCGCCTTAAAGCGTACGGAGAGGCGGTTAAGGCCGGGTTAAGCGTTTCCTGGGCGGGAGGCTTGGCTTTCAGGCGGCGGGAGGCGGAAGGAAGCCGCTCGGCCAGTGGAACGGCTGGTAGACGAAGTGCTCGCCAGGCGCCACCACATCGATCGTCTCCAGGTCCACCAACGGCACGGCGCCCGGGGCACCGTGCGATTGCACACCGTCGACGTAGGCCGAGACGCCTCCACCGGGGAAGGAGGCCGTACCCAGGTGGTTGGCATCCAGGCGCAGCTTCGCGACCGCGAAAGCGTCGGCCAGCAGGAAGGCATGGTCCTGGTAGGCGGACGGCGCCTCGACGTGGACGATCCCCGAGTCGTCGTGGACGTGGATCCAGTAAAGGCAGAAGGCGTTGATCCCGGTCTGCGCCGGGAGAACCTCGCTGCCGCCGTTCCGATGGATGCGCAGCGCGAAGTGATAGTGGGTCGCCAGCGACTCCACCGGGGAGCACTGGATGGCGGTCGTGCCGGCGGTGCCGGAGGCAGTGCGCGTCTTCGAATCGGTGTTGAAGATCAGGTTCATCAGGAACAGCTGCCCGACGAGGATGAGGACACCGAAGACCGCTCCGCCGCCGAGCGCCAGGCCGACCGTCCGGTTGACTCCAGGCGTGGCGGCTGGGCGGGGCGGCTCCGCCGGCATGCCGTTCCAATTCACCATGGCGGACGGGACTATAGGCCGCGGCCTGGTTCGATAACAACGTCGAACCGCCTACTTATCGCCGTCACCGGCTGCGCGGTCCGGTGGCGCGCGTAAGGTGGAACCAGGTCGAATGGCGAGCCCGATTCAGAAGGTCGTGATCTTCTTCATGGAGAACCACACGACCGACAACGTGGCCAGCGAGGTTGCCGGCGTCGACGGCAATTCCGCTCTGCCGCTTGCGCCTGACGTGGTCGTGCACGATCCGCCGCACGACCACGCGCACTGGCTGACGCGCGACGAACCCGCTCCCGGCGGCGCACGGCGCGAGCGCTACAGCGGCGCGCAGCTGCCCAACCTCCGCCGCTGGATGAATGCCTTCACGGTCTGCGACCGATATTTCTCCGACTTCGCCGGCAACTCGTTTCCGAACCATGCATTCGCCGTCGGCGCGGATGCGGAGTGGACCGACCGCAATCCCGGCGTCACCTATCCGGTGAGCCTGAAGACACCCGGGATCCCCGCTCGCCTGCTCGCGGCCGGCAAGACCTGGGCGAACTATGGCAAGGGCTTCGCGTTCCCGCACTACCAGGACAAGCGCCTGCACGTAGTCCCGAAGAGGACCTTCGCCCAGGACGCCAAGGCCGGTAATCTCCCGAACGTGTCCTGGGTTTACGCGCCCGCGGGACAGGACTTCCATCCGGGCTCGCGCACCAAGATGTCAGCGTCCGACGCGTGGCTCGGTAAGGCCTTGGCGACCCTTGCGCAGGGCCCGGACTGGCCACGAGTGGTGGTGTTCATCACCTTCGACGATTGGGGCGGCTGGTCTGATCACGTCGTTCCGCCGCTCCTCGAGACCTTTCCCAACCGGCCGGACCAGTACCGCTTCGGCTCGCGCATCCCATGCATCGTGGCCGGACCCTACGCGAAGGCGAAGCACGTCTCCCACGTGCAGTCCTCGCACGTCAGCATGGTGGCCTTCATCGAGCGGCTCTGGGGTCTTCCGCCCTCGCCCAATCCCGACGCTGCCAGGCGGACCACGTCACCGAACGAGCACGCCCTGGCCGATTGCGTCGACACCGCCCAGAAACCGCTTCCGCCGCCCAAATAGAGGTCCTAGACGAGCAGTGCGCCTTCTCGCGATAGGATCCGGCGCGCCACTGCCACCGCGCTGGCGTAGGTCGAATCCATCCCCCGGTAGCTGAGGCCTCGCGCGCCGAGCGTTCGCGCCTGGGTGTAGGGCGTGTCCGACGCGTAGTGGACGATGCCGAGGTCGAAGCCGAGCCGGGTCATGTTGACGTTCTCGCCGACGGGGTGGCGGCCGGGCATCGAGGCCTCGTAGCAGGCATCGAGGAAGGGGCCCGCCTCCATCTCCACCACCGTGTAGCGGCCCTGGTAATAGAACTCGAGGTAGTCGCGGTTCTGCAGGAAGGTCCCCCGCACGGTCACGGCGCGCTGGTTGTCGAGCGCCGAGCCGTAGACCAGGTGTGGCTGCACGTCCGCCGCGGTGAAGCAGTTCTCCATCCAGTAGGTGTTGTCGGAATGCTCGTCGTAGACGGAGTTGCAGATCATCACGTCGCCGACGGAGGCGTTGAGCGTCGCCGCCTTGCCCATGACGTAGACACCGCGGAGGCTGCCGACCTGCTCGGCAACCTCACGGAGCAGGTAGTAGGACGCGAAACCGAGCGGGTAGTCGATGTTGACGATCGCGGCGTCGGACGCCTTGAGCGCTAGGGGATCGACCTTGCCCACGCGGGGGTCGAAGCAGGTCGGGTCCAGCTCGGCGAGCTTGAACACCTGGGCCGAGGACTCGGCCACCCCCGCCCGGGCCTTGATGTGGCGGATCCCGCCCTCCTTCTCGAGCTTGGTGCGGATCCGGCTGTAGTCACCTTTCTTGGCGTGGCTGTCGAACAGCACCCGGGCGGCGAAGTAAAGCCAGTTGTCGCGGGAAGCGGAGATCTCGCCGGCCTCGATGTGGCCGAGCTCGCTGAAGAGCTCGGGGTCGTGCTCGCGGATGTACTCGGTGATCTCGCCTTCGAGCCGGCGCGCCACGCCGGAGAGGACGTTGACCAGGCTGTGCAGGTTGGACGAGACGAAATAGACGGGCGAACCGTTGAGGCCCATCTCGTGCATCGCGGTGCCCATCGGCTGCCACCAGCGGTGCGCGCCGCGGGCGTAGCCCACGTCGGTGCTCCCGATCGTTCGCAGGGTCATCTCGCAGAGCCTCTCGCGCACCGCGTCGAGCGTGTCCTGGAAGCCGAACGTCCAGGCCTGCTGGAGCCGGACCCAGTCCTCCTCGGTGGCGCCGATCGCCTCCCGTTCGGCTCCCTTGGGAACGTGCTGCAGGAGCGTGTGCATCTTGTTCCACTCCAGCTGGTAGGCGACCAGGGTCGGCACCAGGTCGTCGACGTCGGAGGCCGAGGCGATCAGCGCCGCGATGGTCTCGACGCCGTCGTGGTACCAGCGCCTTCGCCGCGCCGGCGCCTCCACCTTCTGCCAGCTGAGGATGTCCACCTGGAGCTCGGCGCGGATCGAGCCCGAGCTCTGGCCGAGCACCACCCTGCGGCAGTGCGCGATCGCCGCGGGCAGCCGTCGGGCGGCGTAGATGAGGGCGCCCATGTCGACCTTCGGCTCTGCCGCGAGCGGGTGGAGCGAGCTCTGCATGCCGATGTGCGCCTGCTGGAGGGCTTCGATCCGGATCTCGCCCGAGCTCTGCAGCATCGTCGTGTAGGTCCGCACGTAGAGCTCAACCGCGTGCCGTCCACTCGAGCCGAGGCGCAGCGGCGAGCGTTCCATCCCGGCCAGTCTATGACGGTCCTCGCCGTCGGCCGACCCGCGGCCTTACAAAAGCTTTACCTGCAAACCGTTCCCTCTCTGACACCAGCAGGGCATCCTGGGATGGAAATGAGGACCCCACGCTTCCTTCGCATCGCAATCCCCGTCGTCGGCGCCCTTCTCGTAGCCGGCGGCGCGATCGCCATCACCGCTTCGGCGGCCGGGCTCAGGGTCGGCTCACCCCTCGCTGCCACCGCCACTCCTTCGCCCAAGCCCAGCGCCGGTACCGCGGCCGGCAACGCCGGTGGCAGGGCCGCCGCCTGCCAGGCCTACCTCGGCCACCTGGCGACCCAGCTCGGCGTAAGCCAGTCGAAGCTCGATGCGGCGAGCGCCGCCGCACTCAAGGCCACCATCCAGGACCAGGTCACCAATGGCAAGCTCACCCAGGCCCAGGCCGACAAGATCGAGGCCAAGCTGCCGGCGACGGGCCTCTGCTCGGCGGCGGTCAATGGGCTCGGCAGGACCAGGGCCGCAGCCGCGGCGGGCGCCTATCTCACGGCTGCGGCCGGAGCTCTCGGCGTGACCGAGGCGGAGCTCAGGCAGGACCTCAAGAACGGCCAGACGCTCTCCCAGGTGGCGGCAGCCAAGAACGTCACCGAGGCCGACTTCAAGGCAAAGGTCGTCGCCGCGCTGAAGACCAGGCTCGATGCCGCGGTCAGCGCCAAGACGATCACCCAGGCCCAGGAAGATGCCCAGCTGGCGAAGCTGCAGGCCGGCGATCCTCCCCTCTGGAACAAGGTCCACAAGTAGCCGCTCCTGGCTTCCCCCCAGCCGGTCAGGACCGCCCTCCTGCCGGTCCATCCGAGAGGCTCGCCCGTGTGGCGGGTCTTTCGCTTGTTGCGCATCGACTTAGAGCGGGACGCGTAGACCGGGTTTAACCCGGCCGATTGAGTTGTTTTGAATCGACGGAATGCGTCGCGCCGAGAGGGGGGATTTTGGAAAGGGGGGCCTGCCCCCCTTTGCCCGTACTACGATGCCGCGGATGGCTGACGAGGGTCTGTCGATCGCTCGCTACTACAAGGGCTGGGACGCCTACCAGCGGCAGCTGGTGACCGCGTTCACGCCCCTCGAGAGCGCCCACCTCAAGCTCCAGGCGGCGCCGACCCTGTGGTCGATCGGGATGCTCGGCAACCACATCGTCGCCACTCGCGCCTGGTGGTTTCACTTTTGGATGAAGGAGGGTGGCGACGAGCTCGCCGACTTTGCCGAGTGGGATGAGGGCGAAGCGATGGCCGAGCGCTCCGCAGCCGAGATCGTCCGCGGCCTCGAGGCCACCTGGGGCCTGATCGCCTCGCGGCTCTCCGCCTGGACCGCGGCCGACCTCGCCAAGCAGTTCCAACGACCGGTCCCGAACGACGCCGGCAAGCGGCCGAAGCGGTCGCGGCAGTGGATCATCTGGCACGTGCTCGAGCACGACCTCCACCATGGTGGCGAGGTCTCCTTCAGCCTAGGCATGCACGGCCTCGCCGGGATCGACCTCTAGCGGCGCCGCGAGCGGCGCCTTCTGCGACCACGTCACGACTAGCGACTTCCGGTTTCATCGCTGAACGCCCCTCCCCTCCTGGCCTGGCGGCGAGGAGGACCTCCCCATGAATGGGGAGGCAAGACTTGCCGACTCGGGTGGTTTATCGCGGAACGGACATCCCACGCGGGAGGCAGGACCGGGCCGTGTGGCTAGGAGTCTTCGGCGGTGGGCGGGCCGCCCATCCGCTTCATGAGCTCCTCGAGCAGGCGTCTCGTCTCGGGATCGTTCATCACCTGCTCCTGCATCGCCTCAGCGGCGCGCCGGATCTCGGGGTCGCTCATCAGCCGCTCGGCCATGCCCTCGAACTGACCCGCCATGTCCTTCATCGCGGCCTCCTGGGCGACCTGGATGAGGATCGGCTGGGACGCCGCGGCGACGACCGCCTGGGCCTGCTGCCGGACCATCTCGATCCCCTTGCAGCCAAGACACTCGCCCTTCATGCCGCAATGGCAGAGCTGGCGGCGCAGCTTGTCGAGGATGACGTGGAGCTCGGAGAGGTCGGCGCCTCCGCTGCCCGTCATTTCCATCCCGGAACTAACTGTTTCCAGCCGCGAGTCCTTTCAAACGGGGGCCTCGGAGCTTGCGGCCAGTCCGTCCCGAGTTGACTCAATGCGTGACGCGTAGGCCGGGTTTATCCCGGCCGTTTGAGTTGTCGTGAATCGCCGACCAGTGTGGCGCGGAGGGGGGAGTTCTGGAAGAGGGGGCCTGCCCCCTCTTGCTCATTTCACCGACTTGATGGTCAGGTGGAGGGTGCCCTGGGGCACGTTCACGGTTACCTTGTCGCCCTTCTTCTTGCCCACGATCGCGCGCCCGACCGGCGAGTCCACCGAGATGCGACCCTCGCCGGGATCGCTCTCCACCGCGCCGACCAGGTGGTAGGTCTCGCTGTGCCCGTCCTCGTCGAGCACCTCGACGGTGGACCCCGGCTCGGCGATATTCGAGTGGTGCTCGTGGATGATCTCGGCGCGGCCGATCATCTCCTCCAGCTCGTAGATGCGGCCATCGATCAGGCCGACCTCTTCCTTGGCCTGCTCGTACTCCGGGTTGTCCTCGATGTCGCCCGGCTGGAACGCTTCCTTGAGCCGGTCGGCCGCCTCCACGCGGCGGGCGCGCTGAACCTCGAGCTCGGCTTTGAGCCGCTCGAGCCCCTCGGGAGTCAGAAGTACGGGTTCGGTCAGGTCCATGTTTGAAGAAATAGCCCCCAGCGAGCCTCGTGGTTTCGAGGCGACAAGGAATGATACCGCCTCACCCGGAGCCGCCCTAGCGTCCAGGACACTAGGTGATGGGCACGTCGGTGCAGAGCGCCCAGGGAAAGAGCTCGGAGCCTGAGTAGCCGCGCCGGCGATCGGTGGAGAGGTCGGCGAGCCGGTCGCCGAGCAGCTCGTAGAAATTGCCCGCGATCGCCGCGTCCTTGACCCGGTACTGGAGCTCGCCACCGGGCCCGATCGCGAAACCCAGGCCGACATTTGCGGAGAAGTCGCCATTGGCCAGGTTGGAGCCGTGCATGCCGAGCAGGCTGTCCACCAGCAGCCCGCCCTCGGCACTCGCGAGCAGCCGGTCGAGCGGCAGCCGGCCGCCGGCCATCTCCCAATTGCCGGCGGCGGGAAAAGGAGCGGTCGAATAGCCGCCGCGGCGGCCGCGACCGGGCCTGACGTCGAGCCGGGCGGCGAAGCGGAGGTCGGCCACGAAGTTCTTCAGGATGCCCTCCTCGATGATCGGCATCGCGAATGACGGCAGGCCCTCATCGTCGAAGGGCGACCCGGCTCGGCCCGCCTCGGGCCGGCTGTCGTCGCGGATGGTGACCTTGCTGCTGAGGACCTGGTCGCCGAGGCGGCCGGTCAGAGGCGATGTCTTCCGATAGACGGCCGCGGCGCCGACCGCGCTGTGGAGTGAGGCGAGGATCGCGCTCAGGGCGGCGGGTGTGAAGACGACCGGCCGCGGG
>DATCPJ010000014.1:0-4159 GCA_036570145.1 Candidatus Dormiibacterota bacterium
CCGCCGCCGCCCGGCAGCAGCGGCAGCAGCGTCGGGATCGATCCGCCGACACGAACCTCGACGGTCGCCGCCGACATGGTTGCGCAGACCCAGACCCGGGGAGGCGTCCCACCGGCAGACGGGCACCACGCTTGCGCAGTCGTTCCGACGAGGACCGGGCGGAGGGAGGCGAGCGCCACCGACCGCGCGAGTGCGGCAGTCCCGTCCACTGCGATCCCGGCCCGCGCGCCGGCGAGGGCGGCTTGCCTCGCGGCGAAGGCTCCCGAGCCCCAGACCGCGAGCTGCACCGACCCCAGCACCAGGAGAAGCGCGACCGGCCATGCGATGGCGAACTCGAGCAGGGCACTCCCGGCTCTCGGGCTCATTCAGCGCAGGCTCCGCATCAGGACCGCGACCGCCGGGAAGAGGAGGATCGCCATGAACGGCAACAGGACACCGACCGCAGCCGGCACCAGGACCCGGTTGAGGGCGCCCCGGCTGAGCTCGATGACCCGCCGGCGCCGCCCTCGGCGAAGGTCCGCCGCGAGCGCGCGGATCCCCTGGCCGACGCCCGACCCGTAGTCGCGGCTGAGGCCGAGGATCATCGCCATCGAATGAAGGGCAGGCAGCTCGAGACGATCGCCGAGGATCGCCAACCTGCCGTCGAAGGAAGCCGACCCGGCGACCCGGGAGCCGATCAGCTGCGCTCGCATCGCCGTCGCCAACTCGGATCGTGCGCGTCCCAGGACTGTCTCCAGCGCCAGCATCGGCGGAGCACCCCCACTCAGCTCGAGGCTCACGAGCTCGAGGATCGGTCCCAGCTGTCCAAGGAGAAGCTCACGCCTTACGTGGGCCGCCCGAACCAACCGGTGAGCGAGCACGCCGAAGATCGCCACCGTGATGATCGCGCCCGCCACCACGCCGCTGAGCGGATCGCTAAGCAGCATTACAGCAACGGCGACCGTGGCGCCGCCGCCGAGTGCGGCGAGTGAGCCGAGGGCTGCCACCGCTTCCGGTGCTTCGCGCCAACCAGCCTGCTCCAGCCGGCGCGAGAGCCGGCTTCGCAGCGACAGGTAGGCCCCGGTGCGTCGGGCATTTCGGGCGAGCTGAGCGAGCGAAGCGCTCGCCGGCGTGCCATTGCGCCGCGCCAGCCACTCCCGCGCGCCCGGCGCCCGCCCCGGAGCCAGGACCGCGAAGGCCAGCACGGAGACGCCGCCCCCCGCGGCGGCTGCCAGAAGGAAGGGGAACGGGTCAACCATCGGCTAGCTCCAGGCGCGGCTCGTCGGGCAAGCGCAGCCAGCGGCGGATAAGGACGTGGGCGCCGCCCATGACAGCCAGCATCGCTGCGAGGAAGAGCTCGCCCGGGAGCGTCCGGTAGACGTCGAGATAGGTCGATCGGAGGAGGCACATCACCGCAAGGAAGGCCACCGGCAGGCAGAGGATGAGGGTCGACGCGGACCGCGCCTGGACCTGCAGCGCCGACGCCTCGCGCTCGACCTCGTGAGCCGCGGTGACCGATTCCTCCAGCTCGCGGAAGAGCGGGCTGAGCTCGCCGCCGCCGGGCCGCTGGACGATGACCGCCGCCGAGAGGAGGTCGAAGACCGGCTCACCGACCCTCTCTCGCGCCAGCGCCCAGGCCGCGGGGCGGGCGCCGCCCGCGACCACGGCCTGGAACTCCCGGCGAAGTGGCCGCGGGCCTCGCTCCGCGAGGATCTCGAGCGCCGCCGTGACTCCCACCGCCCCCGTCTCGAGGAGCTGTCGGAGGGTGCGAACGGAGGCGACCACGGCGTCCTGGCGCTCGCGCCGAAGGGCCCTCGTCCGGAGGCCGAGAGCACCCAGGGCAACGCCCCAGGTGAGCCCGGCCGCGGCGAGCGACAGCGCGGGCATGCCCGTCAGCAGGTAGCCGAGCCCGGCCGCCCCCGCGATGAGCAGCAGCTCGACGGTGACAATCCCGGCAACGCCCAGTCCGAGCCCCGCCGCCTCGGCCCGCCTGGCTTCGCCCGCGGCGAGACCGCGCAGCGCCGCGCGCGCACTTTCCTCGAGCAGCGGAACGCGGAGCGGCATCCCGCCCAGGGCAAGCACGGCGACCGCGACCGCCATCCCGACAAGGAGCCCGGCAGCAGCCTCAGCCATCGACGCGCTCCGACGAGGAGCGGGGCCGGAAGCCGCCGGCCTCGAGCTTGGCCTGGACCGTGGGGGGCAGCTCCTGGAAAGCGCCAAGCTCCTCGACCACCGGCTGTCCCCCTTCCGCCTCGAGCACGACGCCGATCGATCGCAGCCGGCGCCGGCGGACGTCGCCGTCCGAGCTGACGGCGAGGTGGAGAACCAGGTCGATCGTCCGTCCGATCTCGGCGTTGATCGCCTCGGGGCGCGGGGCGGCCGGGTTGCGGAGCGCAAGCCGGGCAAGTCGGGGCAGGGTGTCGCGGGGGCTGTCGGAATGGATCGTCGAGATCGATCCCGGGTGCCCGGTGTTCATCGCGTCGAGCAGGTCCAGCGCTTCGGCGCCGCGCACCTCGCCGATCACGATCCGATCAGGGCTCATTCGGAGCGCCTCATGGACGAGGAGCTGGATCCCGATCGCCCCGCGTCCCTCGATGTTGTTCGGCCGTCCCTCCAGCGAGACACAGTCGGCCAGCTCGCGCCAGAGGTGGAGCTCGGCTTGGTCCTCGATCGTCACCAGTCGCTCGGCGGGTGGGATGAGGCGGCAAAGAGTTCTCACGAAGGTCGTCTTCCCGGTGCCGGTCCCGCCCGCGACCAGGACGTTGAGGCGACCGCGGACCATCGCCTCGAGGAAAGGGATCGCCGCCGCGCGCAGGAAGCCGGCGCCGGCAAGGTCGGCCAGTTCGCGGAAACGGGAGGGCAGGTGGCGCCGGATGGTGACGGTGAGCGGGCGGGCCGGCGGCGAGAGCGCTGCGTGGAGTCGACTGCCATCGGGCAGCGTGAGGGTGACCATCGGGCTGGAGCGGTCGAGCCGGGCGCTTCCCGCTCCGTCGGTGTACCAGTGGACGAGCTCGACCAGCGCGTCCTCGCTGGCGAAGGGTGGCGCGACCTCGAATCGGTGTCCCTCCCTGAGCACGAAGGCGGAGCGGGTGCCGTTGATGCGTACCTCCTCGACGAGCGGATCCGCCAGGTGCTCCGCCAGGGGACCGAGGGGCGTCACCGCACCGAACACCCGCCGCCAGAGGGCGGCCGAAGCGTCCCGGTCGGCCGCGTGGCCGGCGAGCCGGTGCTCCTCCGCGACGACGCGGCCCACCATGCCGTACACCCACTCCTGGTCCTCGAGCCCGATCCGGGTGGAGCTGCGCTCGCCGAGTCGCTGGGCGAGCTGAAGCTCGACCGACCGTAAGACGCGCTGCTCGATGTTCGCCGCGTCGGCAAGGGTCACGGCCATCTCTCGCCGCCTCCGCCGAGCACGTCGGGATGGACGCAGCGGGCTAGCTCGGCGAACTGGCGCCGGAACTCACGCGCATGCTGCGGGCCGGCAAAGCGGCGCGCCGCGACCCGTGCCGCTCGGGAGCACTCCGGCAGCCGTGCCAGGAGTGGAAGTCGGTGCCGCTCCGCCAGGACGGCGCCGGCGTCGGGCAGCCGGTCGGGGCCGAGCCGGTTGAGGACGATGCCGGCGTTCATCCGGGGCAGCGCCTCACCCGCGAGTGCCCGGTCGGCGCGCTCGAAGCCACTCCGGTCGGGAGCCACGACCCAGATCAACCAGTCGGCGGCCGCAACCAGCTCGCGCTGCAGCCGGCCGGGCGCGTGCCCGATGTCGGCCACGATCGCCGGGTAGCGAAGCCGGGCGATCTCCGCCAGCTGGCGGCCGTCGAGGGCCTGGTCGGAGCCGTTGAGGTCGAGGCAGTCCAGGCCGGCCGCCGCGGCCACGGTGGCGCCGGCCAGCGCCGCCTCGGTGACCGGCCCGAGTCCGCCAAGCGGCGCCGACGCAACGCCACCAAGGAGGTCGAGCGAGCCGGCAAGGGAGCCGCCCTCGGCGTCGGCGTCGACCAGCAGAGTCCGGAGGTGGGCTTCGGCAAGCCTCCCGGCGAGCCCGAGGGCGACGAAGCTGCAGCCAGGACTTCCCTTGGCGGAGGCCACGACGACGAGGCGCGCGCGCGTCAACTGGCCACCGCCGCAAGCGCCTGCTCGGGCGAGGCGATGGGCACCGTGCCCGCGGGCGGCGCCGGCGCCGTTG
>DATCPJ010000015.1:0-7578 GCA_036570145.1 Candidatus Dormiibacterota bacterium
GTCTCCACGTCGACCTCCCCGCTGCTGAGCCGGTGTGCCAGCTCGGTGGCGAGGACGACCGAGCGGTGGCGGCCGCCCGTGCAGCCGAAGGCGATCGTCAGCTCCTGCCGCCCCTGCGAGCGGTAGGCGGGGATCAGCCCCGCCATGGTCCGCTCGAGGTTGTCGAGCAGCTCGCCGGCGGCGGGTTGGGCGAGCACGTAGCGGCGCACCGCGGGGTCCAGCCCGGTCTGCGGCCGGAGCTCCTCGACCCAGTAGGGGTTGTCGAGGAAGCGGGCGTCGACGACCCAGTCCGCCCCGGCGGGGAGGCCGTGCTTGTAGCCGAAGGCGACGCAGCGGACGAGCAGCTTTTCCCGCGATCGCAGCCGCCGTGCGAGCGCCGGCAGCTCGCTGGCCGCCACCCGGTGGTGGGCTCGCGCATGGGAGCCCTCGGCGACCCCGTCGTCGGGCCCGACGTGCACCAGCTCATACCTGGCGCCGGCGGCGTCGGCGGCCTTCAGGGCGGCGGTCGCGTCGCCGGTCAGAGGGACCATCCGATCGCCCTCGCCCCCCTCCTCGCCGACGATGAAGCCGGCGCCGGCGAAGGCATGGATGGCGACCTCCAGGTCGCTGCCGCCGACGTAGACCAGCCGGCTCATACCAATTCCTTCAAACGGCGAGCGACCGGTTCCGGTATCCCGAGGCGGACGATCTCCTCGACGTCCGCTTCGCGGATCGCCTGGACGCTGCCGAAGGCGCGCAGCAGGGCCTTTTTGCGAGCCGGCCCGATCCCCTCCACGGAGTCGAGCGGCGAGCTGAGCGCCTTCTTGGAGCGCACCTTGCGGTGGTGCGTGATCGCGAAGCGGTGCGCCTCGTCGCGCACCCGCTGGACCAGGAACATGCCCGGCGAGTCGTGCTCCTGGACGATCGGGTCGGGCTCGTTGGGGACGAAGATCTCCTCCCGCTCCTTGGCTAGCCCGAAGGTCGGGATGTCGGCGAAGCCGAGCTCCTCGAGCACCTCGAGGGCGGCGTTCAGCTGGCCCTTCCCGCCGTCGATCAGGATCATGTCCGGCCGGCTCGAGAAGGAGCGGTCGGCGACCTCGGCCGAGTCCTCCCGGCGGAGAGCCGATTCGAGCCGCGTCAGCCGCCGGCGGAGCACCTCCTGCATCATCGCGAAGTCGTTCGGCCCCGGCGTGTACCTGATCCGGAAGCTCCGGTAGTCCTCGCTCTTCGGCCGGCCTTCCTCGAAGACGACCATCGCCCCCGTCGCCGAGTCGCCCTGGATGTTGGAGATGTCGTAGCACTCGATCCGGTGCGGTGGCGTGTCGAGGTTGAGCGCGTCGGCCAGCGCCTGGAGCATCGGCTCGGTCCGGCTGCGGTCGTAGTCCCACTGGATCCGGAGCTGCTTCAGCTCCTCCGCCGCCGTCTCCGCGAGCTGGTTGAGAAGCTGCCGCTTGCGCCCCTTCTGGGGCACCTCGAGGGTGACCGGGCCCCCGCGCCGCTGCTCCAGCCAGGCCTCCACCTGCTCCGCCTCGTCGATCGGTCCGGGCAGCACGATCGTCCGCGGGATGTGGGTGGCGCTCGAGTAGTAGCGGACCAGGAAGGAGCGCAGGAGCTCCGGCTCGGCCACCTCCAGCTCGCCCTCCAGGGGATGGCCGTCGTGGCCGACCATCTTGCCCGAGCGGACGTAAGCGACCTCGACGAAGACATCCTTGGCCTGCCGCGCGTAGGCGACCAGGTCCTGGTCGTCGCGGCCGCGGGTGACCACCTTCTGGCGGTCGGCGATCTTCTCGACCGCCCGCAGCTTGTCGCGGTAGCGGGCGGCGTTCTCGAAGTCGAGCGTCTCGGCCGACTTCTCCATCCGCCCGTGGAGGTCGCGGGCGAGAAGGTCGGAACGGCCCTCCATCAGCAGCGCGACCTCCTGGATCCGGGCCCGGTAGTCATCGCGGCTGATCCGCTGCTCGCAGGGCCCGGGGCAGCGCTTGATGTGGAAGTCGAGGCAGACGCGGCGCTGCCGGAAGACGTCGTCGGAGCAGGTCCGAAAGGGCAGCAGCTGGCGGATCGACTTGACGGTCTGGCGCAGGCTCTGGGCGCTCGTGTAGGGACCGAAATAAATCGCGCCATCGGGGTGGATGCGCCGGGTGTAGTGGACGCGGGGGAAGTCCTCCCGCATCGGCAGCTTCAGGTAGAGGAAGTTCTTGTCGTCCTTGAGCCGGATGTTGAAGCGGGGCCGGTAATGCTTGATCAGCTCGTTCTCCAGCACCAGCGCCTCGACCTCGTTCGCCGTCCGCATCACCTCGAAGTCGTGGATCCGCTTCATCAGCTCGGCCTTCTGGCCCTGGGGCGCGGTGAAGTAGGAGCGCAGGCGGCCGCGCAGGCGGAGCGCCTTGCCGACATAGATGACCTTGCCGGCGCCGTCGCGCAGCAGGTAGCAGCCCGGCGCCTCGGGCACCGCGCGAAGCCGCTTGCGGATCGTGTCGGTCTCTATCACTGCCATCTTTCGGTTGGAGATCTGAATTGTCCCACCCGCGTTCTTCCGACCTAGACTGCTGCCCAGATGGAGCAGCCGCACGAGCAGCCGATGCCCCCGCCGCCGGCGATCCAGAGGCAGCCGTCGACGGCACCCGCCACCTACCTCGGCGAGACCAACACCCTCGCCCTGGTGAGCCTGATCAGCGGGATCGTCTCCTGGTTCGCGATGCCCCTCATCGGCGGCGTCGTCGCCGTCGTCACCGGCCACCTGGCCAAGCGGGAGATCCGTCGCACCGGCGAACAGGGAGAGACCTTCGCCACCGTCGGCCTCGTACTGGGCTACCTGCACCTCGCCGTGGTCCTGCTCATCGTGGCGCTCGTCGTGCTGGTCCTGGTCGGGGCGTTCGCCGCCGTCCGCACGATGACATCCGGATAGCCAGGCCTGCCCGGAAGTGGAACAACAGGCCCCTGCCACCCTGCCGGCTCGGCGGAACACCCTGGCCGTCGTCAGCCTGGTCAGCGGGATCGTCTCCTGGTTGTTGGTGCCTCTCGTCGGTGGCATCGTCGCCGTGGTGACCGGGCACATCGCGAAGGCGCAGATCCGGCACACCGGCGAGGAGGGAAACACGCTCGCCACCGTCGGCCTGGTGCTCGGCTACCTGCACCTGGCGTTTCTGCTGCTGCTCGCCGGCCTTTTCCTATTCGTCGTCTTCGTGTGGGACTCGGCCAAGCTGGTGACCCCCTAGGGCCGGCCTCCCGAACCGTCCGCTCAGAAGTGGATCCCCTTCATCAGGAAGGCCATCGCGGCGCCCTCGGGGGACATCTCCTCCAGCTCCTCCGCGGTGACCCGCTTGCCCCAGCCGGCGAGCTTGGCCTTCGACTTCGGCCGGACCAGGACGAACACGGCCTCCTTTCCTTTGACCAGCTCGCCCAGCAGGTGGCGGCCGATGAGGCCGGTCCCGCCGGTGACGAGGTAGGCGGTCAAGCGGCCGCCTGGCCCCGGCCGGCGAGCCAGCGGTGGACGACCTCGAGGAAGCCGGTCGGGTCCTCCAGCATCGGCACGTGGCCCAGCCCGGGAAAGACGTGGAGCTCCCAGTCGGGGCGGATCTCGAGCAGCTTGCGCACCGCGCCGAGGGGGACGAGCCGGTCCTTCTCGCCCTGCACGATCAGGGTCGGCGCCCTCACCTCGCGAACCCTGGCGTAGAAGCTCGCTCGGCGCAGGTTGGAGATCAGGAGGGAGCGCCCGGTCTGGAGCAGGGCGACGTGGGCGTCCCGGTTTCCGTGCCGTGCGCGCTGGCCCTCGAGATGGGCCTGGATCACCTCCGCCGGGATCCGCGAGTAGTCCGGCGACACCGACTTCAACGTCCGGTAGACCACCTGCTCCGACGTCGTCCGGCGGGCGTCGGCCATCAGCAGCGCCTCCCCGAGGCCGCGGACCAGCAGCGGCGCCAGCACGAGCGATGCCGGCGAGGGGCGCGATCCTCGGACCGGGATCGGCACCGCCGGGTCGACCAGGATCAGCCCCGCCACGTTCTCCGGCCGGAGCGCGGCCTCGAGGATCGAGAGGTGGCCTCCGGTGGAGTTTCCAACCAGCACCGCCGGCTCGCCGGCGATCTTCTCGATGAACCCGTCGATCAGGCGCCGGTGGTTGGCCAGCGTCGCCTTGCGGCCGGCGCGCGGCGTGAGCCCGTGCCCGATCAGGTCAAGCGCGAAGACGCGGTGGTCCTGGGCCAGGCCGGGTGCGACGGCGAGCCAGTTGAGACGGCTGCCGCCGAGGCCGTGGACGAGCACGATCGGCCGGCCGTGCCCGCCGTGGTCCGCGTAGTGGACCGGACCGTCGAGATCCACCTCCAGCTCGCGCACGCTACCGGTCACACCACTTCATTCCTATCACGCCGGAACGGCGGTCTGCTCCCGGTCCGCGGGCGCCGCTTTCGCCACCTTGGCCTTCGCCGGAGGCTTCAGGGTCCCCGCCTTCTCGAGGATCGGCCGGAGGTACTGGCCGGTGTACGAAGCCGGGTTCCGCGCCAGCTGCTCGGGAGTGCCGGTGGCGACCAGGTAGCCGCCCTTGTCGCCGCCTTCGGGACCGAGGTCGATCATCCAGTCGGCGGTCTTGAGGACCTCCAGGTTGTGCTCGATCACGACCACCGTGTTGCCCTGGTCGACGAGCCGGTGGAGCACGTGGAGGAGACGCTCGACGTCCGCGTAGTGGAGGCCGGTGGTGGGCTCGTCGAGGATGTAAAACGTTTTACCCGTGTCGCGCCGCGACAGCTCGGTCGAGAGCTTGACGCGTTGCGCCTCGCCGCCGGAGAGCTGGGTCGACGGCTGGCCGAGCTTGATGTAGCCGAGGCCGACGTCCTGTAGCGTCCGCAGCTTGGTGCGGATCCGAGGCACGTTCTCGAACGTCTCCACGGCCTCGTCGACGGTCTGGTCGAGGACGTCGGAGATGGAGTGGCCGCGGAACTTGATCTCCTGCACCTCGCGGTTGTAGCGGGTGCCGTGGCAGACCTCGCAGGGCACGAACACGTCGGGCAGGAAGTGCATCTCGATCTGGATGATGCCGTCGCCCTTGCACGCCTCGCAGCGGCCCTGGTTGGGCACGTTGAAGGAGAAGCGGCCGGCCTTGTAGCCGCGCATCTTCGCTTCCGGAAGGCTTGCGAAGAGCTCCCGCAGGGGCGTCCAGAGGCCGGTGTAGGTCGCCGGGTTGGAGCGCGGCGTCCGTCCGATCGGCGACTGGTCGATGTCGATCACCTTGTCGATGTGCTCCAGGCCCTCGATGGTCCGGTGGGCCCCAGGCTTCTCCTTCGCCCGGAAGAAGAACTGACCGAGACGCCGGGAGAGGATGTCGGTGATCAGGGAGGACTTGCCCGAGCCGGAGACGCCAGTCACCCCCACGAACTGGCCGAGCGGGATCTCGACGTCGATGTCCTTCAAGTTGTTCTCGCGGGCGCCGCGGATCACCAGCTGCTTGCCGGAGCCCGGCCGGCGCTGCGGCGGAACGGGAACGGCGAGGTCGCCACGCAGGTAGCGTGCGGTCAGCGAGGTGGGATGGGCGAGGACCTCCTCGACCGTCCCGGCCGCGATGATCTCGCCCCCGTGCTCGCCGGCCCCCGGTCCGATGTCGACCATGTAGTCGGCGGTCCGGATGGTGTCCTCGTCGTGCTCGACCACGATCAGCGTGTTGCCCAGGTCGCGGAGCTTGATCAGGGTCGAGATCAGCTTGCGGTTGTCCCGCTGGTGGAGCCCGATCGAGGGCTCGTCGAGGATGTAAAGGACGCCCATCAGCTTGGAGCCGATCTGGGTCGCCAGCCGGATCCGCTGCGACTCGCCGCCGGAGAGCGAGTTCGCGGCGCGGTTGACGGTCAGGTACTCGAGGCCGACGTCGATCAGGAACTGCAGCCGCTCCTTGATCTCCTTCAGGATCCCGCGGGCGATCAGCTGCTCGCGCTCGTTCAGCTCGAGGTGCTCGAAGAACTCGATCGCCGCCACCACCGAGAGCTCGCACAGGTCGGCGATGTCGCGGCCGGCGACGGTCACCGCGAGCGACTCCGGCTTGAGCCGCTTGCCCTGGCAGGTGGGACAGGGCTTGTCGCTCATGTACTTCTCGAGCTCCTCCCTGACGAACTCGCTCTCCGTCTCGTTGTGGCGGCGGGAGAGGTTGGCGAGGATGCCCTCGAAGCTGGCTTCGTACCAGCGCTTGTGGCGGTACTGGTTGGTGTAGGTGAAGCGGATCTTCTTGCTGCCGGTTCCCTCCAGGAGCACCCGCCGATGCTCGTCCGAGAGCTTGCCCCAGGGCCTCTTCATGTCGATCTTGAAGTGATTGGCGACCGCCTCCAGCAGCTCCGGGTAGAAGAAGTTCGACTTGCTCCAGGGCGCGATCGCCCCCTCCGCCAGCGAGAGCGACGGGTCGGGCGCCACCAGGTCGCAGTCGGCCACCAGCCGGGTACCGAGCCCGGTGCAGGTGGGGCAGGCGCCGTGCGGGGTGTTGAAGGAGAAGTTGCGCGGCTCCGGCTCGGGAACGCTGGTGCCGTCATAGGCGCAGGAGAAGTCCTGGCTCATCAGCCTCTCCTCACCACCATCGACGGGAACCAGCAGGACCGAGCCGTGCCCCAGCCGCAGCGCGGTCTCCAGCGAGTCGACCAGCCGGGTCCGCTGGTCGGTTCCCAGGACGAGGCGGTCGACGACGACCTCGATGTCGTGCTTCTTGTTCTTCTCGAGCGGGATGGTCTCGTCGAGGGTGTAGATCTGGCCGTCGACCCGGACCCGAACGAAGCCGCCCTTGCGAAAATCCTCGAGCAGCGAGAGGTACTCGCCCTTGCGCCCCCGCACCACCGGCCCGAGCAGCATCAGGCGGGAGCCGGAGGGCATCTTCTCGACCTGGTCGGCCATCTGGTCGACCGTCTGCTTGGCGATCGGCCGCCCGCAGACCGGGCAGTGCGGCTGGCCGACCCGGGCGAAGAGAAGGCGCAGGTAGTCGTAGACCTCGGTCACCGTCCCGACCGTCGAGCGGGGGTTCTTGGAGGTCCCCTTCTGGTCGATCGAGATGGCGGGTGAAAGCCCCTCGATGACGTCGACATCGGGCTTCTCCATCTGGCCCAGGAACTGGCGGGCATAGGAGGAGAGCGATTCGACGTAGCGGCGCTGGCCCTCGGCGTAGATCGTGTCGAAGGCGAGCGACGACTTCCCCGAGCCGGAGAGGCCGGTGAAGACCACCAGCCGGTCGCGGGGTATGACGAGGTCGACGCCCTTGAGGTTGTGCTCGCGGGCACCGCGGATGGTTATCCGATCGATGGGCACCTAGGTGTTTTGCTCCGGCAAGTAGACGATGAAACTAGCGGAGGCGGTCCCGACCAGGTCGCCAGCGACCTCCAGCCGGCACTCGCCGACCGCGGTCCGGCGGCCGTGGTGGATGACCGTACCCGTCGCCCGGACCACCTGGCCGATCTTCACCGGCCGCATGAAGCTGAGCTTGAGGTCGAAGCTCATGTGCTTCTCGCCCTCGGGCAGGACGGTGGCCAGGGCGGACCCCATCGCCGAGTCGGCGAGCAGCGCGATGAAGCCGCCGTGGCAGATGCCCTGGAAGTTCGTCATCGCCTCGGTGGCGGGCATCTCGACGAGGGTGCGGCCGGG
>DATCPJ010000016.1:0-3786 GCA_036570145.1 Candidatus Dormiibacterota bacterium
CTTGATCGCCGCCCAGCGCTCGAGGCGGGGATGGAAGGCGCGGTAGACGATGCCCATGCCGCCCCGGCCGAGGAAGGAGTCGATGACGTAGCTGCCGATCTGGGTTCCGCGAGGGATTTCGCCTTCCATTTGGCCCGCTGGGACTATACGTTTCAACGCCCGACCGCGCCGAACGCATCGCTGTCAGATCGTCAGGACGAGCTTGCCCGCCACGGTCCGGTCGGCCAGCCGGCGGAGTGCCTCCGGCATCTGCTCCCAGGGGAGCTCACCGGCCACCTGCGGATCGAGGCGGCCGTCAGCCACAAGTCCGGCGAGGTAGGCGAGGTCCCGTCCCGGCGGGTCCCGCGCCAAGCCCGGAAAGATCAGGAAGCTCTGGAGGCGCACCGCCCCCACGCTGTAAACATCGCTCACGTTGAAGGTCGTCTGCTGTCGTGAGCTGTTGCCGAACATGACGAGGGTGCCGTCCGGGTGGACCATCGTCGCGAGGCGCGCCAGCGACTCGCCGCCGGCCGACTCGAGGATCAAGTCGTAGCGGCCCTCCAGCTGGTGGTGGCTGGTTACTACCGTGGCGGCACCGAGCTCTTCCAGTCCAGCAGCTCGCTCGGGGCTTCCCACGATCGCTGTCACCTCTGCTCCGCCGAGGCGCGCGAGCTGGATGGCGAAGCGACCCACGCCGCCCGCCGCGCCGGTGATGAGCACCCGGCGGCCGAGGATGTCCGGCCCCAGGCGGAGGATTCGGAGCGCTGTCAGGCCCGCGACCGGCAGGGCGGCCGCCTGGGCGAATGACACCTTCGCGGGCAGCTCTGCCAGCCAGTTCCCTGGGATCGCGACCCGTTCCGCCCACCCGCCACCGCCCAGCACCCCGACCACCCGGCTGCCGGCCGAGGGACCTCCTGAGGCCGCCTCCCTGACGGTGCCCGCCACGTCCCAACCCGGCCGCCATCCGGGGGCCGCGGCGACCAGCCGGTTCAGCTCGCCGCGGTTGAGCGAGATCGCGTGGACGTCGACAATCGCCTCGCCGCGAGCGGGCTCGGGCTCGGGCACCTCCTGGAGGGCGATGCCACCCGGTGCCCGTGGGTCCGCGACCAGCGCACGCATGACGACTATCAAAGCGCTTAAATGCGCGGCGTGGGGGAGCGCAACGGTGAGGAGCCGATCGTGGGTCCGGTCGACGCCCTCGCCGTTCCCCGCTTCGCGGGCCCCGCCACCTTCGCCCGGCTGCCCACCCTCGAGCAGGTCGGCCGCGCCGCCGTGGCGATCGTCGGGGTTCCCTTCGACAGCGGTGTGGTCTACCGACCCGGCGCGCGCTTCGGGCCGGCTGCGATCCGGGCGGGGTCGAAGCTGCTCCGGCCCTACAACGCATGGACCGGCGTGCTCCCTTTCGGCAGCCGCCAAGTCGCCGATGCCGGCGACATCGCCTGCACACCGTTCGGGATCGAGCAGGCGATCGGCGAGATCGAGCGCGCCGCCACGGCAACCTTCGCCAGCGCCGACCACCTGATCGCCCTCGGCGGGGACCACACCATCGCGCTGCCGCTCCTCCGGGCCGCCGCAGCGCGCTTCGGGCCGGTTGCGATCGTCCACTTCGACGCCCACCTCGACACCTGGGACACCTACTTCGGCGGCGCCCGCTACACCCACGGCACGCCCTTCCGGCGGGCCGCCGAGGAGGGCCTGCTCGATCTCACCCGGGCCGTTCACATCGGGACGCGAGGACCGCAGTTCTCGGACGACGACCTCGCCGCCGACGCACGCCTTGGCTTCCACATGGTGGACGGGCGAGCGATCGACGACCGCGGCGTGGCGGCGATCGCCGCGGAGGTCCGGCAGCGGGTCGGCGACGCCGCCGTTTACCTGTCCTTCGATATCGACCTCCTCGACCCCGCCTTCGCGCCCGGCACCGGGACACCCGAGGCGGGCGGCTGGAGCAGCCGCGAGGCGATCGCGGTCATCCGCGGCCTCCAGGGCCTCCGGCTGGTGGGCGGTGACGTCGTGGAAGTGGCACCCGCCTACGACCACGCGGAGATCACCGCCATCGCGGCGGCGCACATCGTCTACGAGATGCTCTGCCTGTTCGGCTAACCTCGCGGCAGTGATCTCGAACCAGCAGCAGAGCGCGGCAGGCCGGCTGAAGGACGACTCCTGCGAGCGGGACTGGATCTGGGATCGCGAAGTCGAGACCGCGTCACCCGAAGCGACCTTCGCGCTGGCCTCGGCGGCCTGGGACAGGCAGCTCGCGCAGGTGCTCGAGGGCTCGTCGTTCTACCGACGGAAACTCCGCGAGGCGGGCGCCGGAACGAGCGCGCCGCGCCTGGCCGACCTCCACCGGCTTCCCTTCACGACCAAGGACGAGCTGAAGCAGGCGATCGACGATGCGCCCCCCTTCGGCAGCAATCTGGGCGTTCCCGCCGAACTGGTCAAGCGCGTCTACCAGACCAGCGGCTCGACCGGCGCGCCGAGCGTGATCGCCCTCACCCGCGCCGACATCGAGACCTGGACCGCGATCGGCACCCGCTCCTATTACGCGACCGGGATCCACGACCACAGCTCGGTCCTCGCCACCTTCGGCGCCGGGCCCTTCGTCGCCGGGCACACGCACTTCGTGCTCAGCCGGATCGGCGCCCGCTCCGTGCCCGTGGGGCCGGGCGACACCGACCGGGTTCTCTTCGGGCTCCGGGCCGGCCTCGCCGACACCCTCATGGGGACGCCCTCCTTCGCCCAATACCTGGCGAACCGTCTCGAGCAGGGCGACTCCGATCCGCGCTCCCTGGCGCTCACCCACATCGTCACCGGTGGCGAGCCGGGTGGTGGTATCCCGGCGATCCGCGACCACATCCAGGACGTGCTCGGGGTGACCGTCAACGAGGTGATGGGAATCGGCGACGTCGCGCCCTCCCTCTTCGGCGAGTGCCCCGGCCAGCAGGGGATGCACTTCTGCGGGACCGGCTTCATCTGGCCCGAGCTCGTCGACCCGGAGACGCGGGAAGCGATCGCCATCGAGGAGGGCGCCCTGGGCGAGCTTGCCTATACCAGCCTTGTCCGCGAGGCGATGCCGGTCGTCCGCTTCCTGAGCGCCGACATCGTCCGGATCGAGGGGACGTCCTGCGAGTGCGGCCGGACCAGCTTCCGGATGCGCTGCATCGGGCGGCGCGACGACGTCTTCATCGTCCGGGGCGTCAACGTCTACCCGACCGCGATCCTGGCCGTGGTCGGCGACTTCCGGCCCGCCGTAACCGGGCGCGCGCGCGTCATCCGCACCGGGATCGGTGTCGCCCTGACGCCGCCGATCCCGATCGAGGTGGAGATCCCCGACGGCGCGACCCTGGACTCGGACCTCGCCGCCCGGATCGAGGCCGAGATCCGCGCCCGCCTGACCTTCCGCAGCCGGGTCACCCTGATCCCGGAGGCGAAGTTCGGCGACAGTGGCTACAAGACCCGGCTGACCGAGACCAGGCCATGACCGGGGCGGGCAGGCACAAGCTGCGCAGCGATCTCGGCTGGAGCACGCCGGACCGCATCGTCGTCCGCGGCCACGACCTCGCCGAGGACCTGATCGGGAAGGTCTCGCTGGGCGACATGGCCTTCCTCGAGCTCAAGGGCCGCCTCCCGACCACACCCGAGTCGGCCGTCTTCAACGCCATCTCGATCACCCTCGTCGAGCACGGCATGACACCCAGCGCGATCGCCGCCCGCCTCACCTACCTGGGCGCTCCGGAGTCCCTCCAGGGCGCCGTCGCCGCCGGGTTGCTCGGCCTCGGCGACCGCTTCGGCGGGCCCATCGACGAC
>DATCPJ010000017.1:0-8178 GCA_036570145.1 Candidatus Dormiibacterota bacterium
GCCCCACCCTGACCCTCTCCACCACGTGGAGAGGGCATTTGGCGAACGACCAGCCGGGTTTGAACTAACCAGTGGCTCCCCACTATGTGGAGAGGGCATTTGGCGACCGACTACGTGGTGTGAACCCAACCCGCGCCCGGGTCTCGGGAGGGGAAGTTAGCCCCTGAAGTTCGAGGGGGCTCCTGGGGGGAGGAACGGTGCTGGGTCGATCGGAGCGGTCCCCTGGCGGAGCTCGAAGTGGAGGTGGGGGCCGGTCGAGTTGCCGGTCGACCCCTCGAGGCCCACCAGCTGGCCCTGGTTGATCGTGTCGCCCACCTTGACGGCGATCCGGAGGAGATGGCCGTAGAGGGTCGTCAGGCCGCCGGTGTGTGCGATGACGACGAAGTTGCCATAACCGACCAGGACCCCGTTGACGTAGGAGGAGCCGGCAAGGAGGACGACCCCGTCGTCAGCGGCGAGGACCGGCGAGCCTTCCGGTGAGGACATGTCGATGCCGGTGTGGAAGTGGGCGTAGCCGCCGTAGGGCGGCTCGAACCAGAACGAGCACGGCCCGAAGGGTTGGGTCTCGACAGCGGTCGGCTCGGGCCAGATGAATCTGTACTGGGTTGAATGACCGCTGCTGGTGGTCGTCGGGATGCCCACCGGGTGGATCGTGTCGACCTGGTTCCAGACCGCCGACTCGGCAGCCGCGATGATGTCCGACTCCTGCTGCAGGAGGATGTCGGCGATCTGCTGGGCGAGCGCCGCCGACTGGCCGTCAACCCGCGACAGCTCGTAGCGGGTGGCCCCGATCTGCTGCGCGAGGTCGGCCTGGGCCTTCTCCTGCTTCACCTGGAGGTCCTGCAGCTTGGCGAGGTCGGCGACCTGCTGGTCCTTCAGCTTCAACTGCTCGTCGCGCGCCGCCTGCTGCTTCTTGAGGTCGGTGTCGATCTGGGCGAGGTCGAGCTTCAGCTTGCCCTTCAGCGCCTGCGCCCGCTTCCCCGCGGAGCGGAGATCGTTCACCCGGGTGATCATGTCGCCCAGGCTGGGGGACTCGACCAGCAGCAGGAGGACGGAGCTGGGCTGGGCGTAGATGGCGCGGGCCAGCGAGCTGATCTGCGCCTTCTCGCCGCGGATCCGCTCGTTCACCTTCTCCATCTCGACGTCAAGCCTCGCGACCTCGTCCTCGAGGGCGAGGATCTTGGCGTTGGTGTCGGCGATCGACGCCTTCAGCGCCTCCTGCTGGGAGGCGTTGTCGCGCAGCGACTGGGCCACCCGGTCCGCGGTCTGGAGCGCGGTGGCGAGCTGGGATCCGAGCTGCGCGCGCACCGATTCAATGACCGCCGCTCGAGCCTGGGCCGCGGCCAGATCGCCGGGAGCGGTCGCGGAGGCGGGCGTGGCGGCCGGCAGCAGGAGGAGGACGACCAGCGCCGCGACGGCGGCTCGCAGTCTCATGACTCGAGGTATCGGCGCACGCTCCCGAGGGAGGACAGGGAGCCGATGAGCGGGCCGATGATGAGCAGGGCGAGGCCGATCTGGAGGCCCGCCTGGAAGGTGAGACCGGGCGCCACCTGGGCGAAGTTGGACGCTCCCGCCTGGACCGCGATCACGCAGGCGACGAGGGCGAGGATGCCGGCCAGCCCGCCCGCCACGGCGCCGGTGACGGCGCCCTCGATGACGAAGGGACCGCGAACCATCCAGAGCGGCGCCCCGACCAGCTGCATGATGCTGATCTCATCGCCGCGGGAGAGGATCGCCGACCGGATGCTGTTGGCGGTCACCGTCACGGCGATGAACGCGAGCAGCAGCAGGAAGGCGACGCCGATGGCGGCGACCCAGAAGAGGACCTGCTGGAAGCGCTTGTAGGCATAGGGATCGAAGGAGCTGGGCACGCCGGAGTCGACCGCCGGGTTCCCCCGGAAGGCGGCGTCGACGGTGCCGACCTTGTCGATCGTGCTGACGTGGACGTCCAGGCTTGCCGGGAACGGGTTGCTCTCAGCGGCGTTGGCGAGCTCCGGCAGGCCGGGGCGATGCTGGGCACGGGCGAGCGCCTGCTCCTTGCTGACGTAGGTGATGCTCTGCACGTACCGGTTGGCGCCCAGGTCCGTCTCCAGGGAGTTGATGTCGGCGCTGCTGGCGTCGTCGCGCAGGTAGACGTGCAGGATGGACGCGTCCCGAGCCTCCGTCGAGGCGACCGTCTGGCCGACCAGCCCGGCCAGCACGGCAAGGCCCACGAGGAGCAGTAGGAGCGTCATCGAGCCCAGGGCGGGCGCTGTGGAGCCGAGGTTGCGGGCCCAGTTCCGGATCGCGCTGCCGAACAGGTAGCGCCCGGCGTTACGGGCGACGACCTTGATCGTCCGCCAGCGGGGCGGACGGGGGCCTATGAGGAGTTCGCCCATACCAGCCTCGCGGAACGGCCTGCCGGATTGTCGTCGACGACCCTTCCGGAAACCATTGTGAGAACCCGCCGCTGCAGCCGGTTGACGATCTCCATGTTGTGGGTGGCGACGAGGACGGTGGTGCCGAACTTGGCGATGTCCTCGAGCAGGGTCATGATCTGCCAGGCGGTCTCCTGGTCGAGGTTCCCGGTCGGCTCGTCGGCGATCAGGAGGGGCGGCTGGCTGACGACGGCCCGCGCGATGGCTACCCGCTGCTGCTGCCCGCCCGAGAGCTGGTGGGGGTAGTGCTCGGCCCGGTCGTGGAGGCCGACCGCGTCGAGGGCGTCGAGGGCGCGATCGTGGGCTTCCTCGTCCGAGATCCGCAGGTCCGTTACCTGGAGTGCGAAAGCCACGTTCTCCATCGCGGTGAGGCGTGGCAGCAGCTTGAAGTCCTGGAACACGACGCCGACCTTTCGGCGCAGCTCGGCAAGCCGCTTCGCCGGCAGGTTGTGGGCCGGCAAGCCGTCGACCCAGACCTCGCCCTGCGACGGCCTGATTTCCCGGTTGATCAATCTCAAAAGGGTTGTCTTACCCGCGCCGCTGGGCCCGACTAGGAAAGAGAGCTCCCCCGGCATCAGCCGGAAGTAACAATCGTCCAACGCCACCACCTGCCCGTAGACGCGGTTGACACCCACGAATTCCACTAGCGGAGTCAACTCAAAGGAAGGTAACGGGTTAAGTCCTCTTTCCTGTTGTCCTACAGGTTAAGAACTATTAACGATAGTTAAGCCTCGCCACCAGACACCATCGCGGGTCGTCCTCATCGACCTCGCGGGAGGCCGAGCACCCGCTCGGCGATGATGTTGCGCTGGATTTCGGAGCTGCCGGCGTAGATCGTTTCCGCCTGCGACCACATCCAGCCGAACTGCCAGCGCCCGTCCTCGATCGACCACTCATCCTCGGGCGCGAGGGCTCCGTACTGGCCCTGGACAGCCACCGCCGTTTCCTGGATGCGCTTGTCCATCTCGCTCCAGTAGAGCTTGGTCAGGCTCGCCTCCGGCCCCGGAGCCGCCCCCTGCTGGGCTTTGGTCAGCGCGCGCAGCCCGTTCATCCGGAAGGTGTGCGCCTCGATCTTGGCCTGCGCCACGCGCTGGCGGACCAGCGGGTTGGAGCCCTGGCCAAGGTTGCGGGCGAGGCTGGCAAGGCTGTTGACCGCGCTCTCGAAGCGGGAGGCGTTGGCCAGGCCGCCGCGCTCGAAGCCGAAGGTCGTCATCGCCGCCTTCCAGCCGTCGCCGGGAGCGCCGACCAGGTCGCGGTCGGCGACGACGGCGTCGTGGAGGAAGATCTCGCAGAACTCGCCGCCACCGGTCAGCTGGCGGATCCGGCGCACCTCGACGCCCGGCTGCTTCAGGTCGACGATGAAGTAGCCGATGCCCTTGTGGGGAGGAGCCTCGGGGTCGGTGCGGGCGAGCAGGAAGCTGCGGTCGGAGTAGTGGGCCCCCGACGACCAGACCTTCTGGCCGTTGAGGATCCAGCTGTCTCCGTCCTTGACCGCACGGGTCGTGAGGCTGGCCAGGTCGCTGCCGGCGTTGGGCTCGCTGAAGCCCTGCGCCCAGACCTCCTCGCAGGCGAGGAGCTTCTCGATGTAGGTGTCCTTCTGCCACTGGCTGCCGAGGACGTTGATCGTCGGCGCCGCGAGGCTGACACCGAGACGGCCGAGGATGGGCGGAGCGCCGACCGCGGCCAGCTCCTCCTGGTAGATCGCCTGCTGGACGGGTGACGCGTCCCGTCCGCCGTGCTCCACCGGCCAGGCCAGCTTCAGCCAACCACCCCCGTGGAGGCGCTTCTGCCAGTCGCGCTGGATCTCCTCATCCTCGTCCTCGCGGTAGCCGCCGACGCCCCGGTGCCGCAGCTCCGCAGCTAGGTTGGCTTCGAGCCATCCCTTCACTTCCTTGCGAAACGCCTCGTCCTCAGCAGTGAACTTCAAGTCCATGGCTCGGAGACTACCAGCGACGACCGGGCAAAGGGGGGCAGGCCCCCCTTTCCAGAATCCCCCCACTCGGCGCCAGGCTCGGGTGTCGATTCAAAACAACTCACCCAGCCGGGATAAACCCGGCCTACGCGCCACGCAAAACGACTGGCAAAGGGGGGCGGGCCCCCCTTTCATGAATCCCCACTCGGCGCCAGGGCTCTGGTGTCAATTCAAAACAACTCACCCGGCCGGGATGAACCCGGCCTACGCACCACGCAAAAAACAACCAGGTTGTTTCCCTCCGCCAGCAGGGGGAATAAGGTTTGATGATGGCTTCGACAACCATTTGCGGCCGCTGCGGATCGACCCTACCGAGCCCTTCGGCACCCTGCCCCAGGTGCGGCGCCACGCCCTCCCAGAATTTCAACAGCAGGCGCGCGGCCCGCTCCCGCAAGAGCCCGGCACTCGCCGCCGCGCTTGCCATCGTCCCAGGCATGGGGCACGTCTACCTGGGCCACAACCTGAAGGGCCTCTTCTTCCTCCTCGCCTGTGGCGGGATGGAGTTTGTCGGCATCGACCTCGACCTCTCGATAATCGGCGGCCTGGTCGGCGTGCCACTCGGCGCGGGGGGGCTCGGCCTCTACGCCTACCAGATTTTCGACGCCTATCGCGAAGCGAAGAAGATCGAGGCCGAGTTCGTCTAGGCGGCCGACACCCGGCGCCGGCCGCTAAGGCAGGTCGCGTTCCTCGCCGTCGATGGAGAGGACGATGGCGACCGGCTGCTCCGCCTCACCCGCCTCGACCTGGTAGTCGACACCCTCGTCAAGCACGACACGAAGCCGGTCCGCCAGTGCCTCCGGCCGGGGTGAGGCGAGCCGGACTCCGCGCAGCAGCACGGCTCCGGCGGGGTGTTCAACAGGGCTCGCGCCCGGATGCTGATCTGCCTCGATCTTCCACTCGATGAAGAAGGGGATGGCCGGTTCGAGGCCGCCGCCGACGCGCAGCGTGCGCCACTCGAGCAGCACGCCGTCCGGACGCAGGCGCGACCCGGGCAGGGGACCTTCGGTGGCGACACCGGCGTCGCCGAGGCGCTTCTTCAGCGCGTCGATGTCGCTGACACGGACGGCCCAGGTCGCGAGCAGGGCGCCGGTTTCGGGCGCCCCCGCAAGGCGTTCCCGAAGGGGGCTCGACGCGGCCTCAGCGCTGTCCACCACGGCGATCAGCTCGAGGTAGTCGTCACCGAGCGGGACGATCAGGTTGGCCGTGCCCACACCCGGGTGGCGCCCGCCGGGCAGCGCCGTGAGGCCGTGCCGCTCGCGGATCCAGGACGCGGCGGCGTCGA
The DNA here is from genome assembly GCA_036570145.1 of Candidatus Dormiibacterota bacterium. Taxonomy (GTDB): domain Bacteria; phylum Chloroflexota; class Dormibacteria; order Dormibacterales; family Dormibacteraceae; genus UBA6019. Next base: position 5,672 of record DATCPJ010000017.1, read on the forward strand.
GGTCCCGCACCGCGAGGAGGACGTGGTCGATGACCGCGGTCATCGCGCGCCGCCCCGCCGGGATGAAGCGGGGGCGGCGCCCGGCGCCACCCCCGTCGTCAATTGCTCTCCCAAACGGACGCTCAGCTGGCCGCGCTCTCCCCGCCGGTGGTTCGCCGCCGGCGCGTCGTCGTCGTGCGCCTGGTCGTGGCGCGTCGCGTCGTGGCGCCTGCCGCCCGCGTGGTGCGCCGCTTGGGTGTCGCCGCTCCCGCGAGCGCCTTCTGCACGCGACGCTGGATCGACTTCAGACCGCGCTCGATTCCGGAGCTGGCCGCCGCGGTGCCCTTCGCGGTCAGCCGGTCGAGCTGGCGCTTCAGCTTGCGGTTTTCCTTGATCAGCTCGTCGACCATCGAGGTGAGACTCGCAACCGCGTCACCGGGCGATCCGGCGCGCCGTCGTGTCGCTGTCGTGCTTCGTGCTGCCGCACCACGCGTGGTTCGCGTTGTTCGAGTTGTTCGCGTCCCGGTGCTGCGTCGCGCGCGCCGCTTGGGCGCAGACTCGGATTCGCTTGCTTCGGCCATTCTTACTCCTTGAAGTCGCAACTAATGCGAACGAGATGGGCCAAAGTATAGAACGGAACAGCGTCGGCCAAATAAAAATCAGGCGGCCAGTTCTACGCGTGGCCGCACCACACTCTTCAATCCCTCGCGCGCGAGTTCGTGCGCCGGATTCGCCTTGCGGCTGACGTAACGGACCACTCGATATCCGCGCCGGCAGCGCTCGCGAACCTCGTGCACGGCGTCGCGAAATGTCTCGCTTGACGGAGTGCGACTGCGCACCACCGGCGCGCAATCCGTTCGGACGATGACCCGATGGAAAGGCCATCGGTGGGCCGCCAGCTCCAGGGCCGCGGCGCAGACGTGCGCCTCCAACTGCGCCGAACCGCCTTCGTGCGTGAAGCCGAAGGATTCGGTGTAAAGCGCTCGGCCTCTGATGAAAACGGCCACACCGCAACCGGCGCGGCCGTTCTTATCCAGAGCGGCGTCCACGTAAATGATGAGGCACTCTCGCAAAGCGGCATTCCTCCAGACGTGGGTATTGGCGAAGGTCGTTCGCCTGGGCGCGAGTCTAACAGCATGTTGGGGTCATCAGGCGGTTTTCCCCCAAGATGTGGACAGGTTCGGAAGAATCGCCGCCCGGCCGCGCGAAGGGCCACTACACTCCGGGGTGATGGCGGTGAGGGAGATCGGTGTTGTCGGCGGCGGGATCGCCGGCACCACGATCGCTTACGAGCTGGCGCGGCGGGGCGCGCGAGTCACCCTCTTCGAACGCGGTTCGCTCGCCGGCGAGGCGTCGGGCCGGAACATGGGGCTGCTGCTGAACCAGATCGAGACCGGGGTGGTCCGCATCATGCAGCAGTCGCTGGATGTCTACCGGAGCCTCGCCGGCGGCGAGGTCGACTTTCAACTGCGCGAGGTCCCGCAGCTGATAATCGCCGCCGACGAGAGCCAGCACGAAGCGATGGGGCGGCGCGCCTTCGAACTGCGCTCTGTCGGGATGAAGGTGAAGGAGCTCGACAGCGCCGAGATCCGCCGCCACTTCAAAGCGCTCGGGCCGCGCTTTCGCGGTGGCCACCTGATCGGAAACGCGTGGGCTCTCGACCCCGCGCCGGCGACCCTCGCCTTCGCCCAGGCGGCGCGCGAATCAGGCGCCGTCATCACGACCGCGACGCGGGTGATCCAGGTGGCCGTCGCCGGTGGGCGCGTTCATGGGCTCGTCACGGATGCGGGTCGTTTCGCCTTCGACGCCGTCGTGCTCGCCACCGGCCCCTGGCTGCCGGAGCTGTGGCGGCCTGCGCCGGTGAGCGTCGGTCGCGGCTGGTTGCTGCGGACCGGGCGGCTCGACTTCAACCTTCCCTGGATTGTCGAGGACACGAGCTGGCCGGACCAGGACCAGCTCGGCCGCGTCGCCCGCCCACCGACGCTGGCGGAGGTTGCCGAGGGTCACGACCACCCTGTCGTGCAGGCCTTCGTCATCGCCCAGCAGCCGGGCGGTGAGGCACTCATCGGAACCTCGCTCTCCCCTTCCCTGCGCGAGCCCTTCGAGGGTGTCGACATGCCGCAGCGGATCGCGGCCAAAGCGCTCGCGGCGGCACCCGGTCTGGCCGCGACACCGATAACCGCGGCCTGGTACGGCCTCCGGCCGATGACCCCCGACGGGATGCCGCTGGCAGGCCCGGCGGGACCGCTCGGGCTCTGGGTCCACGGCGGTCACGGCTCGATCGGGATGATGACGGCGCCCGCGATCGCGGGCTGGCTGGCGAAGGCGATCGTGGAAGACACCGACGTCGCAGAGCTTGCCGAGTTCCGAATGGGTCGGTTCTAGACCCCCTCCCCATTTTTATGGGGAGGGTGGGGTGGGGCCAAACGGAGGCCTCGGACCATGGCCGGAACCAGGCCCTAACCGTTCGTTCGCGGGCGGCAATGAGGCTTACGGGTCGCCCCACCCTGCCCTCCCCGCTTGCGGGG
>DATCPJ010000018.1:0-9011 GCA_036570145.1 Candidatus Dormiibacterota bacterium
GGTCCGGTCGTCGCCTCGCATCGCCTCCAGGACCGACATGCCGTCCAGCTTGGGGAGGCGGACGTCCAGGAAGATCAGCTGCGGCCGATGCTCGCGTGCGACCCGGAGGCCCTCCTCCCCATCGCCGGCGACGGTGACCCGGTAGCCCTCCATCTCGAGCTTGAGCCGGTACATGCCCGCCACCGCGGGATCATCCTCGACCAGCAGGATATGGAGCGAGCCGACAGCCATCCCAGCAATTATGTACGCGCCGGGCTGTCAGGCAAGAACAGGTCGTCGGCGATCCGTGGGCCGTTCGTCGGCGCTCCGTTTGCGCCAAGCCGCGCGCTCGACGCCGCCACCCTGTTAGATGGCAGTAGTCGGGCGCCAGTGAACAGGCGAGCGACCAAAACTCACACTTCCCCCCTCGGGAGCCGCAGTCCGGTGACTGCGGCTCCCATTCTTTTAGGGGTATGCCGGCGCAGGGATTCGAACCCTGGACCATCGGCTTAAAAGGCCGCTGCTCTGCCAGGCTGAGCTACACCGGCTCCTTGCCGCCTGATCGTACCGGCATGAGCGGGGCGCCCACGATGGACGGGGTCTCGGGAGCCGGCGGCCAAGCCACCGGCTCCCCGGTCGAATGCTTCGCTAAAACGTCGCGATGTCCCCGCGGTTGCCGCCCAGGTCTTCCGAAGCGTTGACCCAGTTGTGGAAGGCGAGGTCCTGGTCGCCGTTGGCGTGGTAGGCGAAGTAGAAGCTGCAGGTCCCCACTCCGGAGAAGCAGCTGAAGTCAGCGGTCGGGCCGAAGACCGCACCGATGAAACCGGTGGTCGACGCGCCGCAGTCGGCCGCCACGTCGCAGCCGGCGGGGTTGAACGTACCGCTCGTGACTGTCCCGGACAGGAAGCCGTGGAAGTTGCCGGTGTTGCCAGCCGTGACCGTCGCGCCGTGCGGCGAGCTGGTCTCGCACGCGCCCGGGCTCACGTCTGCGATGGTCACGAACTGGCCTTCGATGTACTTCTCGGTCACCTGCCAGGTTGTCGGACCTGTCTGGTGGACCAAGAACTGGCGCTTGTAGGTGTCGTTAGCCCAATCGTTGCCACAGGTTCCCGAGTCGGTCGAGGCACTGCTGTAGGGCCCGAAGTGGTTCCCCTGGCTATCGCCCTGCCCGTCCTCCGCCGCCGCCGCCGTTGGCACCAGCGCCAGCGCGGATGCCACCAACCACAGCACAAACCATTTCTTCATAGGTCAGTCCTCGTCATACGAAGCTATCGGAGACCATTGGTGGTTTCCGCACAACACCGATGTCACGCTACGCTCTTACGCGCTTCTTGTTGCGGTCTTCTGCCGGTGTTGCGAATCACGCCGGGAGGTTTCCCTTTTTCCGTGGAGGTGAGGACTTTCGCCGCTTCGGGCGTTAAGTTCACGTGCACAGGACCAAGTACCTGATCGCCGGGTTCCTCGGCGCGGGCGCAATCCTGGCGGCCAGCGCCGGGGCGAGCGCCTACCTCGGCTCCAGCCGGGTGCTTTCGGACCAGTCGCCTTCTCCCTCCGCATCGGGCGCGGCAGCCGTGCCGGACGCCGAAGAGGTCGAGGCGTCCCCTTCACCCGAGCCTTCGGAGACTCCCGAAGCCTCCTCGACGCCTGAGCCGGCGGAGACGCCCGAGCCGGCGGAGACGCCCGCGGCCGCGGAGATCCCCGAGGTCGAGTCAAGCGCGGCCGCGGGCCCGAACGCCGAGCAGAAAGGCGATCACGAGGGCGACGGCGGCGGCGACTCGGGCGACTAGCACCGCCCCCGATAACGCTTTTCCCCTCTCTCCCGGGGCCGTGGAACCCCGATCGGGTTCCGCGGCCTCACTGTTTCAGTCCCCCCAGCCGAGGACCTCGGCGAAGACCGGGATGTGGTCGGAGCCCGGCAGGTCGAGGCTCCAGGACTCGTAGCGAAGGGGCCGATCGCAGCGCAGGAAGATCGCGTCAAGCTTCTGGCGTGCCGGCACGCGGCTGCGGTGGGTCCACTTGATGTCGCTGGTGAGGTCTTCGAAGCCCGCCTCCTCAGCCGCCGAGCGAAGCCTCGTCCAGCGAGGGCGGCGGCCCATCTTGAAAGTGTTCAGGTCGCCGGCCAGGATCGTGATGTCGGCCTCGTCGCGCGTCGTGAGGTCCTCCAGGATCCGGCTGAACTGCTGGAGCTTGTGCTGGTAGCCCAGCACGTCGAGGTGGGCGACGTAGAGCCGGATCGCCTGGCCGGCGATCCAGCAGTCGAAGACGAGCGCCATCCGCTGCTGGAGCGGCATCAGGCTGAGCAGAGTGCGCTCTGTCCTCGAGAGGCGGCTCTCCGTTCGGCCCGGCAGCCGCAGCGTGTCCTTCTCGAGGATCCGCACACGGCGCGAGTTCCAGACCAGCGCGTTGGCCTGGACATGCCCCTGCAGCACGTGGGTCTCGACCTGCAGGTGGCGGTAGTCGGGCCCCAGCCGGCGGGCGATCGCCTCGGCGTCCTCGTGGCCGTCGTGGACGGACGCTTCCTGGAGGGCGAGCAGGTCGAGGCCGGCGAAGTCCTCCGCCTCTTCGATCGTTCGGAGGATCTGGTCGAGCTCCAGCCCGAGGTGGAGGTTCCAGGTGCAGAGACGGAGCCGGGGCGAGGTTGTGCTGGCGATGTCGACAAAGGTAATAAGGTTTGTCGAGCAGAATGAAGGCGTGGGTAGTCCGGCGGCTCGGTCTTCCCGATTCGATGGTGCTGGAGGACGTGGAGGAAGGCACTCCTCCCGCAGACCGGGTGCGGATCAAGATCGAGTCGGCCGCCGTTAACTTCCCCGACGCCCTACTCGTCGCGGGCACCTACCAATCCAAGCCGGACCTGCCCTTCGTGGTCGGGCTGGAGGTTGCGGGCACCGTGCTCTCGGCGCCCGCCGGCGGCCCTGTCAAGCACGGCGACCGGGTGCTCGCCCTCCTCGAGGCGGGCGGCGGGCTGACCCGGGGCGGGTTTGCGGAGCTGGTCGACGCCAACCCCTCGACGGTGGTTCCGATACCTGAGGCGATGAGCTTCGAGCACGCTTCGGCGCTGATGCTCACGTACCAGACCGGCTACTTCGGGCTCCACCGCCGGGCGCAGCTCAAGGAAGGCGAGGTCCTCCTCGTCCATGCCGGCGCCGGCGGCGTCGGCAGCGCCGCGATCCAGCTCGGGAAGGCAGCCGGCGCACGCGTGGTGGCGACCGCAGGCTCGGACGCCAAGGTCGACCTCTGCCGGGAGCTGGGCGCCGACCTCGCCGTCAACTACAAGGAGGGCGACTTCGTGCAGGCGGTGAAGGACTTCACCGGCGGCGCGGGCGCCGACGTAATCTACGACCCCGACGGCGGCGACGTCTACGACCGTTCGACCAAGTGCATCGCCTTCGAAGGGAGGCTGGTGGTGGTCGGCTTCACCTCGGGGCGGATCCCGACCGCCGCCGTCAACCACGCGCTGATCAAGAACTACTCGATCGTCGGCCTCCACTGGGGTCTTTACAACCAGCGGGCGCCGCATCTCGTGGCGGAGGCGACCCAGGAGCTGTTCCGCCTCTACCTCGCGGGCAAGATCCGGCCCCACATCTCGGACCGCCGGCCGCTGGCCGAGGCGCCGCTTGCCCTGGCCGCGGTCGCCGAGGGCCGCAGCACCGGCAAGGTCGTGATCCTTCCCGGCGGTTAGCCCGGCGGGTCGTAGGCGGCGCAGAGCATGCCGAAGTAGGTCGGGTGTTCGTAGGACAGGAACTCGCCCTTCCAGCCACCCTTCTCAGAGCTCCCGATCGCGCCGGCGAGCATAAGCATCTGCCACCAGCTGTCGGCGGCGGCAGCCCTGACGAGCTCGAGGTCGAAGTCGACGAGGTCGCCCAGCCGGTCGGCCTTGACGATCTCGACGACGCGCTCGTCGAAGACCCTGGACTCGGGACGGAAGCCGTAGGGGCCGGTCTCCAGGTGGCCGTGGCCGTGGTCGCAGCTGGCGACCAGCGCCACCCGCTTGCCGCTCGCGGCGGCGGCCTCCGCGATCGCCCGGCCCGCCTCCAGGTGCGCCTCCGCGGTGAGGTCCCGCGCCGGCGAGACGATGACGACCGGGACCGGCGGGTCGGTCCTCCCGCCCATGAACCAGAGCGGGATGAGGACCGCCCAGTCCATCGGGTGGACCGCCTCGTGCGGGTTGTTGCCGCCAAAGCTGATGCCGACGACCGGGATGCCTGCCGCGCGAAGCCCTGCCTTCACCTGCTCGGCCAGGTCGCGGTCGACGGCCGCCCTGAGGGTGATGCCGGGCGCACCCCAGTCGGCCAGCCCACCGGCCGTGCTGCCCGCGGTGACGACCGCCATGGCGCCCTCGACGTGGACGTTGTGGGGCGTGAGCACGATCACCGACTCCGGGCGCGCCCGGGCGAAGCGCCGCTCCAGCTCGGCCATCGCCGCCTGTGTCGTGCCGGCCTTGGCGTCCTCCTCCTGCGCCACCGCGCCGGGGATGGCGGAGCTGCCGTGAGGGGCGATGGCGGCGAATACGAGGCCGCTCACGAGCGGGGCGCCAACACCGCCTGGGTCTGCGTCACCCGGCCGACGAGCCGGTCCTGGTCGTCGTAGAGCTCGGTGTCGATGACGATCGTCGTCCTGCCGACATGGAGCGGCCGTGCCCGCGCCTCGACGTGGCCGGAGCGGACGGCGCGCAGGAAGTTGGTCTTCGACTCGATCGTGCTGGTTGCCGCGCCCTCGGGAAGGTTGAGCACCGCGCAGTAGGCCCCGATCGAATCGGCGAGCGCCATCAGGACGCCGCCATGGAGGACTCCGAACGAGGTGCAGCGGCTCTCCTCCCAGCGGACCCGCCCGACCACGCCCTCTGGCGCGGCAGTGACCTCCTCGATGCCCAGCAGGGCGGCGAACGGCATCATCTGGCGGAGCGCAGCAGTTTCGTTCCCAGCCATGCCTGGGACGAAATTATCGGATTCCGCCGCGGCGGAGGGGTGATTCAGCCGACCGGCCAGCGGGCGGCCCGAATGAGCACTCCGTCGATCCAGAACCCGGCCGAGTGGAGGGCGGGTTCACCGAACGTCCGGAGCAGGTGAAGCGACTTGCCTTCTGCGCCGTCGACGAGGAGCCAGTCGGGGTTTTCCCCACCGAGGCTGACCTCTTGCCCAACGGCGACCTGCTTACGTAACACGACCGCTATAACACTACGCCCCTTTTGCGTTTCCCGTTGTCTGCGCAAAAAAGGAGCCGCCGGGGCCTACCTGGAAAGACTCGCCTCGCCTTGCCGTCGAGCCGGCCACCCGACGTCGCAGCGCGGGTAGTAACCCCGGGTCAGATTGCCGCCGACCTTGAGGTTCTGGCAGGTCACCTGCTCGCCGAGAGGTCGATGGGAGAGGTCGGTGGCTACAAAGGCGATCGGCCTGAACTCCGGACAGGCGTCGAATCCGGTCGGGAAAGGCCTGACGAACGGGCAAACATCCAGCTTCATCCGCCGCTCGACCCGTACCGAAGTCACCGCGATCTGTGACCGGAGGCTCAAGCAGCCAACATACGCCCTTTTTGCGCACTCAAGTTGCGGACTAACCGTCCAACCCGGTGGAGAGCTTTTCACATCGCCGGTCAGGCCGAAGCCGACGGGCATTCCGCGTGACGGTAGGATCGGCCACATGGGCGCCGCACCCACCCCCCAGCAATCCCTCGCCATGGCCTACGCCCGCCTCCGCGCGGTGCGCGACGACATCGTCACAACCGAGGCGTATGCCCTCGAAGGGCTGTGCGCCGACTTCACCCACGTGCTTGACGACCTCCAAACAGCCGGCTTCGATCTGTCGGCATTCAAGCTCGACGGGGGCGACCGGGTCGAGGATCGCGACGGCTCGATGCGGGTTCCCTCGTCGGTGCTTCGAGCTCGCCTGGACGCGGTCCTGGTGTACCTGGATCTGCTCGCCGGCCTGCCCTGAAACGATGCCCTGGGCGAGCCCTTCACACCGGTCCGAGCGGAAATCGATGTAGAGGATGTAGCCCCGGCGGGATTCGAACCCGCGATCTCAGCCTTGAGAGGGCTGCGTCCTGGTCCACTAGACGACGGGGCCACTGCTCTGGTGGGCGGCGCTGGGATTGAACCAGCGACCTCTTGCGTGTGAAGCAAGCGCTCTCCCGCTGAGCTAGCCGCCCGCCGCCGCCGACTCATTCTACCCAGCTCCCCCCTCCGCTTAAGATTGCTCGGCCATGGCCTCGGCGGCACCCGCTCTGCGCATCCGCGCGCTCACCCTGATGGATGTGCTCGACGAGAGCTTCCGGATCTACCGTGCGAACTTCCCGGTGCTCGCCGGCCTTGCCATCCTGCTCGCCATCCCGCTCCTCGCGGTCACCCTGCTGTCGGGGACCACGGACGTTCTCTCCTCCTACTACACGACGCTGATCAGCGGCAACTCGCCGACCGGCGCCCTCACGACGGGCAACCCCTGGATCTCCCTCCTCCAGTACCCGGTCCAGCTGCTGCTGCTGCCCTTCCAGACCGCGACGCTCTATGCGGCGGCGGTGGCGATCGTGCTCGGCCGCCCGGTCACCATCCTGGCGGCGCTGCAGACGGTGTTCCGGCGCTACTGGGCGCTCTGGGTGCTCAGCTTCGTCTACGGCATCGCCTACCTGGCAATCTGCTGCCCCCCGCTCGGGGTCTGGCTCCTGACCAAGCTCTCGATCCTCTTCCCGGCCGTCTTCACCGAGGAGGCCCCGATCGGGACCGCATTCCAGCGGAGCTGGCGGCTCACCGACGGGGCCTTCTGGCGCGTCTTCGCCGTTCTTCTCCTGGCATGGCTCCTCGCGCGCACCCTGGAGACCGCCCTCGCCGCCGTCTTCATCGTCGGCGCCGGCATCTTTCCCGACCTCCCACTGCAGGTCCGGGTGCTCCTGATCGTCGCCGTCTCATCCCTGATGGTCCAGGTCGTCCAGCCCCTCTCAACGATCGCGGTGACGCTGCTCTACTTCGACCTCAGGGTCCGCCGGGAGGCGTTCGACCTCGAGGTGATGGCGTATCAGCTGTCCCTGCCGGAGGGCGGCACGAGCTGAAACGAGCCCTCCTCCTTCCCCTGCTCCCTCTGGCCGCCCTCGTCGCGGTCCTCCTCCAACCCGTCTCGGCGGCGGCGGACCCGCAGTCCTACGCACTCGCGGTCGAGCAGGCCCACTCCCTCGTCAAGGAGGGGCTGAGCGGCCGTTCCGACGCCGCCCCGAAGGCGCTGGCGATCCTGCTCCCCGAGGTCGGCGGCGGCCAGCCGGAGATCATTGCCGACCTGCGCCGGGAGCCGCCCGACTACGCCGACGCCGACAAGCGGCTGGCCGCCCTCGCGGCGACCCTCGGCCGGCCCGGCAGCGTGGCGGACCCGACCCATGCCAGGGCCGAGCTGCACCGCATCCTGGCGCAGTCCCGCTACGCCGCCCTGCACGCCAACGACTCGCTCTGGAACCGGTTCTGGAACTGGTTCGACGTCCAGCTCTTCCGTTTCCTGGCCTCCCTCCAGCTGGGAGGGCTGCCGAGCTGGTTCTGGCTCACCCTGCTGGGCGCGGCCGCCCTCCTCGCGGCCGGCGTCTCGCTTCTCATCCTGCGCACCGGCTGGACGAGGGCGGGACGTGCCCTGGCGACGGATGATGCCCCTCCGGCGGCGGCGGAGGTGAACCGCTTCGCCCAGGCCGACGCGGCGGCCGAACGGGGGGATTACCCGACCGCCCTGCGCTTCCTGGTCGCGGCGGTGGCCACCGCCGTCAGCGGCAAGCCCTACTGGGAGTCGAGCCCGCTGACGGTCCGCGAGCTCTTCCGGAGCAGCGGCAGGTTGGACCAGCTCCGTCCGCTCCTGCTCGCCTTCGAGCTCGCCGTCTACGGCTTCCGGCCGGTCGACGAGGCGACCTACCGGCGGGTCATCGAGCTCGCCGATCCCTTCCGGGCCCCGGCCGAAGCGGCTGAGGCGGCGGCATGAAGGGGCGGAGCGGCTGGCTGGTTCTCGCCGCGGTCTTCGCGGTGGCCTCCGCGCTGATCCTCGCCCAGAGCGGGAGCAACCAGGACTCGCCCGAGCACAGCTCCTCCAGCGATGGGCCCAACGGCACCTCGGCACTCAGCCAGTACGCCGCCGCCCTGGGCCACCCGGTCCGCAACCTCGACTTCAGCTTCGGCCTCCCCGACCCGCCGGCGACGCTGTTCGTCTTCAACCCGTCCGCCTTCAGCGCGGCGGAGACGAGCACGCTCGACAGCTGGGTGCGGGCCGGGGGCACGCTGATCTACGCCGACGACGGCCTCGACACCCGGCTCGCCCTCGCGTTCGACCTCCACCGGACCAACCCGGTGCCGGCCGAGGGCACCGCCGCAACCCCGGCGCTGCCGGGGGTCAGCCGGGTGACCGACGACTCGGTCACCGAGCCGTACCGCGCGACCGCCGACCAGGCGGTCCTGATCCGGTACGCAGCCGGAGGCGCCCTTGCCCTCGAGGAGAAGCTGGGCCAGGGCAGGGTGATCGCGCTGGCGGCGCCCGAGCTGCTCTGCAACGGCTGGCTGGAGGTCGCCGACAACGGACGGCTCGCCGCCGACCTGATCTCGATGACGCCGGGCTCGGTCGCCTTCGACGAGTTCCACCACGGCGCTGCCGGGGCGGGCGGCGGCGACTGGACGACCCAACCGCTCGGCTACGGCCTCGGCTGGGCCGCGCTCGCCATCTTCGCCGGGCTGCTGCTGCGGGGCCGGGCCTTCGGACCGCGGCTCTTACCGGGACGGAGCGGTGGCCGCTCGGCGGCGGAGTATGCGGTGGCGGTCGGCCACCTCCTCCGCCAGGCCGGAGGGCGAGCCCTCGTGCTGAGGGTCGTCACCGACGCGACGCGGCGGTCGCTGGCTGCTCGCCTGGGCCTCGGCAGGGACCTGCCCCTGGCGCGGCTGGACGAAGTCCTCGCGCGGCGGGCGCCGGACGTCGCCGAGCAGTATCGAGATGCGGCGGCGGAGGCTTCGGCGGTCGGTGATTCGGAACCGGCGCTGCTCGCGGCGGCCCGCCGCCTGCACGACCTCGCCTACCCTATGGCGCGCA
>DATCPJ010000019.1:0-5555 GCA_036570145.1 Candidatus Dormiibacterota bacterium
CGGCAGCAGCGGTGGCAGCCAGCCCGGCCGCGGGCGCGGCGAGACGGCCACGGCCGACGGGGGCACCGGCACGCCGCCGTCCAGCACCTTCAGCTCGACGGCCGCCGGCTGCAGGTCGGCGAAGTCGAAACGGAACCTGATCGCCTCACTCACGGCGCGAGGCTAGTCCGCCAGGCGCCGGCTGCCAATCAACCCGGTTAAGGCGTCGGCAACGGCCGGCAGGTTAAGTTGGGGTTGGTGGAGGAGCTCGAGGAACCGGCCCCGGCCGGCCGAAACCCGGCCCGAGTCCTTTTCGCCGCGCTGCCCCTCCAGTTCGCCTTCGGCCTCGTCTACTCCTGGGGCGCGCTGGCGCCTTTCGTCCAGCGCGACCTGCACTGGCCGGCCCTGCTCATAAGCGCAGTCTGGAGCGCCACGCCGATCGGCTATGGGACCGGGATCGTGATCGGTGGGCGCCTCGCCGACAGGGTGCCGCCGCGGCGGCTCTGCTGGGCGGGCCTGGGCCTGCTCGCGGTTGGCGGAGGCATCGCGTTGGCGTTTCCCAGCGGACCGGCCTTCGTGCTCCTCTACTCGATGCTCGGCCTCGGCTTCGGAGGCGGGTTGGCTCTGGCCGGCAGCGTCGCCGCCGGTCGGCACGCGATGCCGGATCGCGTTGGCACGGTGAGTGGGCTGGTCACCGGCGCTTACGCCATCGCGGCGCCGATCCAGGTGCCCATCGTCAGCGTCCTCGCCGGTTCGATCGGCTGGCTGCCAACCCTGCGTTGGATGGCCGCCGCGATGCTCCTCCTCGCCGCACTGACGCTGACCGCGATGCCGTCGATCCCCCGGCCGCGGCAGCCTGAGGAGGACGGCCGGGTGCGCCCCGCGCCGCTTGCCGTGCTCATCCGGCCACGCCTCTACACAGCGATCCTGCTCGAGCTGACCGCGACGCCGCTCGGCGCCCACGCCTTCGTCAGCTCCGCCGGATATGCCCGCTCATTGCAGCTCGCGGCCGTCGTGGCCACCGCGGCGATCACGGCGGTGGCGGTGGGCAATGCGCTGGGCCGGGTCGCCGGCGGCGCGGCATCCGACCGAATCGGTGTCGACCGCGTGATGCTTGGCGTGCTGCTGCTCGACCTTGCAGCGGCGCTGCTCCTCTTCCTCCATCCGGGCGCCGGTGGCGTGGTCCTCGCCTGCCTGCTCGCGGGGATCGGCTTCGGTGCCCCCGCCGGCGTCATCGGCCGCCTCGCCGAGGATGCGGCGCCCGACGCGCCCAACTCGGCCCTCGGCCTCATCTTCACCGGCTTCGCAGCGGGCGCCAGCTCGGGCTCCCTGCTCGGGGCCGCCGTCGGTGGCGCCGCCGCCTGGCTCGTCGTCGGCGTGGCGGCGGTGGCCGGTCTCGTCGTCGTCTTCATCCGGCTCCGGCTCGACCACCGCGTCCCGCCAACCCAGCTAAGTTGATTCGGCGCATGCAACTGAAGTGCTCGAACGGCTGCGGGGGCGCGCTCTTCCGGGCGCTGTTCGCGGAGGTCGACATCGACTCCGACGGTGAGTACCAGGATCACCGGGTCGTCCAGCCGAGCTACATCTGCCTCAACTGCGGGAGCCCGGCCCTCGACCTGGGCGAGGTTCCGGCAGCGCTGCGGGCCGACCAGGAGGAGGACGAGCCGCCTCCGGCGCTGGAGATCCTCTGCCCCGTCTGCGAGTCGCTGGTGGTCGTGGGCGGCGACCACGAGTGTCCGAACTGCGGCGCCTTCCTCGAAGAGATCGAGATCGGGAGCTGAGCGACCCCGCCCCCTAGACCCGGTCAGGCGTCGAGCTGGCAGGTTGGGAGAAGACATCATTGAAGGGGGGACGGGCGAGGCTTAGGCGTCGAAAAGCGACGTCTGACGGCCTCCCACGCGCCGATCCGCCGGCGAATCGCTGCTCTTGGGCTGTTCCAGCGTCGATCCGCCGGCGTATCGCTCGATCCTTCGCGTGCCAGACGTCGATCCGCCAGCGTATCGAAGCCCACGCGTCGCATTCCGACGCCAAGACGCGACGTCGCCGCCCCTTTCCCTGAGTTCACTCAAGGCGCGGCGCCACACAAAGCGTCGCATCACCGGAGGCAGCGGCGCGCCCAACGGGTTCTCGGCTTGGCTACTTCCCCGCTCGATGCATGTGGGGAAGGAACTTCACCTAGACCCGGTCGAGCGATGCCGTGCCGGCCAGGATCTCGAGCATCCGCCGGGCGGCACCAGTGTCTTTTTCTTTAACCGCCTCGCGAAGGACCCCGATCGCGGCCGGCGTGTCGAGGTCGTCGTCGAGGGCCGCAGCGAAGGCGCGCAGGAGCCGCTCGCCGGGCTTGGCGCCGGCGGGCAGCGCCGCAATGCGGTCGGCGAAGCGGCCCGCCGCTTCCAGGCCGGCCCAGCTGAAGCTCCAATCCCGGCGGTAGTGATGGGACGCCAGGTAAATGCGGAGCGCCGCCGGCGAGACGCGCTTCAGCGCCTGGCGGACGTTGACCAGGTTGCCGAGCGACTTCGACATCTTGGTCCCCTCGAAGCGGACCATCCCGGTGTGCAGCCAGGCGCGGGCGAATGGCGCGCAGCCGGTGAGCGACTCGCTTTGGGCCCTCTCCGACTCGTGGTGGCTGAAAATGAGGTCGCGGCCTCCGCCGTGGATATCGACCTGCTCGCCGAGATAGCGCATCGACATCGCCGAGCATTCGATGTGCCACCCGGGCCGGCCGGCCCCGTAGGCGGACGACCAGCTCGGCTCGCCCGGGGCGGAGGGCCGCCAGAGCGGGAAATCGAGCCAGTCGCGCTTGGCCCCGGGTCCCTTCACGCCGAGCAGTCCCTCGTCGCGGAGCTTCGCAAGCATTGACCTGCGGGACCTGCCCGAGAGCTCGCCGAAGCCTGGGTAGCGGGACGCGTCGAAGTACACGCTGCCGTCCGCGGCGGGGTAGGCGAACCCTTCGGCGGCCAGAGCCTCGGCCGCGGCGAGTATCCCGTGGACCTCCGTCGACACCCGGGGCATGAAGTCGGGCGGGCGCCAGCCAAGCTCGGCCATGTCGATCACCAGGCCAGCCACTTCCCGTTCCGCCAGGTCCTGCCAATCGACGCCGTCACGGCGCGCCCGCTCGAAGAGGGGATCGTCGACGTCGGTGACGTTCTGGACGTAGCGGACGACGACTCCCCGCGCCTCGAGCGCGCGCACGAGGATGTCGAAGGCGCAGAACGTGAAGGCGTGGCCGAGATGGCCCGACTCGTAGGGCGTCACCCCACAGACGTAGAGCTTCAGCTGCGGGCGACCCCGCTCATCCTTGGAGAGGGGGAGCGGGATGGACCGCCGGGCCAGGGTGTCGTGGACGCGCATCGATTCAGCCAAGTGCAATCAAAGGACCCGGCGAAATTATGTCCCTCGCGCGGTTCTGAGCCCCAGGGGTAGGCCGGCGCAGGCTGGCCGGCCACGGCCGACAAGCGGAAAAACGCCCCCTTTTTCAGGACGCTTGGCCGGAGTCGTCCTCCTGGAGCGCGAAGATGTCGTCGAGGACCCGTTCCACCCGCCGTCCCTCCAGCCGGTGGTCAGGGATGAGCCCGGCACGGCCGAGCAGCTTGCGCAGCTTGAGGCCGAGCGACGCGTCGACCCGCAGCTGGCCACGTTCGAGCGACTCCTCCAGCACGACCAGGCACTGATCCAGGATCTGGAGGCGCTGCCTTCGGTCCAGCATCTGCTTCACAGGCTGAAGATGGAAACCCGGCCGTCCTCGACCTTGACCTGGAACTGGGGCAGGGCAGGCACCTCGTAGTTCGGATTGGCTGAACGGCCTTCGGGTGTGAAGTTCACGTTGTGGCACGGGCAGTTGAGGGAGGAGTTCGCCGCCTGCCAGTTGAGAGCGCACGGCCAGTGGGTGCAGACCGCGGAGACGCCGGTCACCTGGTCACCCTTTCGGAACAGATAGGCCACCTGGTCGCCGGCGACGACCTGCGTCGGTGCCGTCTCGCTGAGCTGGGAGAGCAGGGCCACCACGATCCAGCGGCCGCCCGCCGGCGCCATCACGCCGCCCGCGACGCCGGGCCTCGCAGGTGCCTGGGGAAGCCGGCTCAGCGCCGCCGCGCCGACAGCACCGGCCGCCAGGCCGGCGACCGCGCCGAGCGCCGTCCGACGAGTGAGGAGCCTGGGAGACTGGCCGGCGCGAAGGGCGTCGGCAAGCCTTCGCCGGAACGCCGGGCTCATCCGCGGATAGCCCTCCCGCGCGGCGGCGAGCTCGGCCGCGGCCATGATCGCGTCGCGCTCGGCCGCGTCGCCGACGCGCGCCTTCAGCCGCCTGCCGCCGAGTAGCCCGTCGACCAACCGATCAATCCGCCCTTCGAGATCTTCAAACATCGATTCGCACCTTTGCGGCAGCCCGGAGCGCGCGGAGCTGCATGACCTTCACGCTCCCTGGCGTCGCCTTGAGCTCGGCTGCCACCTCCTTGATCGAGTACCCGCGCAGGAAACGCAGCTCGAGGACGCGGCGGTAGTTGTCAGGTAAACGAGCCAGGATCCGGGTCGCCCGGTCGGCCGCATCCTCGGAGTGGGTGGGCGGTGGGGCTGCGCTGACGAGCTCCTCCCGGAGCTCCTCCTGGGCGATCCCGAACTTGGCCGCCCAGAAGCCACCGAGCGCGGACCGGGCGGTGGCGAACAGGTAGGCACGGATCGCTGCCGTGCCGGCGCCCGCCCGAAGTCGCGGAAACGCCTTCAACGCGACCTGCTGGGTGAGGTCCTCCGCATCCGGGCGATTGCCGACGCGGCTGAAGATGAACGCGTAGACCATCTCCAGCTCTTCGAGTGCCACCTCGACCGGGTCGCTGTCTGCGGCCGGAAACTCGACGATGTCGGCTCGTTCGCCACCCTCGTCGCGCATCAGCGCGGGCCACCGCTGGCCGAGAGCGCGGTGCGGGCGAGCAGGTGGGCTTTGTTCATGTGCTGCGGCCCGCGTGAGGAACGCGCCAGTCCTGATACGCGAGCAGGTTACACGCGCCTACGCTGACGGAGGGAGGGACTTCGAGTGGATCCGCAGCTGCTCCGCCGCCGACTGGCCGAGGCCCGCGTGGGCAGGCTCGCCACCGTGGACGCGGGAGGCGACCCCCACGTGGTGCCGGTCTGCTTCGTCCTCGACGGCGACACCGTCTACTGGGCGGTCGACCACAAGCCGAAGATGGCCCGGCGGCTGCAGCGGCTCGCCAACATCGAGGCACACCCGGTCGCCGAGCTGGTGGTCGACCACTACCTCGAGGAGTGGGCGGGACTCTGGTGGATCCGGGTCAGGGCCGATGCCATGGTGCTCGAGCCGGGTCTGGAGGCAGATCGTGCGCTGGACCTGTTGGCGGCTAAATACGAGCAGTACCGGGACCGGCGGCCGGACGGCCCGGTGGTGAGGCTGGCGGTGCGCCGCTGGTCGAGCTGGCCGGCTTCCTAGTGGTGTGTCTGGCAATAAGGTCGACAACGGGTCCGCTCAGAACGTCGATGTCGGGCTCAGGGGGCCCGTCTCGTCGTCGTCACGCAGCTGCGGCTGCGCTCCTCCTAGAGCCACCCCTTCGCACGACCTCGACGCCCTG
>DATCPJ010000020.1:0-11691 GCA_036570145.1 Candidatus Dormiibacterota bacterium
ACGTCCCCCCTTCCACTCAAAACCACGGGCGAAGGCTGGTTCTCACAGCCTCACAAACAACGGAGCCGACGGCAGGGGGGTGGCCGCGCGCAGGCCTAGCCGAGCACGGCCATAGGGGGGACGTCCCCCCTTCCACTCAAAACCACGGGCGAAGGCTGGTTCTCACAGCCTCACAAACAACGGAGCCGACGGGGGGATTCGAACCCCCGACCTGCCACTTACGAGGCGGCTGCTCTGCCAGCTGAGCTACGTCGGCATTTCAGGCGGTGGGGAATGACCCATGCTACCTGAGCACTCCAATGGTCACCGACAGCAGCGAGATCGACCCGGCGGAGTTCTTGAGCGCGACTGGCTGGGACCTGAAGCCCGAAGGCGCCTGCCGCGGCGACGTTTGCGTCCTACTCCCCGGACGGTCGCTTCCCGAGGTTGCGCGGCGGCTCGGCATGCCGCTCGTCCACGACGAGGCGAACGGGCTCTGGAGCCTGGGGCCCGCGGTCGAACCGATCCTGCCCGCCGGCGGCGAGGCGCCCGACTTTGCGCTCCCGGACCTCGCCGGCCGGGTGCACCGGCTCAGCGAGCAGCGCGGGCGCAAGGTGCTGATCCTCGCCTGGGCGCCCTGGTGAGGGTGCCGTTTCGACCTGCCCGTGTGGCAGGAACTGCGCGATGAGCTCCACCCGAACGGATTCGAGCTTCTGACCGTCTCCCTCGACGCCACCGGCGGAAGCCATTCGCGGCGCTGGATCGAAGCGGCGCGACCGGAGCATCCGAGCCTGATCGACGCCGACCACCGGCTCGACCGTCTTCTCGGCGTGACCAACGTCCCCAGCGGCATCTGGGTCGATGAAGAGGGGAGGGTGGTCCGGCCCGCGGAACCTGCCTTCCCCGGCCGCCCGGGTTACCTCGACCAGCCTGCGCCCGAGGTTCTCGACCCCTACGTGGAGGAGTCCCTGGCGGAGTCGCGCAAGATCAGGGCCGACTACCTGAAGTACCCGGCGGCGCTCCACGACTGGGTCGCGACGGGCGCCGTCAGCCGCTTCGTGCTCGGCCCCGGCCAGAGTGCCGCGCGAGCCGGAAGGCGGAGCGCCGAGGCCGCCTTCGCGGCCGCTCATTTCGAGCTCGGCCGCCACCTGCTCGGCGCGGGACGCGAGCCGGCTGCCGTGCCCCACTTCCGGGAGGCACACCGGCTGCAGCCGGGCAACTGGACGTATAAGCGGCAGGCCTGGACCCTGGCCGACCGGCGGCAGGGTCCGACCGGGTTCTATGAGGGCGACTGGCTGGGCGACGTCCGCAAGATCGGCGCCGAGAACTACTACCCGCCTCTCGACCTTTAGCAGACCGCTGAAAGAGGGCGCCGGAGCTTTGGCGCCCAGGCGCTCGATGCGTGCGTCAGCTTCTGCGATGCTCGCTTACGCAGCTCTGCTGCGCGCGCTGTGCTTCTCGGCGCTTCCTTCGCCTCGAACGCCTGGACGCCAAACGGCCGCGTCGCTTCGCGCCGGGCTTGCCTCCGGTCTTCGCCGACCTCTATCAGCGCCCCGCTAACCTGCTCTCGTGCCGCCTGCCGTCGAACGCCTGGACCCGAGGGAGCACGACCTGGTCCGGCAGCTGCTGGTCGAGCTCTACGCGTACGAGCAGCCCTACTTCGCGGAGCATCCCCAGCTCTCCCAGGACGAGCTGGAGAGGACAGTGCAGGACATCCCAGCCGGCTTCAAGGGCGACAACGTGATCCTCGCCGTCCGCGCCCCCGAAGGCCTTGCCGGCTTCTGCTGGTGCGTCCTCTTCGACCCCGGCACCGGGCTCGAGGGCGAGGTCGCCGAGGTCTACGTGGCCGAGGGCCACCGCCGGGAGGGCGTTGGGCGCGCCCTTCTCGATGCAGCGGTCCGACTGTTCGAGAAGGAGGGCGTCACTCTCGGCTACGTCTGGACGAGGCCCGAGAACGACGCCGCGGTCAAGCTCTACCAGGAGGCGGGCTTCACAGCCAACCGGCAGCTGGTCCTCACCTGGTATCCGGAAATCTCGAAGTAAATAGAATTCACGGACAGTGATCGACCCCGAAGGGGCCGAGTCACCGCCGGAGGTGCCGGCCGGCAGCCGCCGGTCAAGCGCCGTCGTGGCGCTCGTCGTGATCGCGGCGATCGTGAGCGGAGCCGTGTCCGCCGGTGTGACCCTGGCCGTACTCCGTTTCCAGTCCCGGACCAACCCGCAGACGGTCGACCTCGGGTCGAATGTGCGGATAACCGAGGACAGCGCCATCATCCAGGTGGCGGACAAGGCCGCGCCCGCGCTGGCAACGATCGTCACCGGCCGGGCTGGAGAGGGCTTGGGGTCGGGCTACCTCACGACCAGCGACGGCTACGTCGTCACCAATGCCCACGTGGTGGCCAACGCCTCCGGGCTTGCCGTCATCTTCGCCGGCAGCAGCGACCGTCACGATGCCCGCCTGGTCGACTCCGACTGCCAGACCGACGTGGCCGTCATCAAGGTCGACGGCGTCACCGGCCTTCCGACGCTCGCCTTCGGCGACGCGACGGCGCTGCGGGCCGGTCAGAGCGTGGTCGCGGTCGGCAGCCCGCTCGGCCAACGCGCGGTGGCCAGCGGGATCGTCAGCTCCCTCCACCGGGCGATCACCGTCGCCGACCCGGTGGCGCCTTCCGTGGATCGGACCTTCTCCGACACCATCCAGAGCACCGCCGCCGTCGACCCGGTCAGCTCCGGAGGGCCGCTCCTCAACGTCGCCGGCCAGGTGATCGGGGTCAACGTGGCGGCCGCCTCGAGCGGCGGGCGGGTCGCCTTCGCGATCAGCTCCGCGGACATCCGGTCCGAGGTCGAGCAGATCGTCCGCGACGGCAAGCTCGTGGTCCCGAGCCTCGGGATCGTCGGCCACGACCTGACGAGCCAGGACGCGGCGCTCGACGGGACGCCGGTGGGCGCGAGCGTCGTCAGCGTCACCACGGGCGGACCCGCCGATGCAGCCGGCGTAAAGGTCGGCGATGTCATCACCGCCGTCGACGAGGTGAAGCTGGACGACGCGCATCCGCTTCTCCAGGTCCTCCTCAACCAGTTCCGACCGACCCAGCGGGTGACCCTGACCCTCTCGCGGCAGGGCACGCCCACCCAGGTCCAGGCGACCCTCGGCAGCCAGCACCCGGTGTGCGGATGACGGTTCGCCAGGCCATCGCCGAAGCGCTCGAGCGGGCGGCGCGCGAGATCGGCGCCGAGGGCGAGCTACCCGACCTCGAGCTTGCCCGCACTCGCAACGCCTCCCATGGTGACTTCGCCAGCTCGGCCGGCATGAAGCTCGCCCGGGTCTTGAGGCGAAGGCCCGACCAGATCGCCGAGGAGCTGGTGGCGGCAATCCGGCTCCCCGGCGGCGAGGCGGAGGCCGAGGCAGACCGGGGATACGTCAACTTCCGGCTCCGACCGGAGTGGCTGCAGCGGCTGGTCGGCGAGGTGGTCGCGGCCGGTCCGCGCTATGGCTCGAGCGACCTCGGCGGCGGTGAGCGGGTGCAGGTCGAGTACCTCAGCACCAACCCCACCGGCCCGCTCCACATCGGTCACGGGCGAGGAGCGATCCTCGGCGACGCGCTGGCCTCGTTGCTCGGCTTCACCGGCCACGCGACCTGGCGGGAGTACTACGTCAACGACTACGGCAAGCAGGCCCACCTGTTCGGGGCTTCGATCCTGGCACGGCTCCGCGACCAGGACCCGCCCGAGAACGGGTACGTCGGCGACTACGTCAACGAGCTCGCCGAGAAGGCTCGAGCCGCCGGCGTGGGGGAGTCAGAGGAGGAGCTGATGGAGTTCGGCCTGGCGCTCATGGTGGAGCGCTTCCAGGCACTTCTCGAGCGCCTCGGGGTGCGCTATGACGCCTGGTTCTCAGAGCGGTCGCTCTGGGCGACGGGCGAGGCGCAGAAGGCGATCGAGCGGCTCCGCGAAAAGGGCCTCCTGAAGGAGAGGGACGGCGCGACCTGGTTCGCTCCCGCGATCGATGAGGAGGGCGGCGACGCCGATGACAGGGTGGTCTTCCGCTCCAACGGCGTCCACACCTACTTCGCCTCCGACCTCGGCTACCTCCTGAACCGCTTCGAGACGCGCGGTTTTCAGCGGGTCATCGAGGTCTGGGGCGCGGACCACCACGGCTACGTGCCGCGGATGAAGCAGGCCTGCGCGGCGCTCGGCATCGAGGCCGACCGGCTGGCGATCATCCTCAACCAGTTCGTGACCCTGAAGGAGGGAAAGATGTCGAAGCGGGCGGGCCGCTTCGTCACCCTCGAAGAGCTCCTCGACGAGGTCGGCTCCGATGCGGTCCGCTGGTTCTACCTCTTGCGGGCGCCGGAGACCATGATGGAGTTCGACCTCGAGCTCGCGACCACCCACAACAAGACCAACCCGGTCTACTACGTCCAGTACGCGCACGCCCGCCTGGCGGGCATCGAGCGGACCGCCGCCGGCCGGGAGCTTCCCGCCGAGGCGGACCTCGCGCTGCTCGACAAGCCCTGGGAGCTCGACCTCGCCCGCCAGCTGGCCCATTGGCCCGACACGGTCGCCGAGGCGACCCGACTGATGGAGCCGCACCGGCTGCCCTACTTCATCTACGAGCTGGCCGACCGCGTAAGCACCTTCTATGAGGCCGGCAACGACAATGGTGACTTCCGCGTCGTGGTCGACGACGCGCGGCTCACCCGCGCCCGGCTCGAGCTCACCCGGGCCGCCCGCGCCACCCTGCGCAGCGGTCTCGACCTGGTCGGGGTCAGCGCGCCCGAGAGAATGGAACGGATTCCGGAAGAGGAGTAGGCACTTGGACGTCACCTGGCACGGGCAAAGCTGTTTTCGGCTCCGCGGTCGCAACGCGACGGCGGTCACCGACCCCTTTCCGCAATCGATCGGCATCAAGCCGCCCAAGCTGGAGGCGGACGTCGTGACGGTCAGCCATCCCCATCCCGGCCATTCCAACGTCGAGGCGGTCGTCACCAAGGACGTCTTCGTCGTCGACGGACCGGGCGAGTACGAGGTGAAGGGGATCACCGTGTTCGGCATCCGGGCCTTCCACGACGCGCTCGAGGGAGCCCAGGAGGGCGGCAACACGATCTTCGTGCTGGAGGTCGACGACATCCGGATCTGCCACCTGGGGGACCTCGGCCATGCCCTCGATGACGAGACCGTGGAGGCGATCGGCACCCCGGTCGACATCCTGATGGTCCCCGTCGGTGGCGGCAAGGCGCTCAGCGCGGACAAGGCCGCCGAGGTGGTTCGCACGATCGAGCCCCGCTGGGTGGTGCCGATGCATTACCGGGTGCCCGGCCTGAAGCTGGAGCTCGACGGGGTCGAGACCTTCCTCAAGGAGATGGGCGTGACGGAGGCGGTTGCGCAGCCCAAGCTCGTCGTGCAGTACTCGGGGTCGGGCGACTCGGAGACCAAGGTGTTCCTCCTCGAGCAGCGCCTCTGACGGTTTGCACCGGGGATTTCCAGGGGGGGTGGGCCGCGCGGAGGCTCCGCTGAGCACGGCCGACAAGGGGGGACGTTTCCCCCCTCCAATTGACTGGTAACATTTGAAAAACCCCCGGGAGGTCTAGGTTGCCGAAATACGTCTTCGTGACCGGCGGTGTGGTCTCGTCGCTCGGGAAGGGGATCACAGCAGCGTCGATCGGGTCGATCCTCAAGGCCCGCAAGGTCTCCGTCACCATCCAGAAGCTCGACCCGTACCTCAACGTCGACCCGGGGACGATGAGCCCCTACCAGCACGGCGAGGTGTTCGTCACCGACGACGGCGCCGAGACCGACCTCGACCTCGGCCACTACGAGCGCTTCGTCGACGAGAACATGTCCGCCGCGTCGAACGTGACGACCGGCAAGATCTACTCCGAGGTCATCGCCAAGGAACGGCGCGGCGACTACCTCGGAGCCACCGTCCAGGTCATCCCGCACATCACCAACGAGATCAAGGAGCGGATCCAGCGGGTCGCCCGGGAGTCGCGTGCCGAGGTGATCGTGGTGGAGGTGGGGGGGACTGTCGGCGACATCGAGTCGCTCCCCTTCCTGGAGGCCATCCGGCAGCTGAAGAACGATCTCGGCCGGCAGAACGTCTTCTACGTCCACCTTTCCCTGGTGCCGCTGATCCGTGGCGAGGAGATGAAGACCAAGCCCACCCAGCACTCGGTCCAGGCGCTCCGCGCGATCGGCATCCAACCCGACGCCATCGTCTGCCGCTCCGAGCAGCCGATCGGACAGGAGATCAAGGAGAAGATCGCCCTCTTCTGCGACGTTCCCCGCGAGGCGGTCATCTCGGTGCCCGACGCCGACACCATCTACCGGGTGCCGCTGGTGCTCGAGGAGGCGGGTCTCGGCAAGGTGCTCGCCCGGCACTTCGAGCTCCCCGCCGCCGACCGCGAGGCCGATCTCGAGCCGCTTGCCCGGATCGTCCACCGGATCACCAGCCCGCGCGGCGTCATCCCGGTGGCCGTTGTCGGCAAGTACGTCCAGCTGCCCGACGCGTACCTCAGCGTCACCGAGGCGCTCCGTCACGCCGGCATCCACCACGACGTCGGGATCGACATCCGCTGGATCCAGTCCGAGACCCTCGACCAGGGCGACACCTCGCAGCTGAAGGGCGTGGCGGGGATCGTCGTGCCGGGCGGCTTCGGTCATCGCGGGATCGAGGGAAAGGTCGCGGCGTCGCGCTATGCACGGCACAACCGGATCCCCTACCTGGGACTGTGCCTCGGCCTCCAGTGCGCCGTCATCGACATCGCCCGCGAGGCGCTCGACGCGCCCGACGCCAACTCGACCGAGTTCGCCGCGTTCACCTCGACCCCGGTCATCGACCTGATGCCGGAGCAGCGCGACGTGGCGAACATGGGAGGGACCATGCGGCTGGGGCTCTACCCGTGCAAGCTGCTGCCCGGCTCCCGCGCCCAGCAGGCCTATGGCGAGGAGGTCGTCGAAGAACGGCATCGGCACCGCTTCGAGTTCAACAACGAGTACCGCGAGGTCCTCGGCGAGGCGGGTCTCGTCTACAGCGGCCTCTCACCGAGCGGACGGCTGGTCGAGATCATCGAGCTCGCCGATCACCCCTGGTTCGTCGCCAGCCAGTTCCACCCCGAGTTCCGCTCGCGGCCCCAGCGGCCGCACCCGCTGTTCCGCGGCTTCATCGGCGCCTCGGTGGAGCGGAGCGGGGTTGACCAGATGGAGCTGCGGCCGGCCGAGCTGCTCGCCGACCTACCCGACGTCTCCGATCCCGTCTAACGCTTCCTTCAGCTTTGCGCGTTACTTGAGGCGTTAATTAGAGATATGGAGAGCGAGCTCAAGGACCGATCCTCGTCGCTGCCGCCGTCGCCGGCCGACCTGCTCGGCAACAGCGAGCTGGAGCTGGTCCGGGTCACCGAGGCGGCCGCCCTCGCCGCCGGCCGGATGGCCGGTCGGGGCGACCAGGACAAGGTCAAGAACCTGGCCGCCTCGGCGATGCTCCAGGCGCTCGAGGAGCTCGGCTTCCGCGGCCGGGTCGCCCTCGGCCCGCGCGGCGACGGCATCCTCTCCGCCGGCTCGCAGGTCGGCGTCCAGCTGCCGGACGGGGCGGAGCTCGGCGTCTACCCGGTGGAGGGAGCCAGCCTGGTCGCCCGCGGGTTGCCCAACGCGATCTCGATGGCGGTGGCCGGCGAGCCGGGCGCCTTCCCCTCGCTGCCCGCCGTCGCGTACATG
Source organism: Candidatus Dormiibacterota bacterium (assembly GCA_036570145.1). Taxonomy (GTDB): domain Bacteria; phylum Chloroflexota; class Dormibacteria; order Dormibacterales; family Dormibacteraceae; genus UBA6019. The sequence continues at coordinate 7,693 of DATCPJ010000020.1, forward strand.
GAGAAGGTCGTCGTGGGCAGCGGCGCCCGCGGCGCCATCGACATGGACGACGGCGTGGCCGACAACCTGCGCCGGATCGCCTTCGCCCGCGACTGCCGGGTCTCCGACCTGACGGTGGCGCTGCTCGACCGGCCCCGCCACCAGGGACTTGCCGACGAGATCCGTTCGGCGGGCGCACGGATCGCGAGCCTCGAGGACGGCGACATCACGGCCGGCCTGCTGGCTGCGGCCGACTGGACCGGCGTCGACGCCATGATGGGCTTCGGCGGCCTGCAGGAGGCGATCCTCGCCGCCTGCGCGGTCCGCTGCCTGGGCGCCGACATGGCCTGCCGGCTCTGGCCTCGCAACGACGAGGAGCGCATCCTTGCGGGCGCCGAGGGCGAGCGCGTCTGGGGGGTGTCCGACCTCTCGACCGGGGAGCTCACGGTCGTCATCACCGGGATCACGGGCGGGCCCCTGCTGGCGCCCGTCTTCTACGGCGGCGGCCGGGCGGAGACGAGCTCGCTCATCCTCTCGACGCGGACCGGAACCGTGCGGCGGATCACCACCCGCCACCAGCTGAGCCGCGCCATCGGGTGATCGCCTCTTTCCTGGCCGGGCTCGGGCTCGGCTTCCTGGTCGGCGCCCAGGTCGGCCCCATCTGGCTGCTCTGCGCGCGCTCGAGCCTTCGCCACGGGGCGCGGGTCGGGCTGGGCATCGGGGCCGGAGCGGCGATCGTCGACCTGCTCTACGCGGCGCTCGGTGTCGCCGGCGCGGCCTCCCTGCTCGCCGCCACCGGCCTGCGGATCGCCTTCGGGCTGCTCGGCGCCGCGGTCCTCGTCCTGCTCGGGGTGCGGACGCTCTGGTCGGCGTTCCGGATCCGCTCCGGTGGCGAGGCGGAGGCGGAGGTTGCGAGCTCCCGGGTCGCCTTCCGGACCGGCCTGGCGGCGACTGCCTCCAACCCGATGACGATCGCCTCCTGGGGCGCCATCTTCGCTGCCGCGTCGGCCGCCAGCCTGGCGTCCACGGCTCCTGCCGCGGCCGTCCTTGTCCTCGGGGTTGGGCTGGGATCGATGGCCTGGTTCACGATCCTCTCAATCGGAATGGCGCTGCTCCGCCGGCGGGTTCCCGACCGGGGCCTCAAGGTCGCCGACGGACTCGCCGGGGTGGGCCTGATCGGCTTCGGCGCGGCCCTCGGCTACGGATCGCTCCAGCACCGCTAGCCGGCAGCAGCCGGCTGGGGTCTGACGAAGACCTCCGCGCCCAGCTTTTCGACATAGCGGTCGGAGTTGGCGAGCGCGACCCGGACTGCCGCGGCGCGCGGTGTGATCCCCTCTTCGCCGGCCAGCTTCAGCATCGCCCCGACCGTGGTTCGCATCGTCTCCGCGATCTTGCCGAAGGCGGCGTCCGCCCCGGGCTCGACCAGGTCGAGCAGGACCCACCAGGCCCAGCCGTTGGTGCCCGCGTTGGCGATGAAGTCGGGGATCACCAGCACCCCCCGTTCGGCCAGCCGCTGCTCGGCGCCGGCGGTCGTCGGGATGTTGGCCGCCTCAACCACGAGCCGCGCGGTGAGCTTTTCGCAGTTGCCCTCGTGGATCGTGTCGGCCACCGCCGCGGGCACCAGCAGCTCGGCGCCGGTGCGCAGCCAGTCGTCGCGGTCCCGCTCGCGGTCGCCGGCACGCAGCTTGACGCGATCGATCTCGCCGTGCTCGTTGCGCGCAACCAGGTAGTGCTCGACGTCGAGGCCGTCGGGGTTGACGATCGTCCCGCCCGCGTCGGCGATGGCGACAACCCGCACTCCTTTGCGCGCCAGGTAGCGGGCGGTCGAGCCGCCCATCGAGCCGAATCCCTGGATCGAAGCCCGTGTGGCGCCAGGCTGCCAGCCGAGGTGCGACATCGCCGCCATCGCCGCCTCGGTGACGCCGAAGCCACCGACGAGGTCGAACAGGGCGATGCCCTCGGCGGCGACTCCGAAGCTGGCATTGGCACGCGCCAGCTCGGCCGGGCCGTCAGAGCTCCGGTTGATGACCGCCTTGAAGGTGGGGCCGATGCCCGCCTCCTCGAAGGCCTCGATCAGCTGCGCCTGGCTGGTCCCCATATCCTCGCCAGTCCCGACCCAGGTCTCGAAGAAAGGCCGCATCGCCCTGAAGAAGCGAACCAGCATGCCGCTTGCGTCGGGGTCGTGGGGGTCGATGTCCAGCCCGAGCTTGGCGCCGCCGACCGGCAGGTCGAGGCCGCCGTTCTTGAGCGTCATCGCATGGGCGAGCCGCTCGACCTCCTCCAGCGTGCAGCCTTCCCGCATGCGCGTCCCGCCGCCGGACATCCCGCCGACCAGGCGGTCGATGACGAGGTAGCCGTGGCGCGCCGTCACGGGGTCGGTCCAGGTGGTCCGGAGGAACGGCTCCGCCATCATTGCCGCTCTGCGGCGAAGTCGGGCTTGCGCTTCTCGACGAACGAGGTGACCCCCTCCCGGAAGTCGCCGGTCGCGAAGGACTCGAGGATGAAGCCGACCTCCATGGCGACCTGCTCTTCGGCGCCCTGGGAGAGGCTCGCCTGGAGCAGCTGCTTCGCCCGCCGGAGCGCGCCGCTCGGCATCCGGGCGATCCGCTCGGCGAGCTCGATCGCCGCGGCCGCCAGCTCGGCCGGCGGGTGGACCGAGGCGACGAAGCCATGGTCGCGGGCCACCGCCGCATCCATCGGCAGGTTGGTGAGCATCAGGCGCGCGGCGATGGACGGTCCGAAGAGGCGGGGAAGGAAGTACGAGGTCGTCGAGTCGGGCGAGAGGCCGATCCCGGTGAAGCCCGCCTGGAAGCGGGTTCCCTCGGCGGCCAGCCGGATGTCGCAAGCGCAGGCGAGCCCCAGCCCATAGCCGATCGCCCCGCCCTGGATGGCCGCGATCACCGGCGCCGGGCTGCGGTGCAGGCCGAGGAGACCCTGGTGGACGGCGTCGGCGCGGTCGGGGCTGAAGCCTCCTGCCGCGAAGGCCTTCAGGTCGCCGCCGGCGCAGAAGACCGGGCCCTCGCCGGCGAGGATCACTGCCCGAACCCTGCGGTCGCGCTCGATCTCCCCCACGGCGAGGACGAGGCCGTCGGCGATGGCGTTGCTCAGCGCGTTGCGTGCCTCCGACCGGGTGAGGGTCACGAACGCGACCCGGTCCTTAAGCTCATAGGAGACGTGCTCCGTCAGCTGCATGCCCGACAGGGTACGGCCCTCCTCGCGGTGGCTGTCCTGGCCGCCTGCTCCCAGCCCACCGCGCACCCCCTGCCCAGCCCCAGCGCGAGCCCCCGGGTCGCCATCGCCACTCCGACGGCGCCGCTGCCCGCCTGCCTGGACGCGCCGGCGCTGCCGCCCGCACCCGCCGGGGTCCGCTCGACCGTCCCCGCCTGGGTCCTTGCGAGCGGGCTCGACCAGCCCGACGACCTCTGGTTTCGCGACGGTGTGACCTACGTCGGCCAGCTCGTCGGTGGCCACGTGGCCACGATCAGGCCCGGCCGGCCGGTCGACCAGAGTGCTTACGTGGTGCCGATCGCGGAGGGCATCGCGTTCCTCGGTGACCGGATGTTCGTCGCCGACCAGCAGGACGATCGCGTCGACGAGATCGTTGGCGGACAGGCGCGGACCTTCCTCCAGCTCCAGCCGGTGACGGGCAAGGACAACGTGGACGGGATCGGTGTCCAGGGGGACCAGCTGCTGGTCCCGGACAGCCCGAATGGCAACCTGCTCTGGGTCGACGGCTCCGGCCGGATCACCCGGACCGTCGGCGGGTTCAACCGGCCGACGGGCGCCTGGCCGCTGCCCGACGGCTCCGTGCTGGTCGCCGACGAGTACGGCAACGCCGCCCTCGAGGTGGCCCCGAACGGTGCCAAGACCTTCCTGGTCCGCGGTCTCCCGATCGTCGACGACGTGGCCGCCGACGCCGCCGGTCGCGTCTTCGTGGTCACCCCCGTCGTCACCGGCGGCCGGGTCGCGGAGCTCGTCGGAGGAAGCGCGCAGGACCTCGCCGGCAACCTCCTCGAGCCC
>DATCPJ010000021.1:0-1795 GCA_036570145.1 Candidatus Dormiibacterota bacterium
ACCCTGAACTTACCCCTCACATGGCGTTATCCCCACTTTGCAGAGGCGCGCGCTGCGCCTAGGGACAGCAGACGGTCGACGACACAGGACAGGCTAGGGTCGCGCCCATTATTGCCGGGTTAGCCGGGGGCTTAAGGGACGGCGGGGAGTCGACAAAAGTGACTTCAGATGGTTCTTCGGGGCCTGGACGGGTTAGAGTGCGGGCGGGGTTTGAGGGAGATGCGTCGTTTTGCGGCCGGATCGTTTCTGGCGCTGCTGGCTGTGGCCTTTGGCGCAGGTGTGGAACTTGCCTCGGCAGCCCCGGCCCCGCTCACCCTCACACCAGCAAGCGGCTACCCGACCGACTCATTCGTTGCGGACACATACCTGCCTTGCACTGTCGGTTTGGCTGTTCCGCCTCCGGTGACGGAGTACATCTACTGGGATCAGTACAACGGGCCGATGACCGGAACCGCGCTCACGATTCGCCAGTCGGTGGGCTGTGATGCCAAGGCCAGCAGCTACCACGCGTCGTTCAAGTTCGCGCCACCCGCTACTGCGAACAAAGTCGGGGTGCACCCTGTGGGCTTCGACTGGATCGACGCCTCTGGGAAGTCTTTCAACTATCTGACTCAATACACGATCAATGCGGTTCCGCCCCCGCCGACCCCTACACCAACTCCCACGGCGACGCCCACCCCGACGGCCACGCCCACTTCCACTCCGACTCCCAGATCAACGCCACGACCCACTGCAACACCGGTCACCGCGGCTACTGCTACCCCGACACCCGAGCCAAATGCGACTCCGACGCCTGAATCGTCGCCGAACTCGAGTCCTTCGCCAAGCGAGGAGCCAACGCCCGGGCCGGTTGCCGGTGTCGGGACGCCGACGCCAACCCCTGGCGGTGGGCCCAAGAGCGGGCCAACCAGCCCTCTCGGCCTGCTCACCACCGCGCCACCCCTCGCCGTGGGAGCGCTCTGCTTCCTCCTCCCGTTGGGACTCCTGGGAGCTGCGTTCTTCATGTTCGGCGGCGCCGGTGTGTCGGTTGCCGGAGCGGCCGCCGGGCCCTCCGTCCTGCCGACCGGCACGCCGCCGCCGAGTGGGACGCCGCCGTCTCCTCCGGACCCGCCTGTCGACAGCCCTCCCTAGACGGCCGGTATCGGTTGGCGGCTCCGCCTCGTCGCCAGGTAGGAGCCGAGGACGATCAGGAAGAAGCCGAGGCCCGCCCCCAGCGTGAACGGCTCACCCAGGATCAGCACCCCGAGCAGCAATGCCACCGCCGGGTTCACGTAGGTGATGACGGTGGCTCGCGCCGGCCCAACCTCCGCGATCAGGGCGAAGAAGAGCAGGAAGGCGAGCGCCGTGCAGAGAACGCCCAGGATCGCGACCGAAATCAGGACCGGGACCGAGGGCACCGCAGCCGGGAGATGGAACAGGCCGATCGGCAGGTAGACAAGCCCGGTCAGGGCCAGCGAGGCGGCGACCACGCCGACCGGCGGCAGGTCGTTCAGCTTGCGGGCGATGATCAGCGGTCCGCTCGCGTAGCCCACTGCGACCAGCATCACCTCGCCGACGGCGCCGAAGTCGCGGAAGGATACGTTCAGCCCGACCAGCGCGGCCACACCCAGGAAGCCGACGGCGAGGCCGGCGATGCGCCGGGAGTCAAGCGGGTCGCCGCTCCTCGAAAGCCAGACCAGGAGGGCGCCGACCGACGGTACCGCCGCGACCAGCAGCCCGGTCAGAGAGCTCGAAAGCCTGCGCTCGGCGTCCGACAGCAGGAACCAGGGCAGCGTCACCTCGACCACCGTGGAGA
>DATCPJ010000022.1:0-2111 GCA_036570145.1 Candidatus Dormiibacterota bacterium
GCCCGGTACCCGGCAGCCCGCCCGCTCCGTTGACGCTGGCCGACAAGATCAACGGCCCCATCCTGGGCTTCTGGGGCGACCAGGACACCGGCGTCGGGATGGACAACGTTGAAAAGCTCGCAGCGCTGTTGAAAGCGCGCGGCGTCGACTTCCAGCACACCATCTACGCGGGCCTCGGGCACGGCTTCATGGCCGCCTCTCGGCTCGACCCCGCGCACGAGGCATACGATGCCGCCTGCCGGTCATGGACCCGGACGATCGAGTTCTATCGGACCCACATCGCCGATTAGGAGGACAAGCCAGATGAGCGATAGCACCGACCAGTTTCGGAAGGCCGCCACGGCGGTCGCCAAGGATGTGAAAAAGCTGGCCGAAAAGCACCTGCCGGCACTCCGCAGGACGACCAAAGCCGTGCTCGACAAGGAGCTGCCGAGGGTCAAGCGCGAGCTGCCCAAGGTGGCGGCAGCGGTGCGCGACGAGATCCCCAAGTACGCCGAGGCGGTCCGCAAGCAGCTCAAGAGCCGTAAGCCGCGCTAAAAGCGCCAGCATCCGCCCCCACCGGGTGGGGGAGTCCCGCCGAAGGCGGGGAGGGGGTCCCCGCGCTAGCGGCTCAGTGGCGGGGAGGGAGGACCTTCTTCGGAAGCAGAATGTTGAGCGCGCCCAGCTGAGCCGAGATCTCGACCGGCGTTTTGCCGACCTTCCGGTTGTCGGCATACACCTCGACCTGCGGCTTCGTTGTGATCGTAATCTTGCCGAAACGGAAGCCCATCTCGAGCGGGTGTTCTCGTGGGCTGAACATCCGACCCGTGATGAGGCGGCCGACGATGTCGTGGCGCGAGGCGCCGGCGTGGACCGACAGCTCCAGGAAGCTGTCCAGGGGATTCGCGTCTGCGACGGGCATCGCAGCCCCGATCGATGGGGTGTTGGCGAAGACCAGCGACATCGCCATGCCGTGGCCCTTGATGTCGCCCGTGATCTCGTAGCGAAAAGGCTTGGCGCCGGTGACCAGAGCCAGCTTTTGGCCCAGCTCGCCGAACTTGTTGTCCTTGATCGCCTCGCCGAGCTCGATCGCGGCGCCGAACATACCGACGGCGGCCGCTTCCAGGAACGGTGTATCGATCACTCGGCCGACGGTGATCTTGTGTGGAATGCCGGTCTTGATCACCCGGATCGCGCCAGTGAGGTTGGCGGGCAGCCCGAGTGCCTTGGCGAAGTTGTTGTAAGTGCCCAGCGAGAGGATGCCGAGCGTGTGGTTGGAGTCGACCAGCGCCCGCGCAACGAAGCCGATGGTGCCGTCGCCGCCGGCCACGACGACTCTGGCCTGGGGCGTGACCAGCGTTCGAAAATCGACCTTGGGGTCGAACTCGACTATCAGATGATCGGCAAAGGCTTTCCGCAGCTGGGCCTCGATCTCGGGCGTGATCGAGCCCGCCTTGGCACTGATTATCAGCAGCTTGTCGGTACGTCTCTGCGGAGGTGGGGGAGCCTCGGCGCGCTTACGGGGGCGTGTGGGAGCCGCCTTTTTCTTGGTCAATCGATCGTCGCAATGCCTCCTGAAACCGGCAGTACAACCCCGGTCAGATAGGCCGAGGCGCGAGAGGAGAGGTAGATGGCGGCGCCGGCGATGTCCTCCGGCGTTCCCGCCCGCTTCATCGGGATGTGATCGACCACCTCGGCCGCGCCCTCCGACTCGAACAGGTAGGCGGTCATCCGGCTCGGAAAGAGACCGGGCGCGATCGCGTTGACGTTGACCCGGTCGCCGACGAGGGCGTAGGCAAGGTGGCGGGTGAGCATGTGAACCGCGGCCTTGCTGGCCGAATAGGCGTAGCTCTCGGTGCGAGGCACCTTCAGGCCGTCGACGGACCCGATGTTGATGACTCGTGCCGGGTCGGAATCCAGGGCGGCGGCCCGGAGCTGGGGCAGGAAGAGGCGGGTGAGGTGGAAGATCCCCTTGACGTTCACGTCGAGCACCTTGTCGAAGGCCGAGTCCGGGTACTCCTCGAGGGGTGCGCCCCAGGCTGCGCCCGCGTTGTTGACGAGGATGTGCAGCTTCGGCTCGCGCTCCACCACCCGGGCGACGAATTCCTGGGCACCGGCCTCGGTCGAAAGAT
>DATCPJ010000023.1:0-32032 GCA_036570145.1 Candidatus Dormiibacterota bacterium
CACCGCGCAGGCGCTCCTGGTCCTGCCCCGCTCGCGGGCACAGGACGTGAAAAAGATTGTCGAGATGCTGCGCCGGACAGGCAAGACCGGCTACTTGTAACTTAGGGGGGCGAGTGGGGCAGCCAAGCATCAAGTTCGGCACCGACGGCTGGCGGGGGATCATCGCCGACGACTTCACGTTTGCCAACCTGCGCCTGGTCGCCCAGGGCGTCGCCGACTACCTCAATAGCAAGGGCCCCGAGCCACTGGCCGTCATCGGCTACGACTGCCGCTTCGGCGCCGAGGCCTTCTCCGACGAGGTGGCGGGGATCTTCGCCGGCAACGGTATCCGGACCCTGATCTTCGACCGGCCCTCGCCGACCCAGGTCGCCTCCTGGACGGTGATCGACCGGAAGGCGGCGGGAGCGGTCGCCATCACGGCGAGCCACAACCCCTACATGTTCAACGGCGTCAAGTACAAGCCGGAAACCGGCAGCTCGGCGCCGACCGAGGTGATCCGGGAGCTGGAGGAGCGGATCGCGGGTCTCTCGGCGGACTCGGTCCGGCACGCCGACCGCAAGCCCCTGGTCGAGGTCTACGACCCCATGCCGGCCTACGTCGCCCAGGTCGGCCGGATGGTCGACCTCGACGCGCTCCGGGCGGCCGACCTGAAGGTCCTCCACGAGTGCATGTACGGCTCTGGCTACGGCTACGTGTCAGGCATGCTGAGCGGCGGCTCGACGCGGGTCGTCGAGCTCCACGCCGATCGCAACCCCTTCTTCGGCGGCGTCAACCCGGAGCCGATCACGCCCAACCTGGGCGCCGCCCTGGCGACCATGAAGTCGGGCGGCTACGACCTCTGCATCGCCACCGACGGCGACGCCGACCGGCTGGGCATCATCGACGAGAGCGGCCGCTTCATCAACCAGCTCCAGGTCTACGCGCTGCTGATGCTCTACCTGTTCGAGATCCGGGGCATGCGTGGGCCCGTGGTCCGCGCCCTGAACATGACGTCGATGGCCGACAAGCTCGCCAAGGAGTTCGGCGTCCCCGTCTACGAGGTGCCGGTCGGGTTCAAGTACGTCGCGCCCAAGATGATGGAGGTCGACGCCGTGCTGGGCGGGGAGGAGTCGGGCGGCTTCGGCTTCCGCGGCCACATCCCCGAGCGCGACGGGATCCTCGCCGGCCTCTTCTTCGCCGACATGATCCTGCGCTACCAGAAACCGATCTCCGAGATCCTGGCCGACCTCGAAAAGCGCGTCGGACCCCACTTCTACGAGCGGCGCGACATCCGGATGCCCCGCGACAGCTACGACCGCGATCGCGAGGTGATCCTGAAGACGATGCGCGACCAGCAGCCCAAGATCATCGCCGGGGTCAAGGTGGAGAGCGTCCGCGACGACGACGGCTTCAAGTTCAACCTCGCCGACGGCTCCTGGGTCCTGCTCCGCGTCAGCGGCACCGAGCCATTGGTGCGGATCTACTCCGAGGCAGGGTCACCCGAAGCGGTGAAGGCGCGCCTGGACACGATCCAGGACATCGTCGGCCTGGAGGGTGGGCGCGCGGAGGCTCCGCCGAGCACGGCCAACAGGGGGGACGTCCCCCCTCAAAAGGGTGGTCATGGGGGCGGTTAAGCGGCGCGACGAGGGGCGCGTGGACAAGCCCTGGGGCTACGAGGACCGCTGGGCGATCACCGACCGCTACCTCGGCAAGATCCTCCACATCGATGCCGGCCAGGCCCTCTCGCTGCAGTACCACAACGCCAAGGACGAATGCATCCTGATCGTCCGCGGTGAGATGGACCTCGAGCTCGACGACGACTCCGGCAAGCTCGCCACCCACCGGCTGAAGGAGGGCGACACGGTCCACATAACGCCGGGCCGCAAGCACCGGATGACGGCCGTCACCGACACCGACGTCTTCGAGGTCTCGACCCCCGAGATCGACGACGTGGTCCGCCTCGAGGACCGCTACGGCAGGACCGGCACCTGAAGACCCCGCCGCCGAACGACGAGTGGGTGACCCCGGCCGTCACGGCAAAGGTCGAGCGCGACCGCCGCTTCCTGGTCTTCACCGGCCTGGTCCTCGTCGCGCTGACCCTGGGCATGAAGTCGGAGCTGGTCGCGCCGGGCGCTGCCTGGTGGCTGGCCATCGGGCTGCTGCTGGTCGGCGTGCCGGCGATCGAGCATTACATCCCGGCGCTTCTCGGCGCCTTCGCGATCGCCGGCCTCTCCCTGGTCGTCCACCAGTGGTGGACCTGGGCCCTGACGGCGGGCCTCTTCGGCGCCGGGGTGGTGGTCGCCGCCCGGCTCGACTACCTGCGGCTGGCGGCCCATCCCAAGCGTGGGCACCACTTCGTCCAGGAGGCCATCCTGGCGCTCGCGCTGGTGGGGGGCTACCTCGCCATCTTGGGTTCGCCCTTCTCGCTCCCGATCAAGCTGGGCGCGATCATCGTGATCTCCTTCCTCGCCGCGTTCCGCAGCTTCCGGGTGGCCGGCGAGCCGCTCCCGACCCGGCGGGCCTTTCTCTTCGCGCTCCTCGTCGCCCAGGTCGCCACCTTCTTCGCCTGGGCGATCTTCGCCTATGCCGGGAAGGCGCCCGAAGGCGTCTTCGCCGCCATGCTCCTGCTCGCCTGGTACATCAACCGAGGCGTGATCCGGCACACGGCGGAGGAGACATTGAGCCGCCAGGTGGTGATGGAGTACGGCCTCTTCGCCGCTCTCCTCGTCTTCATCTTCGCGTTGAGCTACCGGGCTCCCGGCTAGCCTGAAACTGCTTTCGAGACAAGGCGGCGCTGGACCGGGTCCGATAACCACAAAGGCACAAAGGCCACGAAGGACGCACAAAGGAAGAGAAATTAGTCAGCCAGCACGTGTCCGTTAGTTTCTGTTTGAGACTCGTTTCTCAGTGCGTCTTGGCGCTCTTCGTGACTTTGTGGTGAATCCGATGGTCGCTGTGGCCTGAACTCTGAATTTGTAGAGGCTAGACCCGTACCTCGTCGCCGGGCACCCAGGCGGGTGGCTGGCCCTGGGCCTTGAGGATCGTGAAGACGCGGTCCCGGGTGTCGCCGTTGCTGTCGAAATGCGGGTTGCTGCCGCGGCTGACGGCAAGCCGCACGTCCTCCCGGGTGGGCAGGTTGCCGCCGGAGGCCTTCACCGCCACCGCGACAGCGGCCAGGAGGGCCCGCGCCGCGACCCCGGCCCGGTCGCCGACCGAGCCTGACCCGGCGGTGATCGTATAGAGCCCCGAAATGGCCTTGCCCGCATCGTTGAGACAGGCGGCCCCCTCGAGCCCGCCCGCGCCTAGAAAGGGCACGGCGGCGCCCAGCTTCGCCGCCACCCGCGGCTGCACCTTGCAGGCGCCGCCGTCGGCCCGACCGGCGAAGAAGACGGCATCGGCGCCGCCAGTCTTGGCCTCGGTGAGAAAGGCATCGACGGCAGCCGGGTTGTTGGGATCGAGATCGGTGGCGTTCACGGGCGTGAAGCCGGTCGCCTTGAGCGCCGTCTCGAGAGCGGCCCGGACGGCCTTGCCGTAGGCCTGCCCGTCGGAGGCGACGGCAACGTGGGTGACGTGCAGTGTCCCGGTCGCGTACGCGACCAGGGCGGCCGGCTCGAGGTCGCTTGTCGGCAGGACCCGGAAGAAATCGTTGGGCCTGCCCATCCGCAGGTCCGCCGGCGACAGCAGGCAGCCGGCCTGCGCCTTGGTCAGGCACTCATTGGAGGCACCCGGGCTGACCATCGCAAGGTGGGCGGCGCTGGCGACCGGTATCTCGGCGCCTGCCACGTCCGAATTGAGCGGCCCGACCATCCCCACCAGGGAGGGGTCGGCGACCATCTCGTGCAGGTTGCGCTCGCCCTGCGCCGGGTCACGCTGCCCTCCGGCACTGTCATCGAAGGGCCGGACCACCACCGGCAGGCCTTCGATGATCCCCTTGTACTGGTCCCTGAGCACCTGCCTCACCGCGTCGACGACCGCCATCCCATCGGCGGCCTCCGGGCCGGTCTGAGGCACGTCGACCCCGATCAGCAGGTTCGACCGGACCGGCTGCGGGGGACCGGCGCTACAACCTGCCAGGCAGAGCAGCGCGAGCAGGGCGCCGGCCAGCCGCCGGGTCACATCCCGAGGTAGGCCTTCTGAACGTCCTCTGATTCGAGGAGCTCCTTTCCGGTGCCTTCCTTGGCGACCACCCCGGTTTCCAGAACGTAGGCGCGATGCGCGGCGCCGAGGGCCTTGGACGCGTTCTGCTCGACCAGCAGCACCGGCGTGCCCTCGCCGTTGATCTCCTTGATCACCGCGAAGATGGTATCCACGAGGATCGGTGCGAGGCCGAGCGACGGCTCGTCGAGCATCAGCACCTTGGGCCGCGCCATCAGCGCGCGGCCCATCGCGAGCATCCGCTGCTCGCCGCCCGAGAGCGTGCCGGCGATCTGGCTGCGCCGCTCCTCGACGCGAGGGAAGAGCTCGAACACGTGCTTCATGTCCTTGTCGATATTGGCCCGGTCGCGACGGGTGTAGGCCCCCATCAGCAGGTTGTCCTGGACCGACATCCGGGGGAAGAGCCGCCTGCCTTCGGGCGACTGGCAGATCCCCATCTCGACGATCTTGGAGGCGCTGATGCCGCTGATGTCCTGGCCGTCGAAGATCACCTGGCCCTTGGCCGGGTGCATCAGACCCGAGATGGTCCGCAGGGTGGTCGTCTTGCCGGCCCCGTTCGACCCGATGAGGGCGACGACCTCGCCCTTGTCGACCTGGAGGGTGACCCCGTGGAGAGCCTGCACCCGGCCGTAGAAGGCGTCGACCCCATGCAGCTCGAGGAGCGCCATCAGTGTCCCCTGTCCGAGATTCGGCGAAGAATCGCCGCTGAGGGCGTCGAGATCGAGGCGCCGCCGAGTAACGCAGCGCGCATGTCCATAGACCTGTAAGCGAGTAACACAGGCGGGAACGAAGAGGTCGGCGTCGTCAGCGGATGAGCCGGCAGGGTCACCCGGTCGCCGCTCCGCGGCGGCCGAGGCATGTTCGTCGAAGTTCGGACAGGGGACACTATGCCGATTTGCCCAGGTACGCTTCGATCACCTTGGGATCGCGTCTGACCTCCTGCGGGGTGCCCTCGGCGATCTTGATGCCGTGGTCGAGCACGACGATCCGGTCGGAGGCGCCCATCACGACCCGCATGTCGTGCTCGATCAGGAAGACGGTGATGTCCTGGGCGCGCACCTTCTCGACGAGGGCCATCAGCTCGACCTTCTCCTGCGGGTTGAAGCCGGCCGCCGGCTCGTCGAGCAGGAGGAGCCGGGGATCCGTTGCCAGCGCCCGGGCGATCTCGAGGCGGCGCTGGGCGCCGTAGGGAAGGTTTCGCGCGTAGCTGTTGGCGTAGCGGTCGATGCCGACGAACTTGAGCAGCTCGTGCGACCGTTGGGTAACCGCCGCCTCCTCCTTCCGGGCCCGGGGCGTCTTGAAAAGGGCGTCCCAGATCTGCGCCTTCATCCGCGCGTGCTGCCCGAGCCGGACGTTGTCGAGGGCGGTCATGTAGTCGAAGACGCGGATGTTCTGGAAGGTCCGCGCGATCCCGAGGTGAGCCACGCGGTGCGGTTTGAAGCCGGTGATCGCCTTGTCGCCGAAGAGGACGTTGCCCTCGCTCGGCGGAAACATCCCGGTGATGCAGTTGAAGAGGGTTGTCTTGCCCGCGCCGTTGGGACCGATGAGGGCGAACACCTCGCCCCGTTTGACCTCGAAGCTGACGTTGTCGACGGCCACCAGGCCGAGGAAGCGCTTGGTGACGCCCTCCAGCTTGAGGATCGTCTCGCCGGAGCGTTCTTCGGTCATGTCTGTCCCGCCCGCTGGTCGAAGACGGTGTCGTCCTGAGCTCCCTCGGCCTTGAGCTCCTGGGCGCGGACCCGGCTGGGGAGGATTCCCTGTGGACGGAGCAGCATCATGAGGACCAGGATCAGGCCCAGCACCAGGAAGTTCAGGCGGCCGACGAAGTCCTCGATGCCGGGCCAGCCGGTCAGGGGGTTGCTGGGGTCGAGCAGCGGGCCGAGCCCGATGGCGTCCACCAGGGCGTGCGTGTTCCGGGGCAGGTCGGTGAGGAACTTGAATTCCAGGAAGTAGACGGCGAGGGCGCCGATGATGACGCCCGCGATATTGCCCATCCCGCCCAGGACCACCATCACGAGCACGGTGATGGAGACCGTGAAGTCGAAGTTGTCGGGGCTCACGAGGGAGAGCTTGGCACCGTAGTAGGCGCCTCCGAAGCCGCTGAAGGCGGCCCCGATGGCGAAGGCGAGGAGCTTGATGTTCCGCGTGTTCACGCCCATCGCGGCTGCCGCAACCTCGTCCTCCCGGACCGCCGCCCAGGCCCGGCCGAGGCGGGACACCTGGAGGTTGGAGACGAGGATCACGCAGGCGACGATGAGCAGGACCATCAGCACGTAATAGGCGGTGGGGTCGGTGATGCTGAAGGAGCAGTTGCTGGTGCCGAACATGAGCTTCAGATCGTCGCCCCGCGACCAGGGACCGTCGAGGCAGATCGGCAGGGTGGGCTGGTCGATGTTGCCGATCGCGTTGATGCCGCCGGTCCAGTGGCCGGGATCGTTGCGGAAGACGCGCGGGACGATCTCGCCAAAGCCGAGCGTGACGATCGCGAGGTAGTCGCCCCGGAGTCGGAGCGTCGGGGCCCCGAGCAGGGCGCCCGCGGTCGCCGCCACGAACATGGCGCAGAAGAGCAGGATCCAGAAGGGCAGGTGGATCGCGTGCTGGAGCGGGCTGGCCGACAGCTGGGTCGAGGCGAGCAGCGCGTAGGTGTAGGCGCCGATCGCGAAGAAGGCGGCGTAGCCGAGGTCGAGGAGGCCGGCGAAGCCCACCACCACGTTGAGCCCGATGGCGAGCAGCACCCACACCCCGGCGTCGGCGGCGAGGCCGGTCAGGGTGTTGGTGCCGGTGGCGAACGACGCCAGCGGCGGGAATACGATCGCGCCGATCAGCAGCACCCCAAAGACGACCATGTTGGGATCGCGCGACCACTCGCGGAGCCTGCGGCGCAGCTCCTTGGGGTCGCGCAGGGTCGCGATCATTTCTCCGGCACCCGCATGCCGAGCAGGCCGGTCGGGCGGAAGACGAGCACGATGATGAGGATCGCGAAGATGACGACGTCTGACCAGCTGGCCGACACGTAGCGCTCGTTGAGAGCCCGGATGATCCCGATCACCAGCCCGCCGAGCGCGGCGCCCTCGATGTTGCCGATCCCACCCAGGACCGCGGCGGTGAAGGCGATGAGGCCGGCCGAGAAGCCGAGGTCGAACTTGATCGAGTTGAAGTAGAGCGCGTAGACGAGGCCGCCGGCGCCGGCAAGCGCCGCACCGATGAAGAAGGTGGCGGCGATCGTCCGGTTGATGTCGATGCCCATCAGCTGCGCGGCGTCCCGGTCCTGGGCCGTGGCGCGCATCGCCTTGCCGAGCTTGGTCCGGTTGATGAAGAGCGAGAGCAGCACGACCAGGAAGATCGTCACCGCGACCACCATCACGTCCTTCACACCGATGTCGATCAGCGAGTTCGTGTAGCGGTCCTCCGAGATCAGGTCGGGGAAGCGGAGGTTCACCGGACCCCGCCACAGGTACATGATGCCCTCGAGGATGAAGGACATCCCGATGGCCGTGATCAGGGGCGCGAGGCGGGGAGCGCTGCGAAGGGGTCGGTAGGCGACCCGCTCGATGGTGATGTTGACGAGCCCGTTGATGGCCATGACGAGGACAAAGACAAGCACCAGGACCGGGACGTAAGCCAGCGCGTAGTGGGAGCCGGGCCCGATCCCGAAGAGCGCGAAGAGGGGGAGGGCGACGAAGCCGCCCAGCGTGAATACGTCGCCGTGCGCGAAGTTGATCAGCTCGATGATGCCGTAGACCATCGTGTAGCCGAGAGCGATCAGGGCGTAGATGGCGCCGTCGGTGATCCCGATCACCATCGTCGCGATCAGGGACCGGGGACTCTGGATGGCCAGGATGACGATCCAGCCGAGGGCGGCGATGCCCATGGTCGAGAAGAGGGCCGTTCCAAGGTCACCGGCAAACGTGGCACGGAGTCGCTGGATCGATTCCAAGTTCCCGCTCCCCTACACAAAATTAGGAGGGGGCCGCGTTGGCCCCCTCCCTGGTTTATCGAATGACTAAGCGCCGAAGTTGAATTGCTTGACCCAGACGAAGCACATGGCCGCGTTGGCCCCGCCGGCCTTGCCGCAGGTCAGGTCGCCGACCGCCACGCGGGCAGCGTCCTGCTTTTTGACGGCGTAGACCGAGATGATCTTGGCCGAGGTGTCGCCGCTGGAGTCGAAGGTCACGGTGCCGAGGACGCCCTGGAAGTTGCTGGTCGCGGCCACGTTGACGCGAACCGCCTCGCGGAAGTCGTTGATCTTCTTGGGATCCTTGCCGGCGTCGATCGCCTTCTTGATGGCCTGGATCTCGATGGTGGCCGCGTCATACGCGGACATCGTGTAGGAGCCGTAGTCGTTGGCGCCGGTGAACGACTTCTTGAAGTCGGTGATGACCGAGGCCGCGGAAGAGATCTGGCCCGCGTCAGCGCCGGCGGTGGTCGCCGAGACGCCGGCGGCCGCGTCGGCTCCGTCATCGATGCACTGCGAGGTCTCGATGCCGTCGCCGCCGAGGTACGGCCAGCTGCCGATCCCGAGGGCGGTCATCTGGCCGCGCGGCTTGCAGGCGCTCTGGTCGTCCGTGCCGCCGACATAGATGGCGGTGGCGCCGAAGTCCTTGAAGCCGTTGAGGATCGACCGCCAGTCAGTGGTGGTCTTGGGGTCGAAGGACTGGCGCTGCGTGGTGCCGCCGTCCTTCTTGAACTGGGCCTCGAAGGTGTTCGCGATGCCGACGCCGAAGACGGTCTTCTCGTCCATCACGCCGATCTTCTTGATGCCCAGGGTCTGGTAGGCGTAGTCGGCCATCGCGGGCCCCTGCAGGTCGTCGGTCGCGACGACCCGGAAGTAGTTGTTCGGGTTGCCCTTGCGAAGGTCGGCCGGGGCATAGTCGCAGTTCGGCTTGCCCAGGTTCTTGGTGAGACAGGGATTGGTGTTCGACGGGCTGATCATCGTCAGGTGGGCCGGCGCCGCAATCGGGATCTCGGCCTTGCCGACGGCCGAGTTGAAGGGCCCGACCATGGAAACGACCGCGTTGTTGTTGATGAGGTCGGTCACGTTCTGGACGCCCTTGTCGGCGTTGTACGTGCCGCCGACCGCGTCGTCACGGTTCTCGACCGTGAGCGTCCAGCCGCTCACCGCGTTGCCGGCCTTCTGGACCGCGAACTTCACGCCGTTGAGCGTGGGGAGGCCGGACGAGGCCGCCGCTCCGGATTCGGGCAGGTCCACTCCGATCGAGATGGTGCCCTTGCTGCCGCCGCCAGTGCTGCTCGTGCCGCCGCCGCACGCCATTGCGACGATTGCCAGAGATGCCATGGCCGCGACCCGACCTAGTCGAGCTGTGCGCATGCTTGTCCTCCTGAAAATGTCCCGGGAACTAGATCTACTCCCCCTACGAGGGTTCCGGACGGGGCGAATCTTAACCCGCCCGAAGTTGGAGACTGTATAGCGGATGATCTGTGGGGTGTCAATTTGAGCCCGCCGGTATACTCGGGTTTCTGTCGTCGCCCCCCCTCTCCCATCGGAGCACGTACTTGAAGACGGATTTCAACGAGCATCTCAAGCCCAAGGGCCAATTCGTAGACGAGGCCGTGCAGGCCGCCCTTGCCGGCCGCTGGGAGGATGCCGCCGAGATCAACCAGGCGATCCTGGAGCGCTTCGGTTCCGACGAGGAGGCCAACAACCGGCTGGGGAAGGCGATGACCGAGCTCGGGCGCTTCGACGAGGCCAAGGCGGCCTATGAGGCGACCCTCGCCCTGAACCCGCTCAACACCATCGCCCAGAAGAACCGGGCCAAGCTCGACGTCCTCGCCCAGTCCAAGGACGTGAAGGTCGGCCCGACCCGCGTCGACCTGAACCTCTTCGTCGAGGAGCAGGGCAAGACGTCCAGCACCCAGCTCGACTCGGTCGACGACCCCAACGTGCACAACAAGATCGGCTCGGGCGACATCGCCGAGCTCCGCATCACCGGCGACTCGATCATGGCCGAGACCGTCCGCGGGGTGAAGCTGGGGACCATCGAAGCCCGCCTCGCCCGGCGGCTGATCAAGTTCATCCAGGGCGGCAACCGGTACCTCGCCGCCGTCACCTCGGTCGAACCGGGCTCCGTCAAGCTGATGATCCGGGAGACCTACCAGGATCCCAAGTTCGTCGGCAAGCCCAGCTTCCCGCAGCGGCGCAAGCGGGAGGCTGAGGCCTTCCGGCCCTACACGAAGGAGAGCCTGCTCCTCACCCGGGACGTCGACGGCTTCCGGGACGACGACGAGGACGAGCCCCGCAACAGCGAGGATGTCGAGGGTCCAGTCGATGAGCTGGAGGGCCTCACCGTCGTCGACGACGACGCCGACGAGACGCTCGACTTCTCCGACGAGGCCGAGACCGACACTGCCGAAGAGGACGACGACGACGAGGACGACGAGTGAGCAGCGCGTCAAAGGAGTCCTTTCACACCGCTTGACACGCCGGCCGGCTTCCGGGACCTGCTGCCCGAGGAAGCCGAGTCGATGCGCTCCGGTCAGGAGGCCATCCTCGCCGAGATGCGGCGATGGGGGTATCGCTTCGTCGTCACGCCCACGCTTGAGTCGGACGGCGTATTGAGCCTCGGGCTGGAGCCCGAACAGCGCCGCAAGCTCTTCAAGTTCGCCGACGCCGACGGGTCGGTGCTCGCGATCGTGGGCGAGAAGACGGTCCCGGTCGCTCGCCTCGCAGCCGGCGGCCTGCGCTCCACCCCGCTGCCACTCCGGCTTTGCTACGCCGCCTCGGTCCTCGCCAATGACGGCGGCCGCTTCTCAAGCCGCCGCGAGAAGCACCAGGCCGGGGCAGAGCTGATCGGGGCAGCGGGCCCGGTGGCGGACGCCGAGGTGATCGCGCTTGCCGTCCGCTGCCTGGACGCCGCGGGACTCGGCCGCTACCAGGTCGATGTGGGCCACTCCGAGTTCTTCAAGGGCCTGCTCGCCGGCCTCAAGCTCGACCCGGAAGTGGAGGCGGGTGTCAAGCAGGCGCTGGCCGCCCGCGACTTCGTCGCCCTCGAGGAGCTTCTCGCCTCGACCCCCCTTCGTAGTGCAGAGCGGGAGCTCCTGCTCCGCTTCCCCGCTTTGCGGGGGGGCGCCGAGATCCTTGACGCCGCGGCCGGGCTGGTGGCGAACCGCCGCTCGGAAACCGCGCTCGAGGAGCTCGCCCGGGTCCACGAGCTCCTCGGCGCCCACGGCCTGGATGACGTGGTCAACCTCGACCTGGGCGCGATCCGCGACTTCGACTACTACACGGGGGTGATCTTCGAGGCCTACGGGCCGGACCTCGGCCGGCCGCTGGCGCAGGGGGGCCGCTACGACGGCCTGCTCGAGCGCTTCGGGCGCGCGGCGCCGGCGACCGGCTTTGTCGTCCACCTCGACCTGGTGGCCGAGGCGATCTCCCGCTCGGGCGGCCGGCCGGCGCTGCCGCGGCTTGACGCGGCGGTCTGCTGGACCACCGCCGGCCTGCCGGCGGCGCTGCGGCTGGCGTCATCGCTCCGCCTCTTCGGGATGCGAGCGGTGGTCGACAGCGAACCACGCCCGCTCCCGGAGGCCCGCACCTGGCACGCCCGGGTGGCGGCCGTCAACCTCCTCCACTGCACCGGCGAGGGCAAGGTGGCCTGGGTCGACGCGGCCGGCAAGACGAGGCGCTTACCACCGGAGCATGTCGTGGGCCAAATGGCGGGAGCCGTCCTATGACCGGAGGCGGGCTGTGAGGTCTTGGCCTTGAGCGTCTCGATCGCCCTCTGCACCGGAGTCCTGCTCGAGCCAAGCCTCGCGCTGCTTGCCGAGGCCGGGATCACCAAGATCGACCGTGGCCAGCTCGGGCGGCGGCTGCTGCTCGACAAGGACGGCGTGCGGGTGGTGCTGGTCCGGCCGGCCGACGTCGCCGCCTATGTCGATTTCGGCGCCGCCGACCTTGGGGTTGTCGGCAAGGACCAGCTCTGGGAGAACCCGGGCAGCCACTACGAGCTCGTCGACCTCGCCTTCGGCGCCTGCACCCTCGTGATGGCCGTGCCGGAAGGCTCCGAGCTGGGCGCCCCCGAGACCTGGCCGCCGGTGCTGAGGGTGGCCACCAAGTACCCGCGGGCGACAGCCGCCTTCTTCGCCGCCAGCGGCAAGGCCGCTGAGATCGTCGGCCTCCACGGCTCGGTCGAGCTGGCCCCCCAGGTGGGCCTTGCGGACGCCATCGTCGACCTGACCGCGACCGGTGCGACGCTTCGCGAGAACCGGCTCCGGGTGATCGCCGAGGTCGCATCGTCGACGGCACGGCTGATCGCCAACCAGGCCAGCCTGAAGACCCGCAGCGGCGAGGTCCAGTCTCTGGTGACCCGGCTCGCACAGGCAGCCAGGGCGAGATGAGCATCCGCCGCTTCGACCTCGGCAGCTGGCTGGACAGCCCGCTCAGCCGGCGCCGGCTCGACCTCACCGGCCTGGCCGAGGAGCAGGCCGCGGTCCGCGAGATCTGCCGGAGGGTGCGAGCCGAGGGCGACTCGGCCCTGGCCGAGTACGGCTTCCGCTTCGACGGCTGGCGCCCCGCGCCCGAGGATGGCTACCGGGTCCCTCAGCAGGAGATCGACAGCGCGCTCCGCCGGCTTGCGCCGGGCGATCGAGCCGCGCTCGAGTTCGCCGCAAAACGGATCCGCGCCTTCCACGAGACGCAGGTTTTCGAGCCGGTCACGGGCACACCCGGGCTGAAGCTCCTGACGCGACCGGTCCGGCGCGCCGGAATTTACGTCCCCGGCGGCCGCGCCGCCTATCCGTCGACCGTCCTGATGGGGGTGATCCCGGCGCGGGTTGCCGGCGTGAAGGAGGTCGTCGTGGCGACGCCGCCGGCGACCGACGGCTCGGTCCCCGCCGCGGTGCTTGCAGCCGCCGCTGTCGCCGGCGTGGACGAGGTCTACCGGCTGGGCGGTGCCCAGGCGATCGCCGCCCTCGCCTACGGCACCGAGAGCGTGCCCCGCGTCGACGTCCTGGTCGGCCCCGGCAACGTCTACGTGATGCTCGCCAAGAAGGAGGTCTTCGGCTCGGTCGGGATCGACTCGCTCGCCGGTCCGACCGAGATCATGATCGTCGCCGACGCGGCCGCCCGGGCCGATTTCGTGGCCGCCGACCTCGCCTCCCAGCTGGAGCACGACCCGATGGCCTGGGCGGTGCTGGTCACCGACTCGAGCGAGCTCGCTGACCGCGTCGAGGAGGAGTTCGCGAGCCTCGTCCAGGGTTTGGAGCGGGCGGAGGTCATCGGGGCCGCCCACTGCTGCATCGTCGTCGTCGCCAACCTCGACCTGGCCATGCAGGTGGCGAACGACTTCGCGCCCGAGCACCTGGAGCTGATCGCCGCCGAACCCGCACCGCTGGCCGCCAGGGTCGAGAACGCCGGCGCCGTCTTCGTCGGCCCCTACGCTCCCGTGTCGCTCGGCGACTACGTCGCGGGTCCCAACCACACCCTGCCGACCGCCGGCGCGGCGCGCTTCAGCTCGCCTCTCGGCGTGTACAACTTCCTGAAGCGAACGAGCGTCGCGAGCCTGAACCGGGGCGACCTCGAGCTGCTCCGGGAGGCGTGCGTCGCGCTCGCCAACCTGGAGGGACTGACGGCACACGCGCACGCTGTAGAGGTAAGGCTTGAGTAGGCCACCGGGGATCTTCGACGGATCTGAGTCGCCCAGGGGGGTCGTCTGCGGCGTCAGTTCCTGCGCTTCTCGCTCACGCAGCCTGAGCTGCGCTCGCTGCGATGCTCGAAACTTCCTTGCATCCGACGCCCCTGGACGCCCCATCTCTCGCCGACGACCCCGGAGGCCCACTCTTGAGTAGAAAAGGCAGGATCGAGCGGAAGTCGCGGGAGACCCAGCTGGTGGCGGAGGTCGAGCTCGACGGCCAGGGCCGGGTGGAGGTGGAGACCGGCCTGCCCTTCCTCGACCACATGGTCGAGCAGATCGCCCGCTATGGGGCCTTCGACCTGGTCTTCAAAGGCCGCGGCGACGTCGCCGTCGACCCCCATCACCTCTGCGAGGACGCCGGGATCGTGATCGGCCAGGCTTTATCCGAGGCGCTCGGCAGTCGGGAGGGGATAACCCGATTCGCCGCCGCTTATGCGCCCCTCGACGAATCCCTGGCCCGGGTCGTCGTCGACCTCGGCAAGCGGCCCTTCCTGTCCTACAACCTGCCGCTCAAGGGCAAGGTGGGCAGCCTCGAGTCGGAGGTCCTGGAGGAGTTCTGGCGGGCGCTCTCGATCCACCTCGGCGCGACCATCCACGTCGACCTGATCCGCGGCCGCAACCGCCACCACATCGCGGAGTCGGCGGCCAAGGCGCTCGGCCTGGCGCTGCGCGAGGCGATGAGCCTGGGTGGTCGGGGTGTTCCGTCGTCGAAGGGCCTGCTCGGTTGATCGCGATCGTCGATTACGGCGTCGGCAACCTGCGCTCGGTCGAGCGCGCGCTGCTCCACGCCGGCGCCAAGCCGAAGATCACCTCCGACAAGGAGGACCTGCGGCGGGCCAACGGCGTCGTGCTCCCGGGTGTCGGGGCATTCGCTCCCGCGCTCGAGAAGCTGACGGCAGGGAACCTCGGCCGGGAGGTCGTCGAGCTGGCGCGCAAGGGCAAGCCGCTGCTGGGAGTTTGCCTCGGCTACCAGCTGCTGTTCGAGGAGTCGAGCGAGCACGGCCGCCACCAGGGCCTGGGCCTGCTCCGGGGCCAGGTCGACCTCATCCGCTCCAGCCCGCACCTGCCCGTGATCGGCTGGTGCCGCCTCAAGCAGACCGACTGGGCGCCGCTCTGGACCGGGATCGCCGACGGCTCCTACTTCTATTTCGTGCACTCCTACACCCCGTCCGCCTCCCCGGACGCCTGTGGCAGCACCGACACGGCGCCCGTCGCCGCTGCGGCGAAGCTGAACGTGATGGGAACCCAGTTCCATCCCGAGAAGAGCGGCCCCGACGGGCTCCGCGTCTACGCCAACTTCCTCGCCGTCTGCGGGGAGGGCTGACAGCGCCCGTGCCGGCCAAGCGGATCATCCCCTGCCTGGACGTGGACGGCGGGCGCGTCGTGAAGGGCGTGCGCTTCGTCGAGCTGCGCGATGCGGGCGACCCGGCCGAGCTCGCCGCGGCCTATGACGCGGCGGGGGCCGACGAGCTCGTCTTCCTCGACATCACCGCCTCCTCGAGCGCCCGCTCGATCCTCCTCGACGCCGTGGCGCGGACGGCCGACCAGGTCTTCATCCCGCTGACGGTGGGAGGCGGGGTTCGGACCACGGACGACATCCAGGAGCTGCTCTCACACGGCGCCGACAAGGTTTCCGTGAACACCGCCGCAATCGACGACCCCGAGCTCCTGACGCTCGGCGCCGAGCTGTTCGGGGCCCAGTGCATGGTCCTGGCGATCGACGCCCGGCGAAGGGTCGACGGCCCCGGCTGGGAGGTGTTCTCGCACGGCGGCCGCCGGGCAACCGGCCTGGACGCGGTGGAGTGGGCGCGCGAGGGAGAGCGGCGGGGAGCGGGGGAGATCCTGCTGACGTCGATGGACCGGGACGGAACGAAGGACGGCTACGACCTCGCCCTCACCGCCGAGGTAAGCGCCGCCGTCCGGCTACCGGTGATCGCGTCGGGCGGCGCGGGCACGGCGGGCGATATGTACGCGGCTCTGACCGAAGGCGGCGCCGAAGCAGCCCTGGCCGCGTCGATCTTCCACTTCGGGGAGCTGCGGATCTCCGACGTGAAGAAAGACCTCGCCGCGAGAGGCCTGGAGATCCGGCTGTGAGCGAGGACATGGAAGAGATCGAAGGCGCGGGGACGGGTGCAACGCCCGACTTCTCGAAGGGCCTGATCCCCGTCATCGCCCAGGACGTGGAGACCGGCAGGGTGCTGATGGTCGCCTACATGGACGCCGAGGCGTGGGCGAAGACGGTCGAGACCGGGCGGGCCTGGTTCCATTCCCGCTCCCGCGGCCTGTGGGAGAAGGGAGCGACCTCCGGCAACCACCTCGAGGTCGTCGAGCGCTGGCTGGACTGCGACTCCGACACCGTCCTGCTCAAGGTCCACCCACACGGTCCGGCCTGCCACACCGGCGCCGAGAGCTGCTTCTTCACCAGGGCATAGCGTGACCAGCTTCCAAGGTTGGATGACAGCGCGATCCACCACAAAGTCACCAAGAGCTGCTTCTTCACCAGGGCCTAGGTGACAGCGAGATGCAACACAAAGTCACAAAGAGCACCAAGACGCACGAAGGAACCGGGCGGAAAATCGATAGCCATCGAACGCCGGCTCCCCTAAATCGTCTTCCTTTGTGCGTCCTTCGTGCGCTTCGTGTCTTTGTGTTTTCGGATCGGTTGCAGTGTCGCCTGATCTCGAGAACGGTTCAGGTGAGCTGCCCGTGAAGACTCTCCACCTGCTCCGCCACGCCAAGTCCGACTGGGACGATCCCAAGCTGCCGGACGAACAGCGGCCGCTCAACGGCCGTGGCAAGCGCGACGCCAAACGCCTGGCCCGCCACCTCGAGCTCCACCCGATCGACGTGCAGCTGGTCTTCTGCTCGCCCGCGCTGCGTGCCCGCCGAACGCTGGAGGCGATCCTGCCCTCTCTCGGCGACACGGCGCGCAGCGATGAGCCGACGATCTATGCCGCCAGCCCCGACCAGCTCCTCCGGTTTGTGGGTCAGCTGCCCAAAGGCATCGGCTCGGTACTTCTCGTCGGCCATAACCCGGGTTTCGAGGACCTCGCCAACAGCCTGGTTCCCGCCCGGAAGGCCCCGGGGGCGTTCCCGACCTGCACGCTTGCGACGCTCATCTTCGATACCGAGGAGTGGTCCGCGATCACGCCCGGCAGCGGCCGGCTGGCCGGCTTCCTCACCCCCGACGACTTCAAGTCGTGACTGCATGAATATGCGTCTGCCCTGTATATTCATGCAGCCATGAAGATCAGGGCGGCCGTCGCCGGGGCGAACGGCTACGCGGGCATGACGCTGGTCCACCTCCTCACCCGGCACCCGGGCGTCGAGCTGGTCCAGCTCACCTCGCGGTCCTCCGCCGGCAAGCCTTACTCGGAGGTGTTCCCGCTCCTCGGTCTGGAGGGAACCTTCCGCGAGGAACCGGATGCGGCCGCAGCCGACGTCGTCTTCTCCTGCCTGCCCCACAACGTCGGCGCCGGCCTGGCCGCGGGCTGGCTCGGGGCCGGGGCGCGGGTCATCGACATGAGCGCCGACTTCCGGCTCCACGACCTCGCCCAGTACCCGCTCTGGTACAAGCAGGAGCACCCCGCGCCCGAGCTGCTGGCGAAGGCGGTCTTCGGCCTCCCCGAGCTGCACGCGGGCGAGATGGCGGGCGCGGAGCTGGTCGCCGTGCCAGGCTGCTATTCGACGGCCTCCATCCTCGGCCTGGCACCGGCTGTCGCCGCCGGGCTGGTCGGCTCGGACATCGTCGTCGACGCCAAGTCGGGCGTCAGCGGCGCCGGCCGGTCGCCGGGCCTCGGCGTCCATTTCAGTGAGGTCAACGAGTCGCTCGGCGCCTACGCCATCGCCGGCCATCGGCACCTCCCCGAGCTCGTCCAGGAGCTGGCCGGTGTGGCCGCCGAGGGCAAGCCTCCCCGGGTCACCTTCGTGCCCCACCTCGTGCCCATGACCCGGGGGATCCTGGCCACCTGCTACTTCGACCTCAAAGGCTCGCCGGCCGAGCTGGAAGACGCCTACCGCGAGTTCTACGCCGGACAGCCCTTCACAAGGGTGGTGGCAAAGACCCCGACCACCAAGCTCGCGGCGCATACCAACCTCTGCCTGGTCAACATCGCCTCCCAGGGAGAGAAGGCTGTCGTCACAAGCGCGCTCGACAACCTGCTCAAGGGCGCGTCGGGGCAAGGGGTCGAGTGCTTCAACCTGGCCTTCGGCTTCGAGCGAACAACCGGGCTGAAGGAGGCGATCCAGTGGCCGTGACCTTCCCCCGCGGTTGGAAGGCGGGAAGCGCCGCCTGCGGGATCAAGGCCTTCACAGCCGGCGCCTCCGCCATGCCGACGGGCCAGAAGGACGACCTGGCCGTCGTCTTCAGCGACCGTCCCTGCGACGCGGCGGGCGTCTTCACGACCAACAAGGTGAAGTCGGCGACGATCGTGATCGACCAGCTCCACCTCCGCCAGAATCGGGTCCAGGCGGTCGTCATCAACTCCGGCAACGCCAACGCCTGCACCGGCGCCCAGGGCTACAAGGACGCGCTCCTGATGGCAAAGCTCACCGCCGACAAGCTCGACCTCGACCCGCCCCAGGTGGTCGTCAGCTCGACCGGGGTCATCGGCCGCTTCCTTCCCATGGACGCCGTCAAGAAGGGCATCGCACTGGCCTGCGCCGGGATCGACGAAGAGGGCGGCGGCGCGGCGGCTCGGGCGATCATGACGACCGACACGGTGCCCAAGGAGGCGTCGGCTCAGGTCGAGATCGGCGGGGTCATCGTCCGCGTCGGAGGGATGTGCAAGGGGTCGGGGATGATCCACCCGAACATGGCGACGATGCTCGCCTTCGTCACCACCGACGCCGCCGTCGCGCCCGGCTTCCTGGCCGCGATCGTGCGGCGGGTCGCCGACAACTCCTTCAACCAGGTGACGGTGGACGGCGACAGCTCGACCAACGACACCTTCCTGCTCCTCGCCAACGGGGCGGCCGGCAACCCGCCGATCCAGCTCGAGACAGCGGAGGCCGAGCAGCTGGAGGCGGCCCTGCTCTCGGTCGCGCGCGACCTCGCCCGGCAGATCGCCCGCGACGGCGAGGGGGCGACCCGGCTGATCACCGTCAGCGTCACCGGCGGCGCGAGCTTCGAGGAGGCCCGGCTGGCGGCCCGCTCGGTCGCCTCCTCGAGCCTGGTCAAGTCGGCCGTGCATGGCGGGGACCCGAACTGGGGCCGGATCGTCTGCGCGCTCGGCTACAGTGGCGCCGACCTGGCCATCGACCGCCTCGACCTCAGCATCGCCGGGCTTATGGTCTTCACCCGCGGCGCCGGCCAGGAGGTCGACCTCGACGCGGTTCGGGCCGCGTTCGAGCAGCCGGAGATCATGATCCACGCCGAGCTCGGCCTCGGCGACGCCGCCGCCGAAGCCTGGGGCTGCGACCTGTCCGAGGAATACGTCCGGATTAACGCCGACTACACGACATGACGAGGGCAAGGGGGTCTGGCCCCTCTTCCAAAACCCCCCGCTCGGCGCGGCGCTGGTCGGCGAGGAAGACAACCCAACCGGGCCTGGCAAGCCAGGCCCACGCGCCACGTTTTTTAGGGAGTACGTGCAAATCAATGGCAAACCACAAAGTGAGGAACGTCCACCAATGACGATCGACGCCGCCGACAGGGCCCGGGTGCTGGTCGAGGCATTGCCCTACATCAAGCGCTTCCACGGCCAGAAGATCGTCATCAAGCTCGGCGGGCACGCCATGGAGCGAAAGGACGAGACGCTCCTCGACATCGTCCTGCTGCGCTACGTCGGCCTACTCCCGGTGCTGGTCCACGGCGGCGGCCCGGAGATCACGGCGATGAGCGACCGGCTCGGCCTCAAGTCGGAGTTCGTCGACGGCCTGCGGGTCACCGACGGCCCGACCATGGAGGTGGTCAAGATGGTGCTGACCGGCAAGGTGAGCCCCGACCTGGTGGCAACCATCAACCGCCTCGGTGGCCAGGCGGTCGGCATGAGCGGGGAGGACGGTCCCAGCATCATCGCCGAGCCCGAGAACGCGGCGCTCGGCTTCGTCGGGCGGGTGACGCAGGTCAACCCGGAGCCGATCGAGGCCCTCCTCGGGCGTGGCTACATCCCCGTCATCGCCTCGATCGGCCTCGGCTACGACGGCAACTCCTACAACATCAATGCCGACACCGTGGCCGCCGAGATCGCGGTCGGCCTCGGCGCCAGCAAGGTGCTGCTGCTCACCGACGTGCCAGGGGTGCTCGACGCCGAGGGGAAGGTCCTCAGCGAGCTGCGCAAGGCCGACGCCGAGCGGTTGATCAGCGGCGGCGGCGTCAGCGGTGGCATGATCCCCAAGCTGAAGGCCTGCCTGCGCGCGATCGACGCTGTTCCCCAGGCCCACATAATCGACGGCCGCGTTCCCCATGCGGTGCTGCTCGAACTATTCACGGAGGCAGGAATCGGGACGATGGTTACCCCATGACGATCGATCAGCACCTCGGCTTCGCCGACTTCCAGGAGATCGAGCAGAAGTACGTCATGCA
Organism: Candidatus Dormiibacterota bacterium; assembly: GCA_036570145.1. Lineage (GTDB taxonomy): Bacteria > Chloroflexota > Dormibacteria > Dormibacterales > Dormibacteraceae > UBA6019. Next base: position 20,308 of record DATCPJ010000023.1, read on the forward strand.
GACCGGCAAGCACCAGCCCCTGCGGGTGGTTCGCGGCGCCGGGATGCACCTCTACGACGTCGAGGGCCGCGAGTACCTCGACATGATGGCCGGGATCGCCGTCAACGCCCTCGGCCACTGCCACCCGGCGATCGTCGAGGCGATCACCCGCCAGGCCCAGGTGCTGATCCACTCCTCCGACCTCTACTACACCGAGCCCAAGGTCTTCCTGGCCAAGAAGCTGGTCGAGCTCGCCTTTCCGTCCCGCGTCTTCCTCAACAACAGCGGCGCCGAGGCGAACGACACCGCGATCAAGATCGCCCGCAAGTGGGGCAAGAAGAAAAAGGACGGCGCCTTCGAGATCATCAGCGCGTTCGGCGCCTTCCACGGGCGCACGCTCGCTTCGGTGACGATGGGCGGCAAGGCCGCCTACTCGAAGTGGTTCGAGCCGCTCCCGCCCGGCTTCATCCACGTGCCCTACAACGACCTCGAGGCGATCAAGGCGGTGACCAACGACCGGACCGTCGCCATCTGCCTGGAGCCGGTGATCGGCGAGGGCGGCGTGATCGCCGCGGCGCCGGGCTACCTGGAGGGCGTCCGCAAGTGGTGCGACGAGCAGGACGTCCTGCTCATGCTGGACGAGGTCCAGACCGGCTTCGGCCGCACCGGCCGCTGGTTCGCCCACCAGCACGCCGGGATCACGCCCGACGTGATGACGCTGGCCAAGGCGCTCGGCGGCGGCTTCCCGATCGCCGCAGTACTCGCCGCCCCGAAAGCCGATGTGCTGGAACCGGGTGACCACGGCTCCACCTTCGGCGGCAACCCGCTCGCCTGCAGCGTCGCGCTGACGGTGCTCGACGTGATCGAGCGCGAGCACCTCGTCGAGCACGCCGCCGAGATGGGCGACCTGCTCGGGCAGGTCGTCGAGGACCTCGGCCAGCAGAACCCACGCGGCCTCGGCCTGATGCGGGCCTTCACCTTCGCCGAGCCGGTCGCCAAGGCCTTCCAGAACAAGTGCATCGAGAACGGGGTGCTGGTCAATGCGACGGACGACCACACGGTGCGGATGGTCCCGCCTCTGATCATCGGCGCCGCCGACATCGAGCAGGCCCACGAGCGCCTCCGGGCATCCCTTCCGGCTCAAGCGTGATGAAACAGAAAAGGCACCTCGCAATCCTCAACCTGGTCTCCCACACGAGCATCCACACCCAGCAGGAGCTGACCGACGAGCTGGGCAGGATGGGCCTCGACACGACCCAGGCGACGGTCTCCCGCGACATCCAGGAGCTCGGCCTGATGCGGACCAAGACCGGCTACAAGCCGGCCCTCTTCACCGACTACATCGTCTCGGTCGAGACGGTCCAGTTCCTCACCGTCGTGAAGACCTCGGTCGGCTGCGCCAACCTGGTCGCGCGGGCGATCGACGAACGGGAGGTGCCGGGCGTGACGGGAACCCTGGCCGGCGACGACACCATCATCGTCGTCCACCCCGACCCGGCCGCCGCTAAGGCCTTCCACAAGTTCTTGAATGGCTAGTGGGTTGACTCAACCCACTCCGGGAAAGGTCGTGCTCGCCTACTCGGGCGGACTCGACACCTCGGTCGGCATCCGCTGGCTCAAGGACCGGGGCTGGGACGTGGTCGCGCTGACCGTGAACCTGGGCGAGAAGAAGGACCTGGACGCGATCCAGGCCCGCGCGCTCCAGATCGGTGCCTCCGCCGCGTACGTGGTCGACGGCAGAGTGCCCTTCCTGAAGCACTTCGTCTGGCCGTCGCTCCAGGCCGGCGCGGTCTATGAGAAGGAGTACCCGCTGGCGACCGCCCTCGGCCGGCCGCTGATCGCCGCCCAGATGGTCCAGATCGCGCGCCAGGAAGGCGCCCAGGCGATCGCCCACGGCTGCACCGGCAAGGGCAACGACCAGGTCCGCTTCGACGTCTCGACCGCCGCCCTGGCGCCCGACCTGCTGGTCGTGGCCCCGGTCCGGGAGTGGGGGATGAACCGGGACGACGAGATCGATTACGCCCGCGATCACGGCATCCCGGTGCCCGCCACGGCCGAGTCGCCGTACTCGACCGATGAGAACCTCTGGGGCCGCTCGATCGAGGCCGGGATCCTCGAGGATCCCTGGGCCGAGCCTCCTCCCGAGGTGTTCGAATGGACCCGCGACCCGCGCGAGTGCCCGGAGGAGCCGACCTACGTCGAGGTCTCCTTCAAGGAGGGTCTGCCGACCGCCATCGACGGCCGGCCGCTCGACGCGCTGGAGATCGTGACGCGGCTGAACCAGCTCGGCGGCGAGACCGGCGTGGGCCGGATCGACCACCTCGAGAACCGGCTGATCGGGATCAAGTCGCGCGAGATCTACGAGGCGCCAGCGGCGGTCCTGCTGCTCCAGGCCCACCAGGCGCTCGAGGACATCACCCTGCCCAAGGACGTGGCGCGGTTCAAGGACGTCGTCGCCCAGCAGTGGGGCCAGATGGTCTATGACGGCCTCTGGTTCAGCCCGCTCCGCGACGCGCTCTACGCATTCGTCGCCGAAACCCAGCGGCACGTCACCGGCGACGTCCGTCTCAAGCTCTACCGCGGCTCGTCCCAGGTGGTGGGGCGCAAGGGCCCCGAACAGCTCTACCAGCTTTCGCTGGCCACCTATGGCAAGGGCGACACCTTCGACCAGTCGGCCGCTGCGGGCTTCATCAAGCTCTGGGGCCAGGGCGTCCGCACCGCGTCGCAGGTTCAGGGCCAGCTCCACACCCGCGACCTGGCCGGACTCCTCGGCGAGGTCAAGAGGCTGGCGCCCTGAGCACGGGAAAGTTGTGGGGCGGGCGGTTCCGCAAACCGCTGCTGCCTGAGCTCGAACGGTTCTCGAGCTCGCTCGAGGTCGACCTTGAGCTCGCTCCCTACGACATCGCCGGGAGCATCGCCCACGCCCGCGGCCTGCTCGAGGCCGGGCTCCTGACCAAGACCCGGTTCAACCGTCTCCAGCGAGCCCTTGTCCAGGTGGGCAAGGAGATCGAGAGCGGCCGGTTCGTTTTCGCCGACAGCGACGAGGACATCCACACCGCGGTCGAGCGCCGGTTGGCGGAGATCGACCCAGACGGCGCCGGTCGCCTCCACGCCGGCCGCTCCCGCAACGACCAGGTGGCGCTCGACCTGCGTCTCTACTGCCGGGCGGCCGCCTCGGCGATCGCCGAGGAGCTTGCCGGGCTGATCCAGGCCCTGGCCAGGACGGCGGGCAGGCACCACGCCCTCGCGATGCCGGGCTACACCCACCTCCAGCGGGCGCAGCCGGTGACCGCCGGCCACCACCTCCTGGCCCATGCCCATCCCTTGCTCCGCGATGCGAACCGGGTGATGAACGCCTACACGGCCGCCTCCGAGATGCCGCTCGGCTCGGGAGCGCTGGCCGGCACCACGCTGCCGCTCGAGCGGATGGCCGTCGCCGAGGCCCTCGGCTTCGCCCGGCTGACCCGGAACAGCATGGACGCGGTCGCCGACCGTGACTTCGCGCTCGACCTCGTCTACGCGTGCCTCTCGATCGGGCTGCACCTCTCCCGCTTCGGCGAGGATATGGTGCTCTGGGCGAGCAGCGAGTTCGGCTTCCTGAAGCTTGCCGACGAGGTGTCGACCGGTTCGAGCATCATGCCCCAGAAGCGAAACCCGGACATCGCCGAGCTGATCCGGGGCCGGAGCGGCCGGCCGCTGGCATCCCTCGTCGGATTGGCGATGATCGTCAAGGGCCTGCCGCTGGCCTACGACCGTGACCTCCAGGAGGACAAGCGACACCTCTTCTCCGCGGTCGACAACTGCCTCGAGAGTGTCGAGGCTGCCCGCCTGCTGGTCGAGCGGCTGGAGTTCGACCAGGATCGCCTGGCCGCGGCGGTCGCCGATCCTGAGCTGCTGGCCACCGACAGCGCCGAGAAGCTGGTCGCCGACGGCCGCGCCTTCCGCGAGGTCCACGGCGAGGTGGGGAAGTCCCTCCTCGAGGGGCGTCACCGGCCGCCCTGGGACGTGGCCGAGTCGCTTCGCCGGCGCTCCCTGCCGGGTGGCCCCGAGCCCGCTCAGGTCAAGGCCGTCGCGGCCAGCGTGGGGCGCCAGGCCGCGGCTCTCGGCGGCTGGGCGCGCAGCCACTCCTGAAACACCAGGACCTCGTCGAGCTGATCCGGGCGGGCGTTCCCGGCCCGGGCGGTGTGTGGGCCGACCTGGGCTCCGGGGACGGCGCCTTCACCAGCGCGCTCGCCGAGCTGGTGGGGGCATCGGCGCTGATCTTCTCGGTCGACAGGGACCATTCCGCCCTCGCCCGCCAGCAGACGGCCCGCGGCCATCGCTTCGCGCAGGCGCCGACGAGCGTCGTCCTGGGCGACTTCAGGGAGCCACTCGACCTGCCGTCGCTGGACGGCGTCGTGATGGCCAACTCGCTCCATTTCACCGAGGACAAGGCGCCCGTGCTGAAGCTCGTCCACTCCTACCTCAAGCCGGGCGGGAGGCTGATCGTCGTCGAGTACGACGTGGACCGGGGAAACCCCTGGGTGCCGTTTCCGTTCAGCTTCGCCACCTGGAAGAGGCTGGCGCGGGACAACGGGTTCAGCGAGCCGGCGCTGATCGGGCGCCACGAAAGTCGCTGGCTGCGCGGGCTCTACTCGGCCGTCTCGACCCGCCAGTAGATGCTCGCGCGCCGCTCCATCAGGCGGTTGTCGACGAGGTAGCGCCGGATCGAGGCGTAGTCGTTGATGAACTCGGCGATGATCGCGTTCACCTCGAGCTCCGAGTAGCGCCGGCCCGGCTCGAACTTGCGGGCGAACCAGCGCAGGATCACGAGCCGCTTTCGCTCCCCTACCGGCACCGCCTTCAGCCGCCCCTGCTCGGTGAAGTCGGCGAGCACCTTTCGCTCCCATTCGTCGCCGCCGGCGTCGTCGGGGATGGCCAGCTTCTCCGGTGCCAGGCGGCGGTTGAGCCGGCGCAGGCTCTCCGGCTGAAAGTTGTAGACGTGGGTCGTCCCGGCCGCACGCATCTCGACCAGCCCGCTCTCGCGGAGTGTCGCCAGGTGGTGGGACACGGTGGGCGGCTTGAGCTTCAGCGTCGTCGCCAGCTCGTCGACGCTCCGCTCCCGGGTTGCGAGCAGGCCGATGATCTTGAGGCGGCTCTCATCCGCCAGCGCCTTGAACATGGTCAGCAGCTCGGCGTCTGATTCTTCGATGGCCATCTAATTAGTATCCTACCGCGGGGAAGGGAAAGTGCTCTTAGCAATCGACGCCGGCAACACCAACGTCGTGATGGGCCTCTATGACGGCGAGCGCCTGGTCGCGGACTGGCGGATGACGACGCCCTCGACCTGGACCGGGGACGAGGTCGCGATCATGCTCAACGATCTCTTCGAGCTCCGCGGCCTGACGGTGGAGGCGGTCGACGGCGTGATCATCGGAAGCGTGGTGCCGAACCTGACCCCGGCCCTCGAAGAGGCCTCGGTGGAGTACCTCAAGGTCCGGCCGGTGATCGTCGGACCAGGCGTCAGGACCGGCATCCGGCTGGCCATCGAGAACCCCAAGGAAGTCGGCGCCGACCGGATCGCCAACACGCTGGCCGCCTTCCGGAAGTACGGCGGCCCGGCGATCGTCATCGACCTCGGCACCGCGGTGACCTACGACGCCGTCTCCGCGGGAGGTGAGTACCTGGGAGGCGCCATCGCGCCGGGAGTCGGGATCAGCCTCGACGCGCTCGTCGCGCACACCGCCAAGCTGATCCGGGTCGAGCTGCTCGCACCCGACGCGGTGATCGGCCGGAGCACGATGTCGGCCATCCAGTCAGGCCTTCTCTGGGGTTTCGTCGGCCAGATCGAGTACATGGTCAAGCGGATGACGGACGAGCTCGGCGGGACCGCCCACGTCATCGCCACCGGCGGCCAGGCGGCCATGGTCGCCGGCCTCACCCGCGTGATCGACGACGTGGACCCCCAGCTGACGCTCGAGGGCCTGCGCCTCATCCATCTCCAGAACGCCTCCGACGGTGGTACATAGGATCGCCGCCTCAAGATGCCGATGACCCCTCTTCCCATCCACGTTGGACCGGGTGTCGACGTCGGGCGCATCGGCAAGGTGCTTGCCGAGCTCGCGCTGGAGCCGATCGAGCTGCTGCGGGAGACGGTTCCCGACGGCCCGGCTCTCTACCTGGTCGCTTCGGAGACGCTCAAGTCCCGCGAGCAGCTGACCCACCTGCTCAGCAGCGCGTCCGTCGTAGTCCTTCACCCGGCCGGCTTCGAGCCGCCCGAGGGTTGGGACGCGGACGCGGTCTGGGTCCCGGTCGACGCGCCGGCGCGCGTCCTCTCCGCAGCCCTCAACACGGCGCGCGAGAACGTCGTTCTGCGGATCCGGGTGGCGAGCCTGGAGCGCGCTGACAGGCGGGCCCGGGAGCGGATGACGGAGATGAACCGGATCGGCATCGCGCTCTCCTCCGAGCGCGACATCGACAAGCTCCAGGACCTGATCCTGCACAGCTGCCGGCAGCTCACAAACGCCGACGCCGCGACGCTCTATCTGGTCGAGGAAGCGGAGGACGGCCATCGCATGCTGCGCTTCGCCTGGACCCAGACGCACTCGGTCGACGTCCCCTTCAGCACCTTCAAGATGCCGCTGATCGAGAAGTCGATCGGCGGCTTCACGGTGCTGAGCGGCCGTCCCCAGATCGTCGAGGACGCCTACAACCTGCCGCCCGACGTGCCCTTCGGCTTCAACAGCAGCTTCGACGAGCAGCACGGCTATCGGACCCGCTCGATGCTCTGCGTGCCGATGCGCAACCACGACGGCGAGATCGTCGGAGCTGTCCAGCTGATCAACGCCAAGCGGCACTACGACACCCGGCTCACCCGCGACAACGTTGAGCGCGAGGTCATCCCCTTCGAGTCCGACCACCTCGAGCTGATCCAGTCGATCGCCTCCCAGGCCGCCGTCGCGCTCGACAACAAGAACCTGCTCGACGCGATCCAGAACCTGTTCGAGGGCTTCGTGAAGGCGAGCGTCACCGCGATCGAGTCCCGCGACCCCACCACCTACGGCCACAGCGGCCGGGTGGCAGCCCTGACGGTCGGCCTCGCCGAGGCGATGAACGAGGTGGGCGTCGGCCGGTACTCGGACCTCAACTTCGATGCCGAGCGGCTGAAGGAGCTGCGCTACGCCTGCCTCCTCCACGACTTCGGCAAGGTCGGCGTCCGCGAGCATGTGCTGGTCAAGGAGAAGAAGCTCTACCCGGCCAACATCGAGCTGCTCCGGGCGCGCTTCGCTTTCGTCCAGCGGTCGATCCAGCAGCAGTACACCGAGAAAAAGCTCTCGCTGGCGATGGAGCGGGGCGGCGAGCTCCACGAGCACGACTTCCACGCCATCGACAAGAAGATGAACGAGGAGATCACCAACCTCCGGGACTGGCTGGAAGGGGTCCTCGCGGCGAACGAGCCGAGCGTCCTGCCGGAGGACAAGGCGTCGACCCTCGCCGCGCTCGCCGAGTACATGTACGAGGACGTCGACCACCGGCGCACGCCGCTTCTGCTGCCGGACGAGTTCCACTTCCTCTCCATCCGCAAGGGCACCCTCGACGAGGTGGAGCGGCTGGAGATCGAGTCGCACGTCACCCACAGCTTCAAGTTCCTGATCAAGATCCCCTGGACGCCGCAGATGCGGAACGTGCCGCAGTATGCCTACGGCCACCACGAGCTGCTCGACGGCTCGGGTTACCCGCGCAGGCTGCAGGCACCCGAGATCCCGGTCCAGGCGCGGATGATGACGATCTCCGACATCTTCGACGCGCTGACCGCGACCGACCGCCCCTACAAGCGGGCGGTCCCGGTCGATCGGGCCCTCGACATCCTCCGCAAGGAGTTCGTCGGCAAGCTCGACTCCGACCTGCTCGACATCTTCATCGACTGGCGGGTGTACGAGCTGGCCGCCGCCTACCGGCCCGATCACGAGCTCCTCCTCGGCGACCACCGTTGAGGGTCAAGTTCTGGGGTACCCGGGGAACCCGCCCGACCCCGGGCCGCAGCACCCTCCGCTTTGGCGGCAACACGGCCTGCATCGAGGTTCGCACCGGCGCCGACGACCTGATCATCATCGACAGCGGGTCGGGCATCTGCGAGCTCGGCAATGCGCTCCACGGCCCGGTGCAGGCCTATCTCCTGATCAGCCACACGCACTGGGACCACATCCAGGGGTTTCCCTTCTTCGGTCCCAACTTCGTGCGCGGCTCGAAGCTCACCGTGATCGGGCCCAAGGGCTCCATGAAGTCGCTCCAGAGCGCCTTCGCCGACCAGATGGACCCGGTCTACTTCCCGCTGACGATGGACCAGATGCCGGTCGAGCTCGAGTTCCGCGAGATGGTCGCGGGGGAGAGCTTCGAGGCGGCCGGGGTCAGGGTCACGACGCACACGATGCATCACCCGATCGCGACCTTCGGCTACCGTCTCGAGGAGGACGGCCGGACCTTCGTCTACGCGACCGACCAGGAGCCGTGGACCGATCCCGACATACTCACCGACACGGTGGCGAGGTACAAGGCGGAGGGAAGGCCTGCCGCCGAGATCGACGCCCTGTGGCCCAAGCAATACATCGAGTGGTGCCGGGGTGCCGACCTTCTCGTCCACGACGCCCAGTACAGCGCCGAGGAGTACCGCACCCGGGTGGGCTGGGGGCATTCCAGCTTCGATTACTCGCTGCTCGTCGCCCGGCAGTCGGCCGCGCGCCAGCTCGCGTTCTTTCATCATGAGCCGATGCACTCCGACCACCAGATCGAGGCGATGGTCGAGGAGGCGCTGGGCTCGGACGCCCACCGCAAGCACCGGGGCCTGATCGCGTATCCCGCGGCCGAGGGCCAGGAAATAGTTCTCTGACCGAGGGCGAGGTGCCAGGCGAACCGGCCGAGCAGGACGTCTCGGCGGTCGTCCGCGAGCGGCTCGAAAAGCTCCGCCGGATCGAAAAGCCTTATGCCCGCAGCTACCACCGGACGCACACCTCGGCCCAGGCGCGGGATTTGCTCGGGGAAGGCGACGGGCCGACCGAGCGGGTCAGCGTCGCCGGCCGCCTGCTGACCAAGCGGGTGTTCGGCAAGCTGAGCTTCGCGACCGTCCAGGACGGGGCCGGGACGATCCAGCTGATGGTCACCCCCGACGCGCTCGGCGAGGACGGCTATGAGGCCTTCAAGGACCTCGACCTTGGCGACATCGTCGGAGCCGAAGGACCGATGGTGCGGACACGGAAAGGCGAGCCGACCGTGAAAGCGACGCGCGTCGATCTCCTCAGCAAGGCGCTGCTTCCGCTGCCCGAGAAGTGGCACGGGCTGAAGGACGTCGAGCTCCGCTACCGGCAGCGGCACGTGGACCTCGTCGCCAACCCCGAGGTGCGCGAGGTCTTCATCACCCGCTCCCGGCTGCTCGCCGGCCTCCGCCGCTACCTGGACGACAACGGCTTCCTGGAGGTGGAGACGCCGGTCCTCCAGGCCATTCCCGGCGGCGGCCTGGCGAAGCCGTTTCGAACCCGGCACAACGCTCTCGACATGGATCTCTACCTGCGGATCGCCCTCGAGCTGCACCTGAAGCGGCTGATCGTGGGCGGGATCGAGAAGGTCTACGAGGTGGGCCGGGTCTTCCGCAACGAGGGTCTGTCGCCGCGGCACAACCCGGAGTTCACGATGCTCGAGTTCTACGAGGCCTACGCCGACTACGAGGACGTCATGGGCCGGACCGAGGAGCTGATCTCAACCGCGCTCAAGGGGGCGGGCAAGCCGCTGAGCTCGACGTACCAGGGCGAGGAGCTCGACTTCACACCACCCTATCCGCGGCGAAGGATGGTCGACCTGATCCGTGAGCACGCCGGGGTGGACGTCCTCAACCACTCGGACACCGCCGAGCTGACCACGGTTGCTGCCGGCGCCGGTGTCGCCGTGGAGCCTGGATTGCCCTGGGGTTTCGTCGTCAACGAGCTCTATGAAAAGACTGTGGAGGGCAAGCTGCGGCGCCCGACCTTCGTTGTCGACTATCCGCTCGACGTGTCGCCGCTGGCGCGAAAGCGAGAGGACGACCCCCGCTTCGTCGAACGTTTCGAGCTGGTTGTGATGGGCCGAGAGCTCTGCAACGCCTTCACCGAGCTGACCGACCCGATCGACCAGCGGTCCCGCTTCGAGGCCCAGGTCGCCGCCGCCAGGGCCGGCGCCGACGAGACCCACCCCATGGACGACGACTACATCGCCGCGCTCGAGCAGGGCATGCCACCGACCGGCGGCTTCGGAATGGGCGTCGATAGGCTGGTGATGCTCGTGACCGACCAGGCTTCGATCCGCGACGTGCTCTTCTTCCCGCAGCTGCGCAAGGCCTGATGCTGCCCCTCGAGCTGATCCGCAGGGATCCCGCCGCTGTCAAGCGCGCCGCCGAGCTGAAGGGGGAGGAGGCGCCGATCGACGAGATCCTCACCCTCGACGCCGAGTGGCGCCGCCTGCTGACCGAGGCGGAGTCCACCAAGGCCGAGCAGAACTCGCTTTCCAAGCAGTTTGGAAAGGCCAAAGACCAGTCGCTGCTGCCGCGGATGAAGGAGCTCGCCGACCATGCCAAGGCCAAGATGGCGGAGGCGGAGCAACGCAAGCAAGAGCTGGATGAGCTCCTCCTCCACGTCCCCAACCTGTTTCACGAGTCGGTCCCGATCGGGAAGAGCGAAGCCGACAACGTGGTCCTCCGCGACTGGGGCGAGAAGCGTGCGTTCGACTTCTCGCCGGCGACCCACTACGACCTGGGCGAGAAGCTCGGGATCATGGACTTCGAGCGCTCGGCCAAGGTGGCGGGTTCCCGCTTTGCGGCCCTCACCGGCCAGGGTGCGCGGCTGGAGCGGGCACTGGTCCAGTTCATGCTCGACACCCACGTCGCCGAGCACGGCTACACCGAGATGTTCACGCCCTTCCTGGTCAACAGTGACGCCATGGTCGGCACCGCGAACCTGCCCAAGTTCGGCGATCAGGCCTTCCGCCTGGCCGACCGCGATCTCTGGCTGGTGCCGACGGCGGAGGTGCCACTGACCAACTGGCATCGGGATGAGCTGCTCGACGGCCGCGTGCTGCCGATCCGCTACGTGATGTACTCGCCCTGCTGGCGGTCGGAGGCGGGGGCGGCCGGCAAGGACACCCGCGGCTACATCAGGCTCCACCAGTTCTCCAAGGTCGAGATGGTTCGGGTCACCACGGAGGCGACCTCGCTGGACGAGCTGGAGACCCTGACCGGGCATGCCGAGGTGATCCTCCAGCGGCTCGAACTGCCCTACCGCGTGCTCTCCATGTGCACCGGTGATATGGGCTTCGCGCAGTACAAGAAGTACGACCTCGAGGCCTGGTGCCCGGGGCTCGAGCGCTACCTCGAGGTCTCCTCCTGCTCGGCCTTCAACGATTTCCAGGCCCGGCGCGCGAACATCCGCTACCGGCCGGAGCCGGGCGCGCCGCCACGCTTCGCCCACACCATCAACGGGTCGGGCCTTGCCCTTACCCGCACCATCGATGCGGTGATCGAGAACTACCAGCAGAAGGACGGTTCGATCACCGTCCCCGACGTCCTGCGGCCCTACATGGGCGGCGCCGAGCGGATCGGGTGAGCGCGCTCCAGCCGACGCCCGATGCGATCGAGGCCTTCAACACCGGCATGGCCGGGTTCTGGCACCCGGTGGCGCTGTCGACCGAGCTGGAGCCGGATCGCCCGCTTGCGATAGAGCTGCTCGGGCGCCGGCTCGCGCTGGCG
>DATCPJ010000024.1:0-3881 GCA_036570145.1 Candidatus Dormiibacterota bacterium
GGCATCACCGGCGTGAGCCTCCTCCGCCGCCTCGCCGAACGGGGCGTTAACGCGGCGCTCGTGGAACGGACGCGACTTGCCTTCGGCGCCAGCGGCCGCAACGCCGGTTTCCTGCTCGAAGGGACTGCCGCCAACTACGCGGAGGCGGTCCGGCAGCACGGTCGCGCGGTCGTACGCGAGGTCTGGCAGGTGACGGGCGAGAACCACCGGCGGCTGGCCGAGGCGCTCGGCGGCCGGGCCGGCTACCGCCGCGGCGGCTCCCGGACCGTGGCCGCCTCGGCCGCCGAGGAGGCGCAGCTGGCGGAGTCGGCCGAGCTGATGAGCGAGGACGGCTGGCCGGTCACCCTGGCCGCCCGTTCGATCGTCAACCCGCGCGATGGCGAGCTCAACCCCGCAGAGGCGGTGGGCGCATTGGCGGCCGACTGCCCGGCCGGCTCGATCTTCGAAGAGGTCGAGGTGACCGACCTCGAGCAGCTCCCGATCGCGGCCGGCGAGGTGATCCTCGCGACCAACGCGTTCATCGGGCAGCTCGTCGATGGCATCCCGATCGCGCCGGTCCGGGCCCAGATGCTGGCAACGGCGCCCTTCGGGACCCGCGTCGCCGAGCGCCCGACCTACGCTGACCAGGGCTATCAGTACTGGCGCCAGCTGCCCACCGGCGAGGTCCTCGCCGGCGGCTACCGCAACCGCGCGCCGGCCGAGGAGGTCGGCTACGAGCTGGCCACCACGGCGATCGTGCAGGAGCACCTCGAGCGCCACCTGGCCGGGCTCGGCGTCACGGCCCCGGTCACTCACCGCTGGGCGGGCACGATGGGTTTCAGCCCCGACTCGCTGCCCCTCGTCGGGCGTCTCCGCCCAGGCGTTTCGATCTGCGCCGGCTACACCGGCCATGGGATGGGCTTCGCCCACCTTTGCGCCCGAATGCTGGTCGACCACCTCCTCGGCGGTCCCCCACCTCCGAGATGGCTCGGCCCGGGGCGTTTCGAGAAATAGATTTCACCCAGATTTGATTCGCCACGTCTTTGCTGGCATCCCCACAACTCGCGTCCCGCTGTACGAGCCGCCCGACCTGACCAACCGGCTTCTCGCACTCTTTTTACATTCGGCAACGCGGTAAACTCCGACCTCGTGCCGCGCACAAGCCATCCCTCCAGCGATACGTCACGCCTTGCCGTCGAGACCCATGGCCTGGGCCGCGTCTTCAAGACGCGGAACGAGACGGTGACGGCGCTCACCTCGGTGGACCTCGAGGTCCGCGAGGGCGAGCTCTACGGCGTGCTCGGGCCCAACGGGGCCGGTAAGACCACGCTCATCAAGATCCTGGTCACCCTCCTCCTGCCGAGCTCGGGAACCGCCAAGGTCGACGGCCTCGACGTCGTGAAGGAGTTCCGCAAGCTGCGGCCGCGGATCTCGATCGTCTCCGGAGGAGAGAACGCGGGCTACGGCCTCCTCCACGTCCGCGAGCAGCTCTGGATGTTCAGCCAGTTCTACGGCATGAACTCGAAGGTCGCCTACGCGCGGATCGACGAGCTGCTCGAGCGGCTGGGGCTTGCGTCGGTCGCCAAGCGGCAGATCTCCGGGCTGTCGAGCGGCATGCGCCAGAAGATGAACCTGGTGCGGGGCTTGATGACCGATCCCCGGGTGCTCTTCCTCGACGAGCCGACGGTGGCCCTCGACGTCGGCGCCGCCCGTGACGTGCGGGAGGAGGTCAGCCGCTGGATGGCGGAGGACCCCACCCGGACGGTGATCCTGACAACCCACTACATGCAGGAGGCGGACGATCTCTGCGACCGGATCGCGATCGTCAACCGCGGCCAGATCGTGATCGAGGGCACGCCCCAGAGCCTCAAGCTCGAGGTGCAGCGGGACGTGATCGTCGACCTCCAGCTGGAGCCGGGCGTCCCTGTGCTCGACCGCCTGCGGGAGGTCGAGGGCGTTGGTGCCGCGAGCGTCCGCGAGGAGGACGGCGTCGACCGCTTCAGCCTGCTGCTGGCCGACGACGCCGTGCTGACCCACGTGATCAGCGCGGTGGAGCGGAGCGGGCGCCGGGTGACCGGCCTGGCAAAGCGCGAGCCGACCCTGGAAGACGCCTTCGTCAAGCTGGTCGGCCGGAGCATGAGCGAGGAGGAGACGGCGTGAAGGCGGGACCTTCCGACCTCGAGATCTTCCTGCGGACGATGGTCGCGCGCGGCTATCCCCGCGTCGTCGGGTTGAATCGGAACCGCTCCTGGCTCTTCTTCGACGTCGCCTTCCCGCTGGTCGGCACCTTCGCGATGGTCTTCGTCTACGAGGGGCTCCACGCGCCCCACCAGTACCTCGGCTTCGTCGTTTTGGGTGGCGGGATGCTGGCCTTCTGGCAGAACGTGCTCTGGACGATGGGTGCCCAGTTCAGCTGGGACCGCGGCAACGGCACGCTCGAGCTGATGGCGGTCTCGCCGACCTCCTTCGAGGCGGTCCTGCTGGGGATGGCGGGCGGCGCGATGATCATGACCAGCGTCCGCGCCCTGTTCATCATCGTGATCGGCTCGCTCGTCTTCAACGTGACCTACACGGCGAGCGGCCTCCTGCCCGCGATCGGAGTCTTCCTGCTTACTCTCGCCGCCCTTTACGGGATGGGGATGCTGCTGGCGAGCCTCTTCCTCTTCTATTCGCGCGAGGCCTGGCACCTCGGCGACGCGCTCCAGGAGCCGGTCAACCTGTTGAGCGGCCTCTACTTCCCGGTCCGGGCGCTGGGCGCCTACGTCGGCGGGATCGCGTCGCTGGTCCCGGTGACGCTCGGCCTCGACGCGATGCGGCAGTTCCTCCTGCCCGGAACGCCCCGCTTCCTCGATCCCGGCCTGGAGACACTGATCGTGGCGCTCGAGATCCCCCTCTTCGGCTTCCTCGCCTACTCGTCGCTCCGCTTCATGGAAACGCGCGCCCGGCGCGACGGAAAGTTGATCACCAAATGGTCCTAGCGTCACTGGCTCTGCGGCAGACCTGGCGCGGCTACAGCACTGCGGTGCGGCTCGGCTGGGCGGTGTCGAGCAACTGGACGCGCCCCCTCACGTTCGTGATCTACACGATCCTGCGCCCGATCTCGGGCGCGCTGATCCTCGTGGTTATGTACTCGGTCATCACCGGGGGCCGGGCCGACACCCGGACCTACCTGGCGTTCCTTGTCATCGGCGTCGCCTTCTGGGCCTTCGTCACCGAGGGAGTGAGCGATTTCGCCCTCGGCATCCTGGAGGACCGCGGCCGCTTCCGGATGCTGAAGTACGCGTACCTTGCGCCTCTCCGCTTCCCGGTCTTCCTGGTCGGCCGGGCAAGCTCCAAGCTGACCAGCGCAGCGGCTTCGGTCCTCATCGTGCTGGTCGTCGCGACGGTCGCGCTCCGGCTTCCGATCAACCCGCTCGCGGTCAACTACGGGCTACTTGCGATCGCCTGCCTGCTGGCCTTCATCTCCGTGCTGGCCTTCTCCATCGCCCTGAGCCTGGTGCTCCTCGCCGGGCGCGACACCCACGGCTATGGAGAGATCATGGCCCAGGTTCTTTACATCTTCTCGGGAGCGATCTTTCCGATCTCCGTCCTTCCTGGCCCGCTTGCCTTTCTCGCCTCGCTTTCGCCGCTTGCCTACTGGCTCGAGCTGGCTCGGCGCGCCATCCTTCACGGTCGCGTCTACGAGATGTTCCCGACCCTCTCCGATGGGGAGGTCCTGCTCCGGCTCGGTCTCGCGACGGCGGGGACCGTCCTCCTCGGCTACCTCGTCTACGGCTGGGCCGACCGCCTGGCTCGCCGGAAGGGGTTCATCGACATGGACACCAGCTGGTAGGTTCTGCCGCAGCCAGGAGTCGAGGTGGCCGGCGACGACCTGCCAGCCGGGGCCGAGCATGAGGTCGTGG
>DATCPJ010000025.1:0-4430 GCA_036570145.1 Candidatus Dormiibacterota bacterium
CTCCTGCACCCTGACGGTAACCTTCAAGCCACTCAGTCCCGGGCCTTATCCCGGATCAATCACTGTTAAGACGGACGACGCGGTCCAGACGAATGTTTCCGTAGCCGTCGCAGGCATTGGTGTGGCACCGATACCGTCGCCGAGCCCCACCCCGACGCCAACGCCGACACCAGCCCCAACGCCGATCCCCACGCCGCGGGGGTCGATCTTCCTGAACCCCGGCTCGGCGCCGCCGGCCACCCGGGTGACCTTCAGCGGCAGCGGGCTCGACGCCAACCAGATCCTGGGGGTGCTCTTCGACGGCACTCACGTCTCCGACGTCAACACCGACGGCAGCGGCAACTTCACCATCCAGCTCGTGATCCCCGACAACGCGCCCGCCGGGAATCATCAGATCTGCATCGGCGAGTCGAACGGCAACGTGTGCTCCGGCTTCACGGTGGAGGCCGCGCCCGCAGCCACGCCGACCCCGACTGACACGGCCAGCCCTTCGCCCAGCCCCAGCCCCTCCCCCAGCCCGGTCCCGGGAGCCGCGCCGGCGGGCGGTGGGTCGTCGCCGCTGGCGCTGCTGCTCAAGCCGCCCTTCGTCTTCCTGCCGATCATCGCGGCCGTCGCCCTCCTCGCCTTCCTCGGGCTCTATCTGTGGCGCGTGCGGCCCACGCCGCCGATCGGCGAGGTCACGATCCTCCACAAGGCCCCGGCGCCTCGGCTGTACGAGCAGCAGCCGGCCGCGGCGCCGCCTGCCGCACCGGCTCCGCCGCCGGTGGTCTACGAAAGCCCGACCAATCCGCCTTCAACTCCGCCACCGGCGCGCCCGCCGGCTCCGCCGAGCGGCGCCGACGTGCCGCCCGACCTGCCCGAAGCCAGCGACTAGCAGCCTCGAGCGGCAGCCCCTCCAAATGGAGAGTCACCTTAAAGGTGATGGTCGCGAGGCTGGCAAATCGGACAGCCGCGCTTCAGATTGTTGATTGCGGGCCGCTTGCCTTTAAGATTGCGACCACTTTTCATTGCGACTTGGGGGGTAAGTAGTTGGCCCTGCTCTCGGTCCAGGACGTCACGGTTCGCTTCGGTGGGATCCTCGCCCTGGACGGGATCAGCTTCGACGTTCCGGACAGCACGATCGTCGGCCTGATCGGTCCCAACGGCGCCGGCAAGACAACGCTCTTCAACGTCGTGACCCGCGTTTACACGCCGCAGTCGGGGCAGGTCAGCTTCGAAGGAAAGTCGCTGCTCAGCGTGCCGGACGACGAGATCATCGCCCGCGGCATCGCCCGCACCTTCCAGAACGTCGAGCTCTTCTCCCGGATGACCGTCCTCGAGAACGTCATGGTCGGGCTCCACTCCGAGCTCGGCCGCAACGCCTTCGGCTTCCTGGCCGCGGCCTTCCGCCTGCCCTCGAACAGCCGCAAGGAGAAGATGGCCCATGAGCGGGCCCATGAGGCCCTTGCCTACGTCGGGCTCGACGGCATGGCCGACCGGCCGGTCGCCGGCCTCCCCTACGGCACGCTAAAGGCGGTCGAGCTGGCGCGCGCCATGGTGTCGCGGCCCAAGCTGCTGCTCCTCGACGAGCCGGCCGGCGGGCTCAACCACGACGAGGTCGGCGACCTCGTCGGCCTCTTCCGGAAGATCCACAAGGACTTCGGCCTGACCTTGTTGATCGTCGAGCACCATATGAACCTCGTGATGCGGGTCTGCGACCACGTCGTCTGCCTCGACTTTGGCAAGAAGATCGCGGACGGCAGCCCGAAAGAGGTCCAGGCCAACCAACGCGTCATCGACGCCTACCTGGGGACCGAAGATGGCGCTGCTTGAGCTGCGCGACGTGAAGGCCTCCTACGGGGCCATCCGCGCCCTCCACGGTGTCTCCCTGAAGGTCGAAGAGGGCTCGGTGGTGGCGCTCCTGGGCGCTAACGGCGCCGGCAAGACGACCACGCTGCGCGCCATCACCGGCATGGTCAAGGCGACCGGCGAGATCAACTTCGGCGGGAAGAGCATCACCGGTAAGGCGCCCGAGGACGTGGCCCGGCTAGGCATTGCTCACGTGCCGTCGGGCCGGGGGACGATGACGCAGCTGACCGTCTGGGAGAACCTCCAGATGGGCGCCTACGTCCGCCGCGACCGGGAGAAGGTCAAGGCCGACTACGAGAAGGCCATGAACTACTTCCCCTGGATCCGGCAGCGGCGCGACCAGGTCGCCGCCACGCTTTCCGGTGGCGAGCAGCAGATGCTCGCGATCGCGCGCGCGCTGATGCTCAACCCGAAGCTGCTCCTCCTCGACGAGCCGTCGCTCGGCCTGGCGCCGATCGTCGTCCGCGAGATCTTCGAGATCGTGACCGCGATCAACCGGGACAACGGCACCACCATCCTGGTCGTCGAGCAGAACGCCAACCTCGCTCTCCGCTCGGCCGAGATCGCCTACGTCCTCGAGGTCGGACGCGTCATCCTCTCCGGTAAGAGCAGCGAGCTGGCCAAGAACGAGTCGATCCGCAAGTCCTACCTGGGTGACTGAGATGAGCAGCGGGAAAGGGGAGCTGAGCAGTGGTTGAGCTGGCGTCAAACCCGGTCCTCGACTTCATCCAACAGGTCGTTTCCGGCATCGCCGCGGGCGGCGTCTACGCGAGCCTCGCCCTCGCCCTGGTCCTGATCTATCGCGCGATGGACGTCGCCAACTTCGCCCAGGGCGAGATGGCCATGTTCAGCACCTTCGTCGCCTACACGATGATCACCAGCTTCCACCTGCCTTTCGCCGTGGTCTTCCCGCTCACCATCCTGATCTCCTTCGCGGGCGGCGTCGTGATCGAGCGGGTCATGATCCGGCCCTTCGAGGGGAAGCCGATCCTGACCCTGGTGATCGTCACCCTCGCCCTCTTCAACCTGACCAACGGCCTCGCCGGCCTGGTCTTCGGCTACATCCTCAAGGACTTTCCGAGTCCCTTCTCGGCCTCGCCGATCATCCTCGGCGGCATCTACATCGGCCAGCAGGACCTTGGCATCCTCGCCTTCTGCCTGGTGATCCTCAGCATCGTCTACGTCTTCTTCCGCTTCACCAAGGTCGGCCTGGCGATGCGCGCGGCGGCGCTCTACCCAGAGTCGAGCAAGCTGGTCGGGGTGCGCGTGAGCTGGATGCTGGCCCTGGGCTGGGGCCTGGCCGCGGCGATCGGCGCGACAGCGGGAATGATGATCGCGCCGATCACCTTCCTCGACCCCAACTTCATGCAGCCGATCCTCCTCTTCGCCTTCGCGGCGGCCGTGCTGGGAGGCATCGAGAGCCCCCTCGGCGCCGTCCTCGGCGGACTGCTGGTCGGGGTCCTGCTGGCCCTCGTCGGGACCTACCTGCCGGCCGGCCAGAACCTCCGGATACCGTTCGCCCTGGTCGTGATCGTGGCGGTCCTGCTGATCCGCCCGGCCGGCCTGATTGGCCGCGCCGCCGTGAAACGCGTATGACCACCAGGGTCCTCGGCCTCTCCGTTCCGACGCTGATCGCGATCGGGATCGGCCTCGTCGTGCTGTTCGGGATCCCGATGGTCACCGACACCTTCACGACCTTCGAGTTCGCAACCGTCGGCATCTTCGTCATCGCCCTGATGGGCCTCAACGTGCTGACCGGCTACAGCGGCCAGATCTCCCTCGGCAACGGGGCCTTCATGGCGATCGGCGGCTACACCACGGCGTTGATGACCCATCACCTGGGCATCTCCTACTGGCTCACAGTCCCCATCGCGGCCATGGTGGCCGGCCTCTTCGGCTTCCTCTTCGGGTTCCCGGCGCTGCGGCTGTCGGGCATCTACCTCGCCCTCGCGACCTTCGCCCTCGCGCTCGCCCTGCCACCGATCATCGACATCGACAAGCTCGAGTTCTTCTTCCTGGGCCACTCCGGCGTGAGCCTCCACCCTGCTCATCCCCCCGGCTTCCTGGCGAGCCAGCTCTCCGACGACCAGTTCCTCTACTTCGTGATCTGGGGCATCGCCGGCGTGATGTTCGTGATCGCCTGGAACCTGATCCGCAGCAGCACCGGGCGCGCCTTCATGGCGGTGCGCGACAGCGAGACGGCGGCGACGGCGAGCGGCATCAGCCTCTCCTACTACAAGACCCTCGCGTTCGGCATCAGCGCGGCCTTCTCGGGGGTCGCCGGGTCGCTGCTGGCGATCCACGTCGCCTATGTCAATCCGGACGTGTTCGGCCTTCAGCTGTCACTTGCGCTACTCGTCGGTGTCGTGATCGGCGGCGTCGGCTTCGAGTTCGGCCCGGTGCTCGGCGCCCTCTTCGTCGTCTGGCTGCCCTACCTGTCCGAGCGACTGGGGAACATCCACATCGGCAACTTCCAGATGCCGTCGAAGCCGGATGTGTTCTTCGGAATCCTGCTCGTGATCATCATCTTCTTCGCGCCATCGGGCGCGATGGGCCTCATCATGCGGGGCGTCGGCTCGTAT
>DATCPJ010000026.1:0-1937 GCA_036570145.1 Candidatus Dormiibacterota bacterium
GGGACTTTCACGAGCCATGTCGCCTTCGACCGCACCGATGAGGCCGAGCTGGCCAGGGTCTTGGGCGAGGTCAGGCCGGACGTCCTGCTCGACCTCGCCGCGTACCAGCCGTCGCAGGTGGAGGCGGTGGTCCGCCACTTCCGGGGAAGTCGCTACATCTTCACCTCGACCGGCGTCTACCCGGACACCTTCGAAGACCGGCCCGCCCGCGAGGAGGACTTCGTGGCCCTTGCGGGTGAGGCGCCGCCGGAACCGATCGAGTACCGCGAAGGCAAACGCTGGTGCGAGACGGTGCTGGCGCGCACGAGCGGCTTTCCCTGGACGGTGATCCGGCCGCCGGCGGTGATCGGCGCCGCCGACCACACCCTGCGGATCGCCGCCTACCTGCAGCGGGTCGAGGACGGCGGTCCGCTTCTCGTCCCGGCGGAGAGCTATCGGAGACAGGCCGGGTTGGCGTGGGTCCGCGACGTCGGCTACGCGCACGCCCTGGCAACCGACCTTCGCAAGCCGGCCGACGGGAAGGCGTACAACGTCGCCTTCGAGGGCGTCAGCCTCGCCGACCTCATCGACGCGATCGGCAGGGCCTGGGACAAGCCCGTCCGGATGGTCCCGGTGCCCTTCGCCGAGCTGCCCGCCGGGGCCAGCCCCTACGGCCCCGACCCCCGCCGCTCGGCGGGCTACGACCTCGCCCGGTCGAGGGCCGAGCTCGGCTTCGAGCCCTCCGCCCTGGAGGACTGCCTGGCCGAGGTCCTCGCCTGGTACCAGGCGGAGCACCCGTCCCATCCCGGCTATGCCGACCGGGCGCGGGAGCTGGAGCTGGCGGGCTAGTAGCGGTCCTCGCGCTCGCCGGCGAGCAGCCCGGGGAGCGCGGCCTTGGCGTCGATGGCCGCGGCGTCTTGCGTCGGGTCGGGGTCTTGTGTGGTGGCTATGAAGGGGTGTCGGCGCGGGGCCTTGGCGTCGGGTGCGGCGTCTTGCGTCGGGTCGGCGTCTTATGTGGTGGCTATGAAGGGGTGTCGGTCCGGCGCCTTGGCGTTTTAGCGCGGCGTGTTGCGTCGGGCCGATGTCTTGTGTGGTACCTATGAAGGGGTGTCGGTCCGGCGCCTTGGCGTTTTAGCGCGGCGTCTTGCGTCGGGCCGAGGACTGGTGAGATGCCCATGAAGGGGGTTGGTGCGGCGTCTTGGCGTCGGAGCGCGGCATGGCTGAAGTCCCTCCCCCAAAAGGACCGCCCACCCTTGGGGCCTGCTTCCTGGTGGCGGAGGAAATCTATTCGGCCGGGCTGTCACTGGCCAAATAGCCCGGTTAAGGATCTTGACACTACGAACATTTGTTTGTATTATGGAGGCATGTCCATTGGGGAGGGGAAGCTGTGTCCGAGCTCCTCGCCGCGGCCGAGCGCTACCGCTCCCGGCCGGCGGTCGAGCTCGACGGCAGCCAGCTCGGCGAGGAGCTGGTCCGGCTGCGGCATGTGGTCGATCTGCTCGAGGTCGAGTTCGCCAAGCTCTCGGGACGCTTCGCGGCGACCGACGAGTGGGATGGCGATGGCTACTTCAGCCCCATCCACTGGATCCGCGTCAACTGCCGCCTCGGCGGTGGGGCGGCCGCGGACCGGATCACGGTCGGTGAGCACCTCGAGCGGCTGCCGCTCTCGTCAGCCGCTCTGGAGGAGGGCGGGATCGGCTTCAGCCACCTGGCGCTGATCGCCCGGACCCACGAGGCGGTCGTCGATGGGGGCTCGCTCGCTCGACGAGTCGCGGCTGCTCGGCAAGGGCCTCGAGCTCACCGTCAGCCAGTTCCGAAAGGCCTGCCAGCACGAGCGCCACGCCGCCGACCCGAACGGGTTTGCCGAGGAGGAACGGCAGGCGGCGGAAGAGCGCACCCTCACCATGAGCAGCTTCGAGGACGGTGGGCTCTTCCTCAAGGGCGTCTTCGACCCCGTC
>DATCPJ010000027.1:0-17284 GCA_036570145.1 Candidatus Dormiibacterota bacterium
AGCCGAGCCCGGATCAGCACGCAGTCGTCTGCCTCGGCACCCTCTGCCTGGCCCCGGTGACCGACCTCGAAGGACTTCGCAAGGCCCTCACCCAGCAGCCGACCGTCCAGACGATCCAGCTCCCGGGCAGCTAGGCTGATCAGCTCGCGAGATCAAACGACACTGGACGTTGTGTTGTCGTTTTCGCCTGATCTCGGAATCTGTGCAGGCTAAGCGTCTACCCAGACGACCCCATCGGTGACGCCCGCCGGGTAGGTCTTGACCCGCTGGCCCTCGGGGTCGAAGAGAGAGTTCCCCGTCTCGAGGTCGAACTCCCAGGCGTGCCAGCCACAGCGGAGGACCCTCCCCTCCATGCCGTAGACCAGCTGGTGGGGCGCCGACGGCAGCATGGTTCCCGCGACGGTGCCCTTGGCGAGCTGCGAGCCCTGGTGCGGACAGCGGTTGCGGACCGCGTAGTAGCGACCGCTGCTGTTGATGACGCAGATCGAGCGGCGGTCGACGTCGACCGCCCGCAGCTCACCTGGTGGCAGCTCTTCGACCGGGCACACGAGGATCCTCAAACGCGGTCGCCGTAGGTCTCGATCGCGTTCTCGGCCACGATCCGGCGGCGCATCTCGGGCGGCAGCGTGTTGAGCGCCGTGAGCGGGTCGTCGAAGTCCCAATGCGGGTAGTCGGAGCTGAAGAGCAGGGTCCGCTCGGCGTGGATCATGGCGCACATCGCAAGCAGCTCCGCCTTGGGCGGGTCGACCAGCGGCTGCGTCGTGAAGCGGACGTGCTCCCAGACGTACTCGCTCGGAAGCCGCTTCACCCAGGGCACCTCGTCACGGACCGAGCGCCAGTTCTTGTCGAGCCGCCAGAGCACGCCGGGCAGCCATGCGAAGCCGCCCTCGATGAGGACCAGCTTCAGCTTGGGGAACCGCTCGAAGACCCCCTGGCAGATCATCGAAACCAGGTTCGAGGCGAACACTTGCGGGATCAGCGTGTGGTGCTCGATGTAGTAGGTGGGCGACCCGCTGGCGAGGGCGGGACCGCGAAGGAAGACGGCCTCCGCTCCGGGGTGGATGCAGATCGGCAGGCCGTTTCGCTCCGCCGCCGCGTAGATCGGGTAGTACTGCCGCTCGCCCATGAAGTTGGCGGTTGTCGGCCAGAAGACCTGTGCCAGCCGCCGGTCGCCGCCGATGCGGTCGATCTCGGCGGCGGAGGCCTCCGGGTTCTGAGGCGCCACGCAGAGCGAGCCCCGGAAGCGCTCGTCCGCGCTGAGCCAGCGGTCGATCATCCAGTCGTTGTTCGCCCTCGCGACGGCGGTTGCGAGATCGGGGTCGGGGAGAATGCCGAGGCCCATCACGTCACCTGGGAGGAGGATCGCGCGGTCGATCCGGTGGGTGTCCAGGAGCTGGTCGATCACCTGCCGGGGATCGCTCGCCGGCGGCGAGCCGTCGGCCGGGATCGAGTCCCGCCGCATGATGCTGTTGGGATTCATGTAGAGGCTGTTCTGGGGCAGGGCCAGCTCGACGCCGAGCTGCTTCGCCCAGGACTTGTTGGGACCTCCGCCGACCTTCCTGCGCCACTCCTGGGGTAGGTACTCGAGCAGGTCGTTGATCCCGTCGCGGTAGTGCGGGTGGACGTCGCAGTCGATTATCCGAAGGTCCACCGGGACCGCGGCCTTCTCTTGCTCGTCGACGTCGGTGGCCATCAGGAGTCGAGCGCCACCACGATGCTCTTGACGTGGGTGAAGTCGTCGATGGCTCCCTCGAGGGAGAACTCGCGGCCGATGCCGCTCTGCTTCATCCCGCCATAGGACATCCCGGGCAGCTGGCCCAGGCCACGGTTCACCTGGACCCACCCGGAGTCGATCTCGTGGGCCGTGCGGAGCGCCTTGCCGATGTCGCGGCACCAGACGTAGGCGGCGAGGCCGTAATGGCTGTCGTTGGCCATCCGGACGGCGTCCTCCTCGTCCTTCCAGGGGATGGCGACCAGGACCGGGCCGAAGATCTCCTCGCGCGTGATCCGCCAGCTGTTGTCACCCCGCTCGAAGACGGTCGGCTGGACGTAGTAGCCGCCCGCCAGCGACCCCTCCTTCGGGGGCAGGCCGCCGATCACGGTCCGGGCGCCGGTCTTGAGCCCGTCCTCGATGTAGGAGCAGACCCGGTCGAACTGCTTGCGGTTGATGATCGCGCCCATGTCGGTCGCCTCGTCGAGCGGGTCGCCGACCTTCATCTGGGCGAGCTTGCCGGTGAGCCTGCTCATGAAGGAGTCGTAGATCGACTCGTGCAGGAAGAGGCGCGAGCCCGCGGTGCAGGACTGGCCCTGGCGGGTGAAGCGCATGCCACTGATCACGCCGTCGGCGACCCGGTCGCTGTCGGAGTCGGGGAAGACGATCGCGGGCGACTTGCCGCCCAGCTCCAGCGACACGGGGACGATCCGGTCCCCCGCCACCCGCATGACCTCCTTCCCCACCTCGGTCGAGCCGGTGAAGGAGAGCTTTCCCACCAGTGGGTGGCGGGCCAGCGCGGCGCCCGCCTCCTCGCCGTAGCCGGTGACCACGTTGAGTACGCCGGGCGGCAGGTGCCGGTGGCAGATCTCCGCGATCCGGAGAACCCCCAGCGGCGCATCCTCGGCCGCCTTCAAGACCAGGGTGTTGCCGGTCACCAGCGCCATTGCGATCTTGAGCGCGCCGATCAGGATCGGCGAGTTCCAGGGGATGATGGCGCCCACAACGCCGATCGGCTCGCGCAGGTTGTAGTTGAGGAGGGTCTCGCCGAGCGGGATCGTCTCGCCCTTCATCTCGGAGGCGAGGCCACCGAAGTAGCGGAAGACGTCGGCGCAGCCGTTCGCCTCCGGCCGGGACTGGGTGCGGATTGCGTTGCCGGTCTCGCTCGCCACCAGCCGCGCCATCTCCTCGACGTCGGCCTGGAGGTCCTCGGCGATCCGCGAGAGCAGCTTGCCGCGCTCGCGGGGCGCCATCTTTCGCCACGCCCGAAAGGCGCCGTTGGCGCTGCGCACGGCGCGGTCGACATCCTCGGCCGAGCCCCGCGGAGCCGAGCCGATGACCGACCGGTTGCCTGGGCTCTCGACGTCGATGACGCGGCCGTCGGCCCCCTCGACCCACTCTCCGCCAATCAGCATCCTGCCGACCGTTCGCTCAACCTGGATCAAAGCGCCGCCTCCTTCTCTGGGATCAACCGGGTGTGGCCGAGGTGCTCGAAGTAGCTGATGATCGCGCTGTAGTCGCGCGGGCCGAAGCCCTCGCTCTTCGCCATCCGCAGAGTTTGCGAGGCGACCGCCGCCAGGGGTGTCGAGAGGCCCTGCTCCTCCGCCGCGCGCATGAAGAGCCAGACGTCCTTGTGCATCAGCTCGAGGGCGAAGCGGGTGCCGTCGTCACCCGCGAAGATCGTCGACGGAAGGTGGTTGCTGAGCACCCAGCTGCCGCCGGTGCCGGCGGTGAGGACGCTCGCCAGCACCTCGAGGTCGACTCCTGCCTTCACCCCGGTCACCAGCACCTCGCCCAGCGCCTGCATGTTGATCGCGGCCAGCATGTTGTTGCAGAGCTTCACGACCTGCCCGCTCCCCGGCCCGCCGACATGGATGATGTCGCTGCCCAGCACCGACAGGACCGGGCGGGCGGCGTCAAGCACCTCTTCGTCGCCGCCGACCATGATCAGCAGCGTGCCCTTCTCGGCGCCGACGACGCCGCGGCTGACGGGAGCGTCGAGGAAGCTGACACCGGCCGCTCGGCAGGCCGCCTCGACCCGCCGGGCGGTTCCCGGGTCGCCGGTGCTCATGTCGACGACGGTCGTTCCCGGACGAGCGGTCCGGAGGATCCCCTGCTCGCCGGTCACCACCGTCTCGACGATCGCCGGGGTCGGCAGGCTGAGGATGACGAGGTCTGTGTCGCGGGCGGCCTCAGCGGCGGAAACCGCAGCCTGGGCGCCTTCCGCCACGAGCCCGTCGACCAGCTCCGGGCTCGGATCGCTGACGGTGAGCGGATAGCCCGCGGCCAGCAGCCGACGGCTCATCCGGCCGCCCATGTTGCCAACGCCGATCATCGCGACCCGGGTTTTCATTCCAAGGATGTGTTAACACACCTGACCGGTAGGATTCGAATCCGGATGACAGATCACGCCGGAACGACCTCCCCGAACGAGAGCCGGCGGCACTTCCGGAAGCGCGTTCGCAAGGCGCTCAACGACCCGAGCCTCCAGCGCGCGCTGCGGCAGGCGATGGTCGGCCTCCGCGAGCGCCGCAACCGCGGCTTCCAGAGCTACGACTTCGAGGCCGGCCGGGCCGACCTCAAGCAGCGCCGGATGGCCAACCTGGAGCGGCTCCCCGATCTCCTCGACGAGTTCAAGCAGCGGCTTGAGGAGGTCGACGGCCAGTTCCACTACGCCCGTGACGCGGACGAGGCGCGGCGGATCATCGGCGAGATCTGCACCCGGGCCGGCGCCGGCATCGTCACCAAGTCGAAGTCGATGGCGACCGAGGAGATCCTGCTCAACCCCTACCTCGAATCGCTCGGCATGGAGGTCGTCGAGACGGACCTCGGCGAGCGGATGGTTCAGCTGACCCACAGCCACCCCTCGCACATAATCGCGCCCGCCATCCACCTGACCAAGGAGGACGCCGCGGCGGTGTTCGGCGTGGAGCCGACGATCAAGGCGATCCAGGACGAGGCGCGGCGATCTCTGCGGGAGAAGTTCGTCAACGCCAGCGTTGGTATCTCGGGCGCCAACGCGGCGATCGCCGAGACGGGCACCGTGATGATCGTCACCAATGAGGGCAACGCCGACCTCACTGTCACGCTGCCCCAGGTGCACATCGCGCTCTTCGGGATCGACAAAATCGTCGCCTCCCTCGACGACGCCACCTCGATGCTCCGGATGCTGCCCCGCTCCGGCACCGGCCAGCGGATGACCGCCTACGTCAACTTCGTCACCGGGCCCTCGCGGAGCGGGGACATCGAGCAGTCGCTGGCGATCGGCGTCCACGGCCCCCGCGAGATGCACTGTGTGGTGCTCGACAACGGGCGGATGACGATGCGCGAGGACCCGATCATGCGCGACCCTCTGACCTGTATCCGCTGCGGCGCCTGCTCGAACGCGTGTCCCCCCTTCATGGCGGTTGGCGGCCACCAGTTCGGCCACATCTACAACGGTCCGATCGGGCTCGTGCTGACACCCTTCCACCACGGCCACAAGGTCGACGACTTCCCCAACTCGCTCTGCGTTCAGTGCAACGCCTGCCAGGAGATCTGCCCGGTCGACATCCCACTGCCGCGGCAGATCCTCGAGCATCGGCGCTCGGCCCGTAAACCGCTCTGGAAGACGGGCATGCTCGACCTCTGGGCGTCGACCCTCGCCGATCCCGCGCTCCGCTTCGCCGCGCCCTTCAGCGGCCTCCTACCGGGCGCGCCGGCGGCGCTGAGCACCAGGCCCTACCGCGATCGGGTGACACCGACCGCGGCCGGCGAAAACCTCGGGCCCAGGGCGACGATCTTCGCCTCCTGCCTGGTCGACCGCGTCCTGCCGGCGGAGGGTGAGGCGCTCGAGCGAATCCTCCGGGCAGCGGGCTACGGGGTGGCCTTCCCGCGCGACCAGTGGTGCTGCGGGCTGATCTGCGCCAATGCCGGAAAGTTCGAGCTGGGCGCAAAGCTGAGCCGGCAGCTGCAGGCCGCGTTGGAGGACTCCCAGGGCCCCATCATCACGCCCTCCGCCTCCTGCTTCGGCGCCTTCACGATCGACGCCGCCGAGTGGGGCGTGGATACTGCCGGCCGGGAGGGCGTGGCGAGCCGGATGCGTGACTCGACCCGCTTCGTGCTGGAGCTGCTCGAGGCGCGGCCCGAGCTGGTCCGTGCCGACCTGCCGAGGACCCGGGTCGCCTACCACGACTCCTGCCAGTCGCTCCGCCAACTGGGGCTGAAAGCGGAGCCGCGGCGAGTGCTCGAGCTGGCCGGCTACGAGGTCGTCGACCTGCCCGACATCGCCAACTGCTGCGGTTTCGGCGGGACCTTCTCGATCGAGTGGCCGGAGGTCGCCAGCCGGATCCTGGACTGGAAGCTGGAGGCGGTCGACAAGACCGGCAGCGCGATCCTGGCCTCCGACAACCCGGGCTGCCTGATGCACATCGGCGGCGGCGCCCGCAACCGCGGACGCGACCTGCGGGTCGTCCACCTGCTGGAACTCGTAGCCGAACGGCTTGCGGGCTAGCTTCTGGATCCCCTCCCCATGTTCATGGGGAGGGCTAGGGAGGGGCCGAACATAGGCCTGCGGACGGCCCCACCCTGCCCTCCCCGCAGAGCGGGGAGGGTCATCTTCTTGATTGCTCTTCTCTGCGCCTCCTGCACTTCCGCGGGGCCGGCGGCTAACACGGCCAGCCCCAACCCGTCGCCCCAAGCCACCGTGTTGCCGTCACCGTCCCCGACGTCGACCCCGGTACCGCAGCAGGTCGAAGCACCGCTGCCGCTGCCGCGCCAGGAAGTCGCCGAGGGCATCCAGTACGGCTCGCCGAACTCGCTCTGGTTGATCGGAGGCTTCGATCCCCAACGGCGATCATCGGTGACGGTTCAGTCCTTGATCAACGGCGGCTGGAGCCCAGGACCTTCCTACCCCTTCCCGGTCGACCATGCCGCCGCGGCCTCCTCCGACAGGCGCCTGTACGTCGCAGGCGGATACAGCAACGGAGTTCCCCGGGGGGATCTCTACCGGAGCGGCCCCGGTCTAGCCACCTGGGAGCCTCTGGCTCCGATGCACCACCCGCGCGGCGCGCTGGCGCTGGTCGCCCTCGGCAGCCTCCTCTACGCGATCGGAGGGGCGGCGGGTGGCGAAGTGGCGCCGGTCGAGGCCTATGACACGGTTCGGAACGTGTGGACCGACGTCGCGTCCCTTCCGCTGCCGCGCGACCACGGCGCCGGCTTCGCCTGGCAGGGCCTCGCCTGCCTGGCCGGCGGCCGGTCGCCGAACACGGCCCGCGTCGACTGCTACGACCCCCTCAGCGGCGGATGGGCCCGGATGCCCGACCTGCCCCTCCCGACCTCGGGCGCCGGCGCAGCCGCGGTCGGCGGGCAGGTGGTGGTCGCCGGCGGCGAGAACGCGGCCGAATCGACCCTGGTCGGCCACGTCTTCCGCTTCACGGGCGGCTCGGCCTGGACCGATGAGCCGATGCTGGTTCCCCGCCACGGCATCCAGCTGGCTGTCTTCGGCGGTCGCGCCTGGGCCTGCGGCGGGGCAACGGCGGCGGGCTACCAGGCCGCCGCCGACTGCACTTCGATCGCCTGATCCGCCGCCGAGCTTTCGATCTAGACTCCGCCTCATGACGGTCATCTTGCTGCCCTTCCTGGCGATCGCGGCCGTCATCGGGGCGCTGGTCGTGATCGGCATCGTGGTCGCGGTCGTCTACGCGTCCCGCGAGGCGCGCGGCGGAAAGTAACCGAGCGGCCTCTGGGGCCGGCTAGCCCTCCGGGATCTTCATCGCGAGGCGGCTGGTGATCACCCCGGTGTTCAGGCCGATGGTGCGCAGGCCGCCGAAGAAGCGGGCGTGCTCGATCTTGCAGCAGCGGTCCATGACGACTTCGAGGCCCCCCTCGCGGGCGATCGCGGCCGCCTCCTCGGAGATCACGCCGAGCTGGCACCAGAAGACCTTGGCGACGATCTCCCCCGCCTGCCGGGCGAGGTCCGGCGCCTCCACCGAGGGGCGGAAGACGTCCACGATGTCGATCTCGTGATCCCGGGCCGCGTCCTTGAGCGAGGCGTAGACGGGCTTGCCGAGGATCTCCGCCTTGCCGGCCTGGACCGGGTTGACGGGGATGATGTCGTAGCCGTTCGCGTCGAGGTAGATGGCCGCGAAGGATGACGCGTTGTAGTAGTTGGTCGACAGCCCCACCATCGCGATCGTGCGCTGGGTGGTGAGGATCCGGTAGCGGTCCCAGGCGGTGAGCCCGAGGTCGTTCCGCTCGCCAACCGCGCTCATTTCTCCAACCCACCAAATCTGACGATTTGGCGGGGACCCCGGATGCCTTGCGGAAGGCGCTTGGCAGGCCGGATGCAAGCCCCGTTCACTTCTGGTAAGGCGCCCCGAACGCCTTGCTGAGGATTGAGTGTCCCTCACCGTTCCGGGCGGCGACCTCCGCCGCGGGCGCTTCGACCTGAGACTTCGCCAGGGCCTGCTCGAGGTCCCAGAGGATGTCCTCGATGTCCTCGATCCCGATCGAGATCCGGATCATCTCGGGCCCGATCCCAGCCGCGCGCAGCTCCTCGTCGTTGAGCTGCTGGTGGGTGGTCGAACCGGGGTGGATGATGAGCGACTTGGCGTCGCCGACGTTGGCGACGTGGGAGAAGAGCTGGACCGCCTCGATGCACCTCTTCCCGGCCTCGCGCCCTCCCCTGATACCGAAGGTGAAGATCGAGCCCGGGCCCTTGGGGAGGTACTTGAGCGCCAGCTCGTGGTAGCGGTTCGAGGGCAGGCCGGGGTAGTTGACGTATTCCACCGCCGGGTGCCCCTCGAGGAACTCGGCCACCTTCTGGGCGTTGGCGACGTGGCGGTCCATCCGCACGTGGAGCGTCTCCAGTCCCTGCAGCAGGAGGAAGGCGGCGAACGGCTGCATGGTGGGCCCGTAATCGCGGAGCATCTCGGCGCGCGCCTTCATGAGCCAGCCGAAGTCGCCGAAGTACTCGAAGAAGCGGAGGTCGTGGTATCCCTTCGAGGGCTCCGTCATGCCCGGGAACTTGCCGTTGTTCCAGGGGAACTTGCCGCCGTCGACGATGACGCCGGCGATCGTGGTGCCGTGCCCGCAGATGAACTTGGTCGCCGAGTGGACGACGAGGTCGGCGCCCCAGTCGAGCGGCCGGCAGAGGTACGGCGAGGCGAAGGTGTTGTCGACGACCAGCGGCACGCCGGCTTCGTGGGCGATCTTGGCGACGCCCTCGATGTCGAGGACGTCGATCTTGGGATTACCCATGATCTCGGCGTAGAGGCACTTGGTCTTGTCGGTGATGGCGCTCCGCCAGGAGTCGAGATCCGAGGCGTCGACGAAGCGGGCGTTGATGCCGAGCTTGCGGAAGGAGACGTCGAACTGCTGGAACGACCCGCCGTAGAGGGTCGAGGAAGAAACGAACTCGTCGCCGGCCTGCATGAGTGTGAAGAGGGTGATGAACTGGGCGGCCTGGCCGGACGCGGTGGCGAGCCCGCCGATGCCGTTCTCGAGGGCGGCCATCCGCTCCTCGAAGACGGCGACGGTCGGATTCATGATCCGCGAGTAGATGTTCCCGAAGCGCTGCAGGGCGAACAGGTTGGCCGCGTGGTCGGCGTCCTCGAAGACGTAGGCGCCGGTCTGGTAGATGGGCACCGCTCGGGCACCCGTCACGGGGTCGGGACGCTGCCCGGCATGGACCGCCAGAGTGTCGAACCCGAACTCTTTCGCGCCGCCTTTATCAGCCATGTCCGGGAGTTTACCGCCCCCGGTTTCAGTACCCTGAATCAGCTTTGAAGATCACCCTCTCGCCGCTCACCTCGGTCCAGGTCCAGGCCGACGCCATCGCCATCCCGGTAGTCGCGGGCAGGGGTCTGCCCGACGAGGTGGCCGAGCTCGACCGCCAGTTGGGCGGAATGATCGCCGAGATCATCAGCCGGGGCGAGCACCGAGGCCGGCTGCTCGAGATCCTGCCCGTCCACCTCTCCGGCCAGGTGCCCAGCCGCCGCCTTCTCCTCTATGGCCTCGGCAGCCTCCGCGACATGGACGGCCAGCGGATGCGCTACGCCCACCACGAGATGATCCGGGTGGCTCGCAGCCACGGCTACCGGAAGGTTGCCGTGGTCAAGGCGCCGCCGGTCGACGAGAGCAACCTGGCCGCGGTCGTCGAGGGCTCGATCATGGGCACCTGGGAGCAGCGCAGCCGGCAGTCGGGCCAGAAGGACCGCGGCGAGCTGGAGGAGCTGATCCTGCTCGGCTTCGGCCTCGATCGGGAGCGCGAGGTGGTCGCGTCCGAACAGCTGGGCGATGCCACCAACCGGGCACGGGAATGGGTCAACCTCCCCGCCAACCAGAAGACCCCGGAGTTCCTCGCCGAAGAGGCGCGCCGGATGGCGCGGCGGTACGAGCTGGAGATCGAGGTGCTCGGACCGGAGGAGCTTCGCGCGGGCGGCTACAACCTGCTCCTGGCGGTCGCCCAGGGCTCGGCGGTGCCGGCCCGCCTGATCTGCCTCCGCCGGCGCGGCGCGGAGGGCGGCCCCACACTGGCGCTGGTTGGCAAGGGGATCACCTTTGACTCGGGCGGCATCTCGATCAAGAAGGCCGAAGGGATGCACCGGATGAAGGGCGACATGGGCGGCGCGGCGGCGGTCCTGGCCGCCTTCGAGGTGATCGCGGCGCGCCGGCTGCCGCTCGACGTGATGGCCGTGATCGCCTCCTGCGAGAACATGCCGAGCGGCACCGCGATGAGGCCGGGCGACGTCTACACGGGGGCCGGCGGCAAGACCGTCGAGATCGTCAACACCGACGCCGAGGGCCGCCTCGTGCTTGCCGACGCGATCACCTACGCGATCCGCCACGGGGCGACCCACATCGTCGATCTGGCGACCCTGACCGGCGCCGCGGTGGTGGCCATCGGCCACGCCGCGACCGCGGCGGTGTCCAACGACGACGCACTCTGGGCTCGGGTCTGGGAAGCCGCCGACCGGGCCGGCGACCGCGTCTGGCGGTTGCCGATCTACGCCGATTACTCGGTTCTCCTCCAGAGCCGCTACGCCGACCTCAAGAACGCCGACTACGGGCAGGCCGGCTCGATCACCGGCGGCATGTTCATCGAGCAGTTCGTGGAGGGCAAGCCGTGGGTCCACCTCGACATCGCCGCCAGCTCCTGGAACGACAAGGGCGACCTGACGACGATCCCCCGCGCGCCGACCGGCGCCGGGACCCGGATCTGCGTTCAGCTGGCGGAACTGATGGCTGCCGAGCCTCGTTAGACGTACCGTTAAAAACAAGTCCTTGCTCGAGACGATCAAGTCGCCGGCCGACCTGCGCGGCCTGACGGCCCCCCAGCTGGAAGCTCTCGCGATCGAGATCCGCGAGTTCCTGATCGAGCACATCTCCGCGACCGGTGGCCACCTCTCGCCCAACCTGGGGGTGGTGGAGCTGACGCTGGCGCTTCACCGCGTCTTCGACAGCCCCCGGGACGCGATCATCTGGGACACCGGCCACCAGGCCTACGTGCACAAGCTGGTCACCGGACGTGCGGCCGGGTTCAAGACCCTTCGCCAGGCTGGGGGCATGAGCGGCTATCCCTCGCGGGCCGAGAGTGAGCACGATTGGATCGAGAACAGCCACGCCTCCACCTCGTTGAGCTACGCGCTCGGGATCGCCCAGGCGCGGCTCCGCAGGGGCGAACCTGGCCACGTCGTCGCCGTCATCGGGGACGGGGCGCTCACCGGAGGCATGGCCTGGGAGGCGCTGAACCAGATCGCGCACCTTCAGCCGGCAAACCTGATCGTCGTGATCAACGACAACGGCCGCTCTTACGCGCCCACGGTGGGCGGCCTCGCCCGCCACCTGGCCAACCTCTCCGTCGACCCGCGCTACGAGAAGCTCAAGGGCGAGATCTCCGACCGCCTGCGCGACCTGCCGGCGGTCGGTCCAGCCGCCAACCAGGCCGCCTATCGGTTAAAGGAGAGCCTGAAGCAGCTGGTCCAGCCGTCCACTGTCTTCGACAGCCTGGGCCTCAAGTACGCGGGTCCGGTGAACGGGCACGACCTGGCTTCGCTGGAGCAGGTCCTGGGTCGGGCGCGCGAGGTCGGCGAGCCGGCCGTCGTCCACGTCGTCACCGAGAAGGGCCGCGGCTACGTCCCGGCGATCGAGGACGAGATCGACAAGCTCCATGCCGTCAGCGCTCTCGACCCCGAGACGGGGAGGGCCCGGAACGCCGAGCTCAGCTACACCGACGTTTTCGGCGAGGCGCTGATGTCGGCCGCGACCCGGCACCCCGAGGTCGTCGCGATGACCGCCGCGATGGCGTCCTCGACCGGGCTGCTCGACTTCAGCCGGGAGTTCCCGGAGCGCTTCTACGACGTTGGCATCTGCGAGCAGCACGCGGTGACCTTCGCCGCCGGGCTGGCGCTCGCCGGCTGCCGCCCGGTCGTCTGCATCTACTCGACCTTCCTCCAGCGCGCCTACGACCAGGTGATCACCGACGTGGCCATGCACCGGCTGCCGGTCGTCTTCGTGATCGACCGGGCGGGCGTCACGGGCCCGGACGGATCATCACATCACGGCATCTTCGACCTGACCTACCTGCGGGCCGTCCCGAACCTGGCGATCGCTTCGCCCGCCGACGAGGCTGAGCTGTCCGGGCTTCTCGAGACCGCGCTCGCGATGGACGGCCCGGTCGCAATCCGCTACCCGCGGGCGGGAGCCAGGACGATGCCCGCGATGCCCGGGACCCCCATCCCGCTCGGTCGGTGGGACGAGGTCCGGCGCGGCACCGACGCCGCCATCGTCGCGATCGGGCGGATGGTCGGAGCCGCCAAGGAGGCGGCCGAGCTGCTCGCCGCCGAGGGCATCGACGTCGGGGTGATCAACGCCCGCTGGCTGAAGCCGATCGATCCCCGCCTGGTCGAAGAGTGGGCGGAGCGCTACCCGCTCCTCCTCACCGCCGAGGATGGGGTCGCCTCGGGTGGCCTGGGCGCGGCGGTCCTCGAAGCGCTGGCCCCGTCGGGCGGAGCGGGAAAGGTCAGGATCGCGGCGCTTCCCGACAGCTTCCTGCCACACGGCAAGGGATCCGACATCCTGGTCCAGCACGGCCTCTCCGCAGCTGGGCTGGCCGATCGGATCCGCGTCGAGGTCGGCCACCGTGCCCGGCCTCGAGCGGCAGAGGCCGCGGGCTAGCGGAACGCCGGAAACGATGGCTCATCCGCTTCGACTGGGGCTCAAGCTCTCGCCCCAGGCGACGACGGTCGAGGACCTGCGCGCCGTCTGGCGGATCGCCGACCAGTCCGGCTTCGACCATGTCTGGGGCTTCGACCATTTCGCGGCCATCGGAGGACCGCCGGAGAGACCGATATATGAAGGCTGGACGATGCTGGCGGCGATGGCCGAGGCGACCGAGAGGGTTCGGATCGGCCTTCTCGTCACCGGCGCCACCTACCGGCACCCCGGCGTCCTGGCGAAGATCGCCACCACCGTCGACCACCTGTCGGCCGGGAGGCTCGAGTTCGGGATCGGCTCGGGCTGGGCGGAGAACGAGCACACCATGCTGGGCATCCCCTTCCACACGGTGGCTGGTCGGATCCGCCGGATGGAGGAGACAATCGAGGTCTGCAAGCGTCTCTGGACCGAGGAGCGGGCGACCTTCGAGGGCAGGTACTTCCGGCTCGAGGACGCGATCCACGAGCCGAAGCCGATCCAGAAGCCCCACCCACCGATCTGGATCGGCGGGTCGGGCGAGCAGCTGACCCTGCGGGTCGCGGCGAAGCACGCTGACGTCTGGAATCCCTCGGGCGGCGGCGGCGACCCGGAGGAGGCGGCACGCCTCTCGGCGGTCCTCGACGAGCGATGCCGGGAGGTCGGCCGCGACCCGAACGCCATCCGGCGCTCGGTGCAGCACCGCTTCGATCCGAGCGACCCGGCGGCCTTCGTCGAGAAGTCCCGACAGTTCATCGAGCGCGGCTTCACGGAGATCATCGCCCAGCTGAGCGGCGACAATCCCCCGCGTCAGGCGGACCTCCTGGCCGGGAAGGTGGTCCCGGAGCTGAGAGGCGACTAACCGGAGGTTTGCGAGGCCGCCGCGGGGCTGGCTTCGAGCCGTTCCGGAGGTTCGGCTTCGCCGGCGGCAGCGTAGCGATCGACCTCCCTCTCGCTGGGCAGGAACCAGGCGAGGGCGATCGTGGCCGCCGCGAGCAGGGCGTGGGTCATCAGCGACTTCTGGAGTCCGATGGCGTCGCCGATGGCGCCAGTGATCGGGATGCCGACGGCACCCGTCACGAAGCCGAGTCCCATCACCAGCCCAGACGCAAGCCCGGCGCGCCGCGCCATCAGCTGCTGGGCCATGAGCAGTAGGAGGGGCGCGGTTGAGGCGGCGAGGAAACCGATCAGGATCGCGCTGCCGAACGCCCAGGGCCCCGGGAACATCGTGTAGAGGAGGATCGCCGGGACGCTGAGCGCGAGGGTCGTCATGATCACGACTCGGCGTCCATAGCGGTCGGCGAGGGTCCCGCAGCCGACCGTCCCCACCGCGCTGGCGAGCACGAGCGTCGTCGCCAGGGGACCGTAGAACGCCGGCCCGTAGCCAAGCTCCCGGTACCAGGTCGGGGTGAAGGCCTGGAACACGCTGACCGTCCAGGATCGCGACATCATCACGCCGATCACGACCGCGACGGCAACCAGAGGAACCGCGCCGGCCGCGCCGGCCGCGCCGGCCGCGCCGCCGGACGTCTTCCGGGCGGCTGCTGCTCCCGCGCTGCCGCGCATCCGCCAGAGCAGGTAAGCCCCGCCGGCGATACCGGGTATGACGAGCAGGATGGTGCCCTGGATGCCGAGCAAGCCGAAGACCAGGATGCCGATCAGCGGTCCCAGGGCAACACCGACCGTGCCGGCGGTCACGTAGACGGACATGCCAACGCTCCGCCGCCGCTCGGGCAGCAGGGCTCGCACGTCGAGGGCCCCAAGCGGATGGAAGGCGCCGGAGCCAAGACCGGAGGCGCAGGCCAGGACCAGCAGGAGCGGGAAGCTGGGCACGAAACCGGCCAGCGAAAAGGTGAGCGCCGTCCAGCCGAGGGCGACGCCGGTCAGCCGCGTCCCGTAGCGGTCGGCGATGACGCCGAAGAGCGGCTGGGAGATCGCCGCGGTGCCGCCGTAGGCGAGGCTTACCAGGCCGACCGTCGCCAGGCTCAGGTGAAAACGGCCGATCAGCAGCGGGTAGAGGATGGGCAGGACGCCGACGTAGCTGTCGACCGTCAGGTGGCCCAGCATCAAGGTCAGGAGCTTGCCGTTGCGGAGAAAGTCCCTCATCGAGTGGGTAGCCCGCGCGGAGGAGCCGAGCACGTGCGACAGGGGGGTTCCTCCCTCACAGCGGCCGCCTGCCGGCGAAGCCTTCGCCGATCCGGTGCCAGTTCAGTACGGCAGCCTCCCCGAGCTTCCAGCAGAGCTCGACCAGCTCGCCCTCGCGATAGGAGTAGAAGTCGATCAGGCCGGTCTGGGCGTCCTTGAGGGAAACACCGAGCCGCTCCAGCCGGAGGGCGTCCTCGGCCAGTTCGAGCTCGGCGTCGTGCATGGCGCGCCGGGCCGTCTCGTAGGCAAGCTCGGCCTCGGGCCCGGCGCCGGCGCGGGATGTCTTGTAATCCTCGACCCGCGCCTGCTCCTGCAGCTCGGGCAGCTGGTGGAACCGCTCGACGATCCTCTCGACCAGCCGCTGTACCTGGGGAAGGGCGGCGTTCGCCTCTTCCAGGGTGTAGGTGCGGGGCGGTTTCAGGCTCACGCCGGCACGTCGAAGAGGCTCCTGACGGGCGGCGGATCGGCGTCGTGGGTACGTGTGCTGGTGCTCATTCGGCGGTCCTCTGCTTGGGTTTCTCAGACTAATGGAACGGATCGGGACCGGCCGACCGATCGAGCGCCAGATCGGCTTCTGCCGAGTCGAGACCGAGGCGGACGCGATCAAGCCCGACTAGCCGGACGGCTCCAGTGACAGTCGGCGAGTGCTCGCGGCGCTGACCTCGGCTTCACTGAAGGGGATCGGCACCCCTTCCCCGCGCTGCCAGAGCGGCAGCTGATCGGCGTAATGGGGCGAGAGCGGGTTGCCGGATTGGCCGCCGGGAAGCACCCACCGGGAATCCTCGAACCGGCCCAGGTCGACGATCATCCGCAGCGATTGGATGACCGGCGGGTTCGCCTCCGGGTCGAGCGGATCGGCGCCGCACTGGGCAACCGTGTTCTGATCCCCGCCCCACGGAAAGGGCCCGAGGTTGAAGATGCGATCGAGCGGCTTGCGGGCTCCGACCGGGTGGAGCAGGGCCAGCGGCCGGACCTTCCCCCAGGCCCAACCGGCCGGGTCCGGGCCGTGCTTGGCCGCCAGCCGCCGGACCGCCGCCGCCAGAGCGTCGGCAAGCTCCGCCGGCCAGGGGCGGTCGAACCAACCGCCGGGCTGGCGCTTGATGAGGTTCGCCAGGTGGCCCGCGCGGCGGTGGTGGAAGAGGTTGTGGGGAGTGATCGCGGAGTAGCCCTTCCCGAGCGCCCACTCCCAGCTCCGGGGCGCCTTTGCCCGGGACGTACGGCCGTACATCTCGGCGAGGAAGAGCTCGAAGACGGAGGCGGCCGAGGAGTCCGCCGTGACGCGACCGTCCCACTCGCGCAGGCAGGCCAGCGCCGTCTCGGAATCGGGATCGCTCGGCGGCACCGCGAGAAGTGCGTCGCGCATCTCCCGCCAGGGCAGAGA
This sequence comes from Candidatus Dormiibacterota bacterium, assembly GCA_036570145.1. Lineage (GTDB taxonomy): Bacteria > Chloroflexota > Dormibacteria > Dormibacterales > Dormibacteraceae > UBA6019. Next base: position 16,410 of record DATCPJ010000027.1, read on the forward strand.
GAGGACGTCCGCCTGGAGCTCGCGAAAACCCGCGACATCCCAGTCCCGTCGCTCCCGGAGCACTTCGACCGCCCGGTCCTGCCGAAAGCCCTCGATCCAGTCGACGCCGAGGAAGGGCTGCTCGGTGGCGGTGGGCTTGGCGTTGGCGGTGACGATCAGCTCCAGCTTTGGGTTCTGCATGACCGGCATCTCGGAGAAGGGGACCAGCTCCGACCGCCAGCCCGCCTCGAGGTCCCAACCGGCCTGGGGCAGCGCGCCGTAGCCCTTCCGCCGGACCGGTGACGCGCCGGTGAGCTGCCAGCCGATGGTGTCGCCGGCGTCCGCGTAGATCATGTTGAGCGACAGGGCGGGCCACTTCTCCCAGCACCTTCGGAACTGGTCGAAGCTGCGCGAGCGGTGCACGTCGAGCAGGCCGCGCAGCGGTGCCGCATCGAGCCAGACGGCCCGGATCGAGATCGCGCCCGGATCGCCCGCCAGAGCCGGCCCGATGATCGGCCCCCGGGCCGTCAGCAGCACCTCCTCGACAACCGGCTCGGCGCCCTTGATGGCGATCCGTTCGGAAAGGACCTCGCAGGGCACCCACCGGCTGCCTTCGCGCACGCTGCGGCCGTCCGGGCCGATCTCCTCCAGGAAGAGGTCGGTGTTGTCGACGCAGCCGACCGTGACGCCCCAGGCGGCAAAGCCGTTGTGCCCGGCCGGGATGACGGGCGCCCCGACGAAGGCGGCCCCGGCCACCGTCCATTCCGGTGTCGAGAGCCGGGCGAGGTACCAGTGTGGCGGGAGGGTCGGGTCGAGGTGGGGATCGTTGGCGAGCAGCGGATGGCCGTCCTTGGTGCGGGCGGCGTTGACGGTCCAGTTGTTGGACCCCCCACTGC
>DATCPJ010000028.1:0-2793 GCA_036570145.1 Candidatus Dormiibacterota bacterium
GCTGGAGACGCTCGGCGGCCAGGCCAGCGCAGCGCTCGAGACGGCGCGGCTGGCCGAGCAGCTGCGCGCCGCCGAGCAAGTCTCCAGCCGGCTGGGCCGGATCATCGACCAGTCGTCCAGCGACGTCTACCTGGTCGAGAGCGACTCGCTCCAGCTGCTGCAGGCGAACCGGAGCGCTACCGAGCGGCTCGGCTACTCGGCCGGCGAGATGCTCCGCCTGTCCCTCGCCGACCTGCTCTTCGAGGGGGACCGCGAGCGCTTGGAGGAGCAGCTGGCACCGCTCCGCTCAGGCATCCAGGCCGAGGTCCTGATCGAGTCCGACCAGCGCCGCCGGGACGGCACCAGCTACCCGGTCGAGGCTCGCATCCAGGTGACGCAGTCGACGGAGCCGGAGCTCCTGCTGGTCATCTCGCAGGACGTCACCGAGCGGAACGAGGCCCTCGAGGCCCGCCACGAGAGCCGCGAGAAATCGCGCTTCCTGGCGGCCATGAGCCACGAGCTGCGCACCCCGCTGAACTCGATCCTGGGCTTCTCCCAGCTCCTCCTGACCGACCGCTTCGGGTCCCTGAACGAGAAGCAGGCGAAGTACGTGGCGAACGTGGAGAGCAGCGGCCAGCACTTGCTGCTTCTGATCAACGACCTGCTCGACCTCTCCAAGGTCCAGGCGGGCAAGATGGACATCTCCCTTTCCGCCGTCGGCCTGTTCCCGCAGATCGAGGAGTCGGTCACCAAGATGGTCGAGCTGGCCGAGGCGAAGGGCTTGCGGTTGGAGGTCGGTGACGACGCCGGCCTGGTCGTCGTCGCCGACCCGCTGCGCCTGCGCCAGATCCTCCTGAACCTGCTCTCCAACGCGATCAAGTTCACCGACAAGGGATTCGTGCGGATCGGGGCCGCGACCTCCGGCGAAGAGGTGCGCCTGGACATCACCGACACCGGAGTTGGCATCGACGCGGAGGACCTGGAGCGGATGTTCGAGGAGTTCACCCAGGCCAAGACGGGACGCTCGAAGTCAGCCCAGGGCACCGGCCTCGGCCTTCCCATCAGCCGCCGCCTGGCCGGGCTGATGGGCGGCCGGATCGAGGTCGCGAGCACGGTCGGCCAGGGCACCACCTTCAGCCTCTTCTTGCCCGCCGCCGCTGCGGGCGAGATCGGCAAAGCCCCTCGCCGCGTCACCTCAGCGGTGGGCTGACTCGGGGCCGCTCTCCTCAGTCGATGAGGGCCTGGTAGACGAGCTGCCGGAGCTCGGTCCGGATCGTGTAGGTGCTGGAGGGGAGGAGCTGGGTCATCAGGATGACCACCACCTCGTCCACCGGGTCGACCCAGAACGCCGTGCTGGCCGCACCGCCCCAGGCGAGCTCGCCGCGGTTGCTGAGGGTCTTTGCGGCGACCGGGTCCAGCACGACCGAGAAGCCGAGGCCGAAGCCGATGCCGGTGAAGTTCGTCTCGGCGTAGAGCGGCCGGCCGACCGTCTCCAGGTCGTGGCCGCCGGGGAGGTGGTTCTGCGCCATCAGGGCGATCGTCTTCGGCGCCAGCAGCCGGGTGCCGTCGAGCTCGCCGCGCCCCAGCAGCAGCTGCGTGAAGCGGTGGTAGTCGGCGGTCGTCGAGACCAGGCCCCCACCTCCCGAGAAGAGCGAGGGTGGCTTGAGCGCTTCGTCGCCCATCAGGTCGTAGCGGATCGGCCCGGGGATCCCGGCCGCCACGGCGTAGAGGGCCGCCAGCCGCCCGCGATCGGCCACGGGAACCGAGAAATGGGTGTCCTCCATGCCCAGCGGCTTGAAGATCCGGTCTGCGAAGAAGCTGTCCAGCGACTGGCCGGAGGCCACCTCGATCACCCGGCCGAGGACGTCGGTCGCGACCGAGTAGTTCCACTCCGTCCCGGGCTCGAAGGCGAGCGGGATCCGGGCCCAGGTGTCGCAGGCGGTGGCAAGGTCGGTGCCCTCCGGCCAGCCCCACTCGTAGCCCGCGGCCCGATACGCCTCGTCGATCGCGTGGGCGTGGAGGAAGCCGTAGGTCAGGCCGGCGGTGTGGGTGAGCAGGTGCCAGATCCGGACCGGCTCGGCCACCGGCGCGGTGAGCGGCTTGGTGGAGTTGCCCCGGAGATAGACGCGCGCGTCGGCGAAGGAGGGGATGAAGCGGCTGACCGGCGTCGTCAGCTCGAACGCGCCCTCCTCGAAGAGCATCATCGCCGCCACCGATGTGATCGGCTTGGTCATCGAGTAGATCCGGAAGATGGTGTCCGCCTCGACGGGGAGGCCCGCCTCCTTGTCGCGCTTTCCGAAGGACGTGTGATGGACGACCTTGCCGGCGCGGCTGACCATCACCTGCAGGCCGGGAAGCCGGCCGTCGTCGACGTAGGCCCGCAGATGGTCGTCGATCCGGGACAGCCGGGCAGCATCGAAACCGACGCTTGCCGGGTCCACCAGGGTGAGGGCAGCCTTCAGCGTGTCCACCGCATCTTCCTCTCTGAAATGCTCCCCGAAACGAAAGTGACCCCGGCGGGCCGCCTCTCTGGCTCCGGTTCCTGCCTTGCGGCTCTCACCAGCTCCCTAGCGCGCACCCATCGGGGCCGTCGCCAACAGTAGAGGGTCGCCGCGCCGGGACGCAACAGGAATCATTTTCGGGTTGCCAGGCCACCCATGGTAGCCGTGCCGCCCGCTTTCCAGCCGTCGCCGAGGCGCTAGGGTTTCCAGCATGGAGCTGAAGGACAAAGTCATCATCGTCACCGGCGGAGCCGGTGGCATCGGTTCCGCTCTCGGCCGGCGCTTTGTGGCGGAAGGCGCCAGGGTGGTCGTC
>DATCPJ010000029.1:0-1819 GCA_036570145.1 Candidatus Dormiibacterota bacterium
CGCCCGAGCTGTCGAAGGGCGAGGACCGCTCGATCATCGGGGTGATCGGTGGCAACGCCTACGCCTACCGCGAGGCCTTCGCCCACCTGCCCGGGATCCAGGAGATCGTCCAGATCACCAAGCCCTACAAGCTCGCCAGCCGGGAATGGCAGCCGAAGAACACCGTCATCGACGTGGGCGGAGTGAAGATCGGCGGCGACGAGGTCGCGATGATGGCCGGCCCCTGCTCGGTCGAAGGCGTCGAGATGCTGATGGAAACCGCGCGCCACGTCGCCGCCCAGGGGGCGAAGATCCTCCGCGGCGGAGCTTTCAAGCCGCGCACCTCGCCCTACTCCTTCCAGGGCCTCGGCGAGGAGGGGCTGAAGATGCTGGCCCGGGCGCGCGAGGAGACCGGCCTCAAGGTGATCACCGAGGTCGTCACCCCGGGCGACGTCGACCTTGTCACCCGCTACGCCGACATCCTCCAGATCGGGACCCGCAACATGCAGAACTACGCCCTCCTCCAGGAGGCCGGCAAGTCGGGCCACCCGGTGATGCTGAAGCGGGGCATGTCCTCGACCATCGAGGAATGGCTGCTGGCGGCCGAGTACCTGCTCTCCCAGGGCAACCGCAACGTGATGCTCTGCGAGCGCGGCATCCGCACCTTCGAGACCTCCACCCGCTTCACCCTCGACATCAACGCGGTGCCGCTGGTCCGCGAGCTGTCCCACCTGCCGGTGATCGTCGACCCCTCCCAGGGCACCGGCCGCTGGTCGCTCGTCTCGCCCGTCTCGCTGGCGGCGGTGGCGGCGGGCGCGAACGGGCTGATCGTCGAGGTCCACCCGCATCCTGACGACGCGCTCTCCGACGGCGCCCAGTCCCTCGACTTCGCAACCTTCGACCGCCTCATGGCAGACCTGAAGCGCCTCACAGGAGTGCTCTCCGCCGCAGCGGCGTCGCAGTAGTGCGCCTCGGCGTCGTCGGCCTCGGCTTGATGGGCGCCTCCTTCGCCGAGGCTCTCCGGTCCGCCCGCCCGGGGATCGAGATCGTCGGGATCGACTCCGATCCGGCCACCCTGGCGACCGCGCTCGAGCGGGGGATCATCCGCGAACCGGGCATCGAGGCGTCGGACGTGGTCATGCTGGCCGTCCCGCCGCTGGCGATCCGCGACCTGCTGCCGAACCTGCCCCGCCACGCCCTCGTCACCGACATGGCGTCGACCAAGGCGCGGATCATGGTCTGGGCCGCCGAATCCGGCGTCGATTTCGTAGGCGGGCACCCGATGTGCGGCCGCGAGCTGTCGGGGATCGGTGCCGCCGACCCGGAGCTCTTCCGGGGCGCGCCCTGGGTGCTGACACGGATCGATTCCCGGGTGGAGGACCTCGTCCGGGCGGTCGGCTCTCACCCCGTCGTCATGGACCCCGAACGCCACGACCGCCTGGTGGCCGCCATCAGCCATTCGGCGTTCGTCCTTTCCGCCGCCTACGCCCTGGCGGTCTCCGCCTCCCGCGAGTGGCCGGAGATGTCCGGGCTTGCCGCGAGCGGCTTCCGGGACATGACGCGCCTTGCCGCGGGGAGCCCGGAGATGTATGCCGGCATCGCGGCCACCAACGCCGACAACATCGTCGAGTGGCTGCGCCTGATCGAGAAGCAGGTGGCCAAGCTGCGCCGCCACATCGAGGCCGGCGACCCACGGTTGGCGGAGCTGTTCGAGGAGGCGCGCGAGAAGCGCGAGCGATGGCTGGACGGACAACGGTGAGGGCCTGGCTGCCGGTCGCCGCTGCGCTCCTCCTGATAGTCGTGCTCACCGCGACCGCGGCGGGGAAGAGCGGCGCGGACC
>DATCPJ010000030.1:0-12287 GCA_036570145.1 Candidatus Dormiibacterota bacterium
ATGGCCTCGCGAGCCCGGTCGAGCGCATCGGGGCCGCCCGCAAAGGTCAGCTCGTCGAGCTCGAAGCCGGTCGGGACCGCTTCCTCCCCACCTTCGCCGCGAACGTGGCGCAGCTCCCGCTCGGCATCCACTCGAAGCTAACCGAGGATCTCGAGGGCGGCGTCGAGGAGCGTCTGGCAGCCCTGGGCCAGGAGCCGGTCATCGGTGTGCTCGAGAGGCGAATGGCTGATCCCCTCGTGGCTGGGCACGAAGAGCATCGCCGCCGGCACGTGGCGGCCGAGGATCTCGGCGTCGTGGCCGGCGCCGCTCGCCAGCCGGCGCCAGGGCAGCCCGCTCCGCTCGGCGACCCGCTCGAGAGCGGCGACGTAGCCGGGAAACATCGCCATCGCGGGCCAAGAGGTCTGGGGCGTGAAATCGACGCTGCAGCCCTCCTCGCCGGCGACCCGCTCAAGCCCGTCGGCGAACACCTGGCGCACCGATCTGAGGGCCGCCGGATCGGGGCAGCGCACCTCGAGGACGAAGTGGGCCGTGCCGGGGACGACATTGGGCGCCCCGGGCTCGAGCTGGATCGCGCCGACGTTGGCGACCATCCGCTCGTCGACGCCCTGGACGAGCTCGCGCAGACCGCCGATGAAGCGAGCCGCGGCACGACCCGCGTCGCGGCGGTAGTTGAACGGCGTGGTTCCGGCGTGGTTCGCCTGGCCGTGCACCACCACGTCGAAGCGGTCGATGCCGACGATGGCGTCGACGACACCCAGGTCGAGCCCTTCGGCCTCGAGCCGCGGGCCCTGCTCGATGTGGAGCTCCAGGTAGCCGGCGACCGAACGGATGGCGGGCGCGGCACAGAAGTGTTCACTTCCCTCGAAACCGTGGCCTGTGACGCCCTCCTCGTCGTGGAAACTGACCACGGCAACCCGCGTCGCGGCCGGGTGTCCGGCGGTCGCCAGCGCCCGGTAGACCTCGATGGCCGCCATCACGCCATAGGCGCCGTCCAACCGTCCCCCCGCAGGAACGGTGTCGGTGTGGGAACCGAGCAGCAGCCAGGGGCCGGGGCCGGGCGGGTGCCCGAAGACGTTGTTGACCTCGTCGAGCCCGGCGACGAGGCCGGCCTCGGCCATCCGCTCGGCGAGCCAGCGCCGCGCCTCGATGTCGGCGGGGGTGCCCGCCAACCGGTCGACGCCGCCGTCCGGCCGGCCGCCGAACGCCGCCAGCGAGGCGAGGCTGGCGAGCAGGCGATCAGGGGAGATGCGTGGCGTCAAATGGCGTCCTCTCGATGAAGCGGCCCCAGCCGGGCTCGCCGGTGACGGTTCCCCGGTCGTAGACGACCCGGCCCCGGCAGATCGTGGTCTGCACCCGGCCGCTCAGCTCGAGGCCGGCGTAGGGCGAGAAGCCGGCGGCGCTGTGAAGGTCCTCGTCCCGAAGCCGGCCCCGGGCCCTGGGGTCGAAAAGCACGAGGTCGGCGTCGGCTCCCTGGCCGAGCCGGCCCTTGCGCGGGTAGAGCCCGAAGATCCGGGCGGGGCCGGTGGCGAGCAGCCGGACCAGGTCGGCCATCCTGATCAGCCCGGCCTCGACGCCGAAGGTATAGAGGAGCGGCAGCGTCGTCTCCACGCCGGGGATGCCGGGGCTCACCCGCGTGAAGTCCTCGGCCTCGGCCGCGCCCCGCTGCTCCAGCGAGTACCCGCAGTGATCGCTTCCGACCGAGTGGATCTCGCCTTTGGCGACCCGCTGCCACAGCTCGGTCCGCATCTCGGCGCTCCGGATCGGCGGTGTCATCAGGAAGCGGATGGCGTCCCTGCCGGCGTAGACGGACTCGTCGAGGCAGAGGAAGTGCGGGCAGGTCTCGGCGATCGCGGCGATCCCCCGCTGCCGCGCCTCGGTCACGAGGTCGACGGAGAGCGGGCTGGAGAGGTGGACGAAGTAGATCGGGCTGCCGGTGACACGGCTGAAGAAGAGACCGCGGCTGACCGCCTCCGACTCGGCCACCGCCGGCCGGGCGGCGGCGTGGTAGGCGAATGAGGTGAGCCCCTGGGCGACCAGCTCGCGCCGGGTACCGGCCAGGATGTCGTCGTTCTCGGCGTGCATCTGGACCAGCATCCCGGCGTCGCCGGAGCGCTGCATCAGGCGGTGGATGGTGTGGTCGTCGACGTAGAAGACGGAGTCCTTGTAGGTGGTGTAGACCTTGGCGCTGGTCACCCCGCCGTCGACGACGCGCTCCAGCGCGCTCTCCCAGCCATCGTCGAGGCGGGTGATGTTGAGGTGCATCGACCAGTCGACCAGGGACGCGCCCTCCGCCTCCCGCCGGACCGCGTCGAGCGCTTGCTCGAAGCCCTGGTCGGGGTGCTGGATCGCGAAGTTGACGTAGCTGGTGACGCCGCCTGCGGCGGCCGAGCCGCTGCCGGTTGTGAAGTCGTCGGCGGTGCGGCCGCTGCCCGTATCGAGCGAGAAGTGGGTGTGCGGGTCGATGAGGCCGGGCAGCACGTAGAGCCCGGTCGCGTCGATGGTGTCGGGGTCGCCGTCAGGCGACTCACCGGGCAGGGCGAGAAGGGCGACCCGGCCGTCCCGGATCACGACATCGACCTGGCGCTCGCCGTCCTCGTCGACGACGGTGCCGCCCTTGATCAGCAAATTAATCGTCCTGCAGCTCGAAAAGGATGTCCTGGGCGCCCGCCCAGAGAACCAGGCGGCCGAGCTCGTTCAACCGCTCCCGTCCGCCCTCGACGGTTGCGAAGTGGTTGCCCGCCAGCTGCCCCATCCTGCTGGCGAATAGCGTCGCGCCGTAGGGAAAGAGGATCTCTGTCTCGCTGATCCCACCCGGATAGAGGAGGAGCTCGCCGGGCGCCGGGTGGCTGGTGTGGTTCTCGTATCCGACGCCGACCTCCAGGTCGCCGAGCGGGATCCAGGCCGACTCACCGCTCCAGCGCGCCTGGATTATCTTGGACCGCATCGGCAGCAGCTTCCGGAAGGCCGCGACAGACCTCGGGGCAGCCTCGGCCTCGAGCCGGGCGCTGAACTCGATCGGACCGGCGACAATGCGGAGCATCTGCAGGAGCAATCTTCCATGACCGGCGCGGGAATCTCCACCCACGTCCTGGACACGACCCGCGGGATTCCGGCCGCCGGCGTCGCCGTAACCCTCTATCGCCGGGAGGGCCGCGAGCTGGTCGAGGCCGGCTCGGGGACGACCGGCGAAGACGGCAGGGTCGCCAACCTGCTCGACGGCGAGCTGACGCCGGGCTGGTATCAGCTGGTCTTCGACCTCGCCTCCTACTACGGGTCGCAGCAGCACTTCTTCACCCGGGTGACCCTCGACGTCGCGATCTGGGAGGCGCGCCAGCATCATGTCCCACTCCTCGTGTCCCCCTTCTCCTGCAGCTCCTACCGTGGCAGTTGAGCTCCTCTTCGAGGGTTCGACACCGCTTGCCCGGCGGCTCCTGGCCGAGGCGCCGCACGATTCCGAGGCGGCAATGATCGAGCGCGCGTACGAGCTGCTGGGCGAGCTCACCGAGGAGGAGAAGATCGCCACCGTCAACGCCCACCCGCGGATCGGCGCGGATCGCGCCCACCTGTCGCGGCTGTCGCTGGCGGAGCAGGGCGCCGACCGCGTGCCGGGGCTGGAGCGGCTCAACGCCGACTACGAGTCGCGGTTCGGCTTTCGGTTCGTGGTCTTCGTGAACGGCCGGCCCAAGAGCGAGATCGTGGAGGTGCTGAGGCAGCGGCTCGCCAACGGCCGCAACCAGGAGCTGGAAACCGGCTTGAGAGCGGTGGTGGACATCGCCGCCTCGAGGCTCGGGAAATGAAGCGGGAGATCCGCTACGGCAAGGCGGCCATCCGCTGCTATCGGGCCTACGGCGGCTCCCACCCGCTCTTCGGCAGCGAGACCACCGTCGAGGTCTACGGCGACAGCTTCATGGCCTCCTACACGGAGGGGGACAACCGCAACGTGGTGGCGACCGACACCATGAAGAACTTCACCTACGCGGCGCTCCTCGAGTACGAGGGCGACACCCACGAGGGGTGGGCGGAGTACCTCGCCCGCAAGTTTCTCGACACCTACCCGCAGATGGAGTGGCTCCGCATCCGCGAGCGGGAGCTGCCCTTCGCAGCACACACCGAGAAGCTCTTCGAGGGTCCTCGGCGGGACGAATACGGCGTGGTCGAGCTCGAGATCGGACGGGATGGCATCCGCTCGCTGCGGGCCGGCGTCGTGCAGCTGCGCCTGGTCAAGCTGACCGGAAGCGCCTTTGCCCGCTTCCTGAGGGATGAGTACACGACGCTGCCGGACCGGGTCGACCGCCCCCTCTACATCTTCTGCGACGTCCACTGGAAGTACGGCGATCCGGCTGAGCCGATCGACCCCCACGAGGTGGCCGGCGTGGTCCGGGAGGTCTTCGACCGCTTCGTCAGCATGTCCATCCAGCACCTGCTGAATGAGATCGGCGGAGTGCTCCTCGACCGCTATCCGCAGGTCGCCGAGTTCAGCTTCGAGGCCCAGAACCGGCTCTGGGACACCTCGGCAGTGTCGGAGACGGATCCCCGCCGCCGCGTGTTCAGCGATCCCAAGCCGGCCCACGGGCTGATCGGCCTCACCGTCAGCCGTTGAGCGAGCCCGCGCCGAGCATCGCGGAGCTCCAGCTGATGCTGGACGCCAACGAGTTCACCTCCGCCTACGGCTTCCAGGTCGTGTCGGTAGGCGGCGGCGAGGCGACCGTCCGGGTTCCCTTCATGAAGCGCTGGGAACGTCCGGGCGGGATCCTGAGCGGGCAGGTCTACATGAACGCGGCGGACTGCGCGATGTGGGTGGCCATCCTCGGCAACCACGGCCGCGGCCCGATCACGGTCACGACCGAGCTGAACACCTCCTTCATCGCGGCCGCCCGCGAGGAGGAGATCACCTGCACCGCTCGCATCCTCCGCAACGGCAGGCGGCTCATCTACGGGATCGCCGACTGCCACGGCGCCGACGGCCGGCTGCTCTCCCATCACATGCTGACCTATGCCCGCGCGGACGCCTGACCGCGGCTACTCGGGGACGCCGCTGCCCCGCAAGCTGGGGATCAAGGAAGGGTCCGAGGTGCTGATCACGGCAGAGGGCGACAGCCAACGGCTGGGGGGTCCCTACGACGTGATCGTCCTCTTCGCGCAGAGCCGCGCCGAGGTAAAGCGCCGCTTTCGTAAGCTGGCCGCGAAGCTGGAGCCGAACGGCCGGCTCTGGATCGGCTGGCCCAAGCGCAGCTCGGGGATCCCGACCGACATCACCGAGAACTCACTCCGCGAGATCATCCTGCCGAGCGGGCTGGTCGACAACAAGGTCGCCGCGATCGACGAGTGGTGGTCGGGGCTGCAGTTCGTCGTGCGGCTCAAGGACCGGCCCGCGCGCTGACGGCCTCGGGCTACGGCTTGGGCCCTTTCGCCCTTGCCTTCTCGACCGCCTGCAGGGCGGATTTCAAGTCCTTCAACCACTCCGCCTGCTTCTCGGCGACGAGCCGCACGCACCAGTTGAGCGCCTCGCTCCGGCTCCGCGCCACGCCGGCCGCGATCAACGTGTCAAGCACCTGTCGCTCCGGCTGTCTGAGCCGCGTCATGACCGGCATCGAGAGCGTCGTGAAGGGCTCCCTCTGGTCGCCGGCCGCGGCGCCCCAGGAGACCTTCCGGCGAAACTTGCGCTGGCCCTCCTCGGCGATCCGCATCCGCTGCTCGCGGCTCTCCTCCCGAAAGCGCACGATACGGGCCTCTGCGACGGCCGCGTCGGCGGCGCCGTCGACCGGCAGCTGGACGGTGACCAGGATCTCGTCACCGTCCACCTCGACCTGGGGCGGTTGAATCGACCAGCCCTCCGGGATGCGCGCCGCGAACCAGACGGCGATGTCGGACTCGGTGGGCATGTTGATTACCAGATTACATGCGTAGAGTGGGGCCTGATGTACTCGCCCGACGGCCGCTGGTGGTGGAACGGCACCCAGTGGACTCCCGCGCCTCAGTGGCGGACGCGCTACGAGAAGACACCCTGGACCCGACAGCTGCAGATCGCTGTCCTCGCCCTCCAGGCGATCGGCCTGCTGTTCGCGGCGGCGACGTTGCCGACCGTCTACGGCTCGATGCTCAACGCCAACGCCTGGGCCGTCAGCGACCCGGCGCTGGCCGCCGATCCCCAGGCGATGCAGTTCTTCCGCCAGTTCTTCCAGGTGGTGATCGTGCTGACCATCGCCCTCAGCCTGGTCGTCCTGGCCGTCATCGTCGTCGGGGTGCTGAAGCTCTGGCGCTGGATCTACTGGTACCTGATGATCACCTATGGATTCGCCGTGCTGGCGATCCCGGCCAATGCCAGCTATGCCTTCGGCAACAGCCCGATCAAGTACCCGAGCTGGTACTTCTACTTCTCCGTACCACTGGTCCTCGTCGAGATCGCCCTGTTCGTGTGGATGGTCATCGCCTATCGCCGCTACGGCAACTGGGCGCGGCGAAAGATCGTCGAACCCGCGTAACCTCCTGCAACCGCCGCCGCCTGAGCTGTGTTGAAGAAGATGCAGTGATCACAGCGAACGACTTCGAACTGATGGTTGAGACGCACCAGCACCGGATCTACGGGTTCGCTCTCAGCCTCTCGGGCAACCCCTCCGACGCCGAGGAGATCGCCCAGGACGCCTTCGTGCGCGCTCACCGCGCCCTGGCCGGCTACGACGCCGATCGGGTCCGCGGCCTTAAGGTCTCCGCCTGGCTGCACCGCATCGCCCTCAACGTCTTCCGCAACCGGGTGCGGCGCCGGCTGCGAGAAACCGTCCCGCTCGATTCGGTTGCCGAGCCGCACGCCAACGGCCTCGGACCGGACGTGCTGCACGATCTCCGCTCGGCCGTCCTCGGGCTCCCCGCCCGCTACCGCGAGGCGGTGGTCCTCCGCCACGTCCAGGGCTTCAATTACGACGAGATCGCGGACGTCCTCGGCGTGCCCGCGGGCACCGCCAAGTCGAACGTCCACCGCGGCCTCGCGATCCTCAAGGAGGAACTTCGATGAGCATCACCGATCACCTCGCCCGGCTGGGCGAGGTCACCGCGCCGGCCACCCTGCTGCCCGCCGTGCTCGCCGCCGTCGGCGGCGACCAGTACGGACTGGTCGCGGAAGACGTCTGGCCGCTCTGGATCGCCTGGAACCGGGACGGCATCTCGGCCGTGATGCGCGCCGACGAGAACGACGAGGCGGCCTTCAAGGGCTGGTTCCGGAAGGAGTTCGACCGCCCCCTGCGCCGTGCCGAGTCGGTCCCCGCCGCGCTGCGCCGCTCGCGTCGCTACGACCTGAGCGAGCGCACGCCCTTCGAGCGCGACGTCCTCCTCAAGACCGCCCAGATCCCCCGCGGCCAGGTGCGCACCTACAGCTGGGTGGCGAGGGAGATCGGCCGCCCGGCAGCGGTGCGGGCGGTGGGGACGGCGCTCGCCAACAACCCGATCCCGGTCATCATCCCCTGCCACCGGGTGATCCGGACCGACGGCATCATCGGCAACTATGGTGCGGGCGGCACCGAGGCGAAGAAGCAGATCCTCACGTCCGAGGGCGTCGACCCGGCCGAGATGGAGCGGCTCGCGCGGGCGCGCGTGCGATTCTTCGGGAGCCGCACGACGCACATCTTCTGCGTCCCGACGTGCCACCACGCGCGCCGGGTCCAGCCCCGCTACCAGCTCGAGTTCCACAGCGAGGGCGAGGCGCGCGCCGAGGGCTACCGGCCCTGCAAGGTCTGCCGACCGGTGGCTGCCTAGCGGCCGGCGGGCGTGCGCCAGGCGAGATGCTCCTCGTAGTGCTCCCAGGTGTTGGCGGCGAAGACCGCGTTGAGCAGGCGCCGCCACCGCTCCTCCGGGATGCCGGCGGCCGTCTTGCGGAGCGCCGCCCAGGCGCCATCCATCCGCGCCAGCGCCGCCACGAACGAGACTCCCCGATCCTCCTCCGCCCAGGCTGCATTCTTGGCGTTGACGTCGAGGCGCTCGATCCGCTCGCCGGCAAGGACACCGCGCATCCGCAGGGCCGCCCAACCCTGCCAGCGCGCGACGTGCGCGGCCGCCTCCGCCAGCGTCCAGCCGTCGCTTCCAGCGCGCCCCGCCCGCCCGGCGGCGGCCTCCCCGGCGAGGAAGGCCCGCCATTCGGCCCAGGTTTGGTCGGCCTTCGCCAGCGCCGCGGCCTTCGAAAGTCGCTCGTCGCTCATACCGGGGTCCAGTCTGGAACCGCATGGCGCCGTGATCAAGCTCGAAATAAATCCCTGCTCCTCAGCGCTCTGCTCGCCCCGACCCCCGGTCTTTTGGCGGGGGGTTATCGCCGGTCTTGGAAAGCGCCATGGCTAAGCTGAAGACGAGATGGCCTCGATCACTCCGCTCGTGCCGCTCTACGGGCAATCCGCCCTCAGCGACCTCACCCCCTCCCTTCTCGCCGCCCTCGGCCTGCCCGGGCATCCCAACCCGCTCAACATCGCACCGGTCGGAAACGCCTGCCTGCTTCTGGTCGACGGCCTCGGCTGGGACCTCGTTCGCGAGAACGCGAAGCACGCGCCCTTCATGGCCGGCCTCGCCGCCGGCGACCGCGGTCGTTCGATAAGCGCCGGCTTCCCTTCCAGCACCGCTGTCAGCATCGCTTCGATCGGCACCGGCAAGACACCCGGCGAGCACGGGATCGTCGGCTACACGATGAGCGTGCCCGGCCAGGACCGGGCCATGAACAACCTCCGCTGGTCGCTCCACGGCCCCGGCCCGCACGTCGACCTCCGGACCATCATCGTGCCCGAGGACCTCCAGCCCGACCGGACCAGCTTCCAGCTCGCCGAGGAGGGCGGCGTCAACGCGTACACGATCGGGCCGCGGGAGCACATGGCCAGCGGGCTGACGCGGGCCGCGCTGCGGGGCGCGCAGTACCGGCCGGTTTTCTCGATGGGCGACCTCGCCGCCGAGACGATCGCCGCGCTGAGGGCTCCCGGCCGCAGCTTCGCCTATGCGTATCATCCCGACCTCGACATGACCGGTCACGTCCGCGGCGTCGGCTCGCACGCCTGGCGGCTCCAGCTGGGGCTCGTCGACCGGCTTGCGCAGGCGCTGGCGGAGCGGCTGCCCAGGGACAGCACGCTTGTCATCACGGGCGACCACGGGATGGTCGACGTGGCGCCCGAGGACCGCATCGACTTCGACCAGGAGCCGGCCCTCCAGCAGGGCGTCCGGCTCCTCGGTGGCGAGCCTCGCGCGCGTCATGTCTACACCCACGATGGCGCCCAGCAAGAGGTCCTCGCCGCCTGGCGAGAGCGCCTCGGAGACCGGATGTGGATCCTCGAGCGCGAGGACGCCATCGAGCGCGGCTGGTTCGGGCCGACGGTCAGCGATGCCGCGCGGCCCCGGATCGGTGAGGTGATCGCCGCCGCCCACGGCCCGGTGGGCATCGTCCAACCCAGTGTGCTCAGCGTCGAGGCCCTTCTCGTCGGCCACCACGGCTCGCTGACCGCCGCCGAGCAGCTCGTCCCCCTCCTCGCCGTCAGCAACTGAAGCGAGACACCATGCCGCTCGAGCAGTACAAGAAGAAGCGGGACTTCAAGCAGACGCCGGAGCCGGAGGGCGGCACCGAGAAGCCGAAGGCGAGCAGGAAGAAGCTGCCCCGCTTCGTCGTCCAGGAGCACCACGCCACCAGCCTGCACTGGGACTTCCGCCTCGAGCGCGACGGCGTCCTGGTCTCCTGGGCGGTGCCCAAGGGGATACCGCCCGATCCGAAGCGAAACCACCTGGCGGTCCACGTCGAGGACCACCCGCTGTCCTACATCGACTTCGCCGGCGAGATCCCGGAGGGCAACTACGGCGCCGGCGCGGTGGCGGTATGGGACCAGGGGACGTACGAGGAGATCAAGTGGACCGAGCGCGAGGTGATGGTGGTCCTCCACGGTAAGCGCGTCGAGGGCCGCTACGTCCTCTTCCAGACCGGTGGCAAGAACTGGATGATCCACCGCATGGACCCGCCCCAGGACCCCGGGCGCGAACCCATGCCAGAGCAGATCGAGCCGATGAAAGCGAAGCTCGCGGGAAGCATCCCGCGAGACGAGCAGAGCTACGGCTTCGAGTTCAAGTGGGACGGGATTCGCGCCATCGCCTTCTGCTCGGGCGGGCGCGTGCGCCTCCAGAGCCGCAGCCTGGAGGACATCACCTTCCGCTATCCCGAGCTCCGCGAGATGGGCGCTGCGATCGGTTCCCACGAGCTGGTCCTCGACGGCGAGGTGATCGCCGTCGAGAAGAACGGCCGACCCAGCTTCGAGCTCCTTCAGGGCCGCATCGGCCTGATGGCGGAGGCGGACATCAGGCGCAGGATGAAGGAGATCCCGGTCGGCTACGTGATCTTCGACCTCCTCTACCTCGACGGCCACTCGACGGTGCCCCTGCCCTATCTCGAGCGCCGCCGGCTGCTCGAGAGCCTCAGGCTCAAAGGTCGCTACTGGCAGACGCCGCCCTCGACGGTGGCCGACGGCGCCGCGACGCTGGCGGCGAGCCAGGAGCTGGGTCTCGAGGGCGTGCTGGCCAAGCGCCTCGACAGCACCTACCAACCGGGCAAGCGCTCGGACGCCTGGCTCAAGATCAAGAACCACCAGGGCCAGGAGCTCGTCATCGGCGGCTGGCTTCCCGGCGCGGGGGCCCGCGAGGGCCGGATCGGGGCCCTGCTGGTCGGCTTCTACGAGGGGCCGCAGCTGGTCTACGCGGGCAAGGTCGGCACCGGCTTCACCGAGAAGATGCTGGAGCGGCTGCATTCCCTGCTCAAGCCGCTCCGCCGAGACAGCTCGCCGTTCGACGCCGGCATGCCGCCGCCCAAGGGGGCGATCTTCGCGGAGCCCAGGCTCGTCGGCGAGTTCGAGTTCACGGAATGGACGCGCAGCGGGCATCTGCGCCACCCGGCGTTCAAGGGCCTTCGCGAGGACAAGGACCCGAAGACCGTGGTTCGCGAAATGCCGACCTGACGTAGTGTCTGGAACTAACCTGTGATTGCGGATGTCAAATCTGAACTGGGCGAAGCTCCGCGACCAGTGCTTGGTGGCCGTCGCCGCGATCTTCTTCCTGTACGCCCTCTGGTGGGTCGTCAGCCACTTCCTGGTCCACGCCGCGGTTCTCGTGCTGCTCGCGATCGTCGTCGCCGCCGCGCTGGAGCAGATCCTCTCGCGGCTCGAAAAGCTGATGCCTCGCGTCGTCGCCGCCCTGGCCACCTACCTTTTCGCGGCGATCGTGGTGGGCATCGGCGTCTACCTCTTCCTGGGCCCGCTCGTCGGGCAGTCACACGGCCTCAGTAGCCGGCTGCCGGCCTACTTCGACAATCTGCTGAGTGGTGTCAACTCGGCCGCAGCCGGCTTCGGGATCGCCCTGCCCCCACCCGACCAGGTCCGCGCCAACCTCGCCAGGGCGGCCCAGGGCCAGCTCCAGCAGATCGTCGTCCAGGCGATCGGCTACATCCAGCTGGTGGCCGGCATCGCGGCCGACACCGCCCTCGTCCTGCTCCTGGCGTTCTGGTTCATGGTCGACGGCGCGAGGGTTCGAGCGGCCTTCGCCCAGCTGGTGCCGTCGCGGCACCGGCAGCGGGTGCGCTTCGTCGAGGACACCTTGAGCACGGTCCTCGGCGGCTACATCCGGGGCCAGCTGACGATGGCGGCGATCATCGGAATCTCGGCCGGCGTCGGCTGCTGGCTGCTCGGCGTCCAGTACCCGATCGTCATCGGCGTCCTCGCCTTCTTCTTCGAGCTGGTGCCGATGGTCGGACCGATCCTGGCCGCCCTGCCGGCGGTCATGATCAGCGCCTTCCAACCCTTCCCGCTGGTCCTCCTGGTGCTCGCCTTCTTCATCGCCATGCAATTCGTCGAGAACAACATCCTGGCTCCGCGGATCACCGCCGGCGCGGTCGGCCTCCACCCCATCGCGGCCATCCTCGGCCTCGTCGCCGGGTTCGAGGCGGCCGGGATCGTCGGCGCGCTGTTCGCGCTGCCCCTCCTCTCCGCCGCGAGCGTCATCGGCTCAGCGGCGCTCAAGTCGTGGCGAGGTGAGCCGGTCGTTGTGAAGCGGGGAGAGATGACCTTCCGGATGCCCAGCTTCCGGAGGCCGAAGGCCCCGCCGAAATCAGCGGCGTGATCCCGCCTCTCAAGCAGTCCTCGAGGAACGGACAGGGATCCAGGTAGCCGCCTGCGTGGGGAGGCAAGTCTTGACCTGTTCCAGAAGTGGTCGGGGAATGCCCCTCCGGCCGCTTCGCGTCCACCTCCCCACTGCGTGGGGAGGCAAGTCTTGACCTGTTCCAGAAGTGGTCGGGG
>DATCPJ010000031.1:0-5568 GCA_036570145.1 Candidatus Dormiibacterota bacterium
CGGCGCCCGCTGCAGGACGTCCTGGTCGCCATCCGCCAGCGGATGACCCTGGAAGAGGCCCGGGCTTCACTGAAGCCGAACTCCGAGTACTACCTCAAGGACGGAGCCGAGATGCGGGCGGTCCTCGGCACTCATCCCGACGCGTTGGCGGCCGGCTACGAGATCGCCCAGGACTGCGCCGTCAGCCTCGACTTCAAACAGGTCCGCTTTCCCGGCTTCCCGGTACCGGAGGGCGAGACGCCCTTCAGCCACCTCCACCGCCTCGTCCAGGAGGGCGCCCGGCAGCGCTACCACCCGATCACGCCCGCGGTGTCCCGGCGGCTGCAGAAAGAGCTCGACGTGATCGACAAGACGGGGCTGGCCGAGTTCTTCCTCATCAACTGGGACCTGATGCGGTTCGCGAAGGAGAACGGTGTGCCCGGCCAGGGCCGGGGAAGCGCGGCCGACTCGATCGTCGCCTACGTGCTCGGCATCACCCGGGTCGACCCGATCGAGCACAACCTCCTGTTCGAGAGGTTCTTGCACGAAGAGATGACGTCGACGCCCGACATCGACATCGACTTCTCGACCGAGCATCGGGAGCAGGTCATCCAGTACGTCTACGACAAGTACGGCTGGGAGCGGACCGGGATGGTCTGCAACGTGGTGACCTTCCAGCCCCGGATGGCGGCGCGCCAGGTCGGCAAGGCGCTCGGCTTCCCACCTGACGTCGTCGACAAGCTGGCCAAGTCGGTCGACTCCTGGTTCCCCGAGTCGATGGAGGAGACCACCGCCCAAGCCGGGTTCGAGCACCTCACCGGAAGTGCACCGTGGCGGCAGTTCACGGCGCTCTGCAACCAGGTCCTCAACTTCCCCCGCCACCTCTCCATCCACGTCGGCGGGATGCTCGTCACCGGGGAGCCGCTGATCGACATCGTGCCGGTCGAACCCGCGACCATGCCCGGCCGGGTCGTCGTCCAGTTCGACAAGGACGACGTCGAGGACCTCGGCCTGATCAAGATGGACATGCTCGGGCTGCGGACGTTGAGCGTCGTCGCCGAGTGCCTCGACCTGGTGGAGGCGAAGACGGGCACCCGGCCCGACCTCGACCTGCTGCCTCTCGACGACCCGGAGGTCTACCGGGTCTGCGGCGAGGCCGACACGATCGGCGTCTTCCAGATCGAGTCGCGGGCCCAGATGCAGACGCTCCCCCGCACCAAGCCGCGGGAGTTCAACGACCTCGTCGTCGAGGTGGCGATCATCCGGCCGGGACCGATCCAGGGCAACGCCGTCCACCCCTACATCCGCCGCAAGCAGGGGAAGGAGCAGGTTACCTACGCCCACCCGCTGCTGGAGCCGATCCTCAGGGACACCCTCGGGGTGATCCTCTACCAGGAGCAGATCCTCGAGATCTGCATCGCCGTAGCGGGCATGAGCGCCGGCTCGGCCGACCGCTTCCGGCGGGCGATGAACCGCCACCGTTCGCGGGTCGAGATGGCAAGCCTGCACGACGGCTTCATCGAGGGCTGCCTCCAGAACGACGTCCCGACCGAGACCGCCGAGGACCTCTTCCACGCGATCGAGGGCTTCGCCGCCTTCGGCTTCTGCCGCTCCCACGCCGCGGCCTTCGCCCGGACCTCCTACGAGACCGTCTGGCTCAAGCTCTACCACCCGGCGGAGTACTACTGCGGCCTGCTCAACAACCAGCCGATGGGCTTCTACCACCCCTCGGTGCTGGTCGAGGACGCCAAGCGCCACGGCACCCCGGTGCTGCCGGTCGACATCAACCGCTCCGCCGACCGCTGCTTGCCCATTTACGGGCTTTCCCCGGTGCGTCGGCCGGGCGAAGCCCTTCCCCCGACGCACCCCCCTCGTGAGCCAAATGCTGTGCGCCTCGGCCTGAACTACGTCAAGGAGCTGGGGGCGGCGCCGCGGGAGGCGATCTTCAAGGAGCGCGCCACCGGCGACTTCGCCTCCTTCGACGACTTCCAGGACCGGCTCAGGCGCAACCCGCCGACCGCCGAGGCGGTGCAGAACCTGATCATGGTCGGCGCCTTCGAGTCGCTCGGGATCCCCCGCCGCGAGCTGCTCTGGCGCTGGCAGGAGGGGCAGCGGGCACGCGGCCGCAAGCGCGGCATCGCCCCCCAGTCCTCGCTCCAGCTCACCGTCGAGCCGCCGCCACTGGCAGGCGTCACCCCGATCGAAAGCACCAAGCTGGAGTACGCGATCAGCGAGCTCTCGACCGGCCGCCACCTGGTCCACTACTGGCGCGACCGGCTGGAGGCGCTGGGCGTGCTCGACAGCATCCAGGCCAGGAAGGTGCCGGCCGGACGGACGGTCCGGGTCGGCGGCCTGGTGATCGTCCGACAGGCCCCGGGCACGGCCAAGAAGCTGCGCTTCTTCACGATCGAGGACGAGCTCGGCCACGTCAACGTGACCTTCATGCCTGACGTCTACGAGCGCTACCGGAAGGTCGCCAACTCCAACTCGATCCTCGTGGTCGAGGGCGTGATGCAGCGGCAGGACGAAGTCCATTCGGTCCTCGTGAAGTCGGTCATCGGGCTGCAGGCGAAGGACAGGGAGTTACCCACCTCCCACGATTACCGTTGACGCAGAGTGCTGCGAGCGATGCCGGCGCTGCTCCTCCTCGTCGCCGCCTGCAGCACGCCGATCGCATCCCAGACACCGCCGGCGTCGTCCTCGCCAAGCCCGATCGAGACAACTGTCGCGAGCATCAGATTCACCCTCCACTGCAATCTGCCGATCGAATCGATGGCCGGCGGGTCCGGCTTCCTCACCTTCCCGGGTGGCGACTTCACAGCTGCCGGCACGCCACCCACCGTCATCGCCGAGATCGGGGGCTACTACACGCAGACCTTCGACTGGGCGTATTCGAAATGGCTTCCGGTCGGTCCGCTGGACATCAGCCCGGACGGATCCAAGTACGTTTACCAGAACCAGGACCGGATCCTGAAGGTGGTCGACGTGGTCACCGGCGCCGTCACACCGATACCGGCCAGTGTCGGCTGGAACCTGATCGCGACCGAGAACGACGGCGTCTATGCCCACACCTTCGTGGGCCGCTCCGGTCTCTGGTTCCTGCGCTACGCGGGCGGCGACCCCGTCCAGGTGAGTCCGGCCGGCTACAGCTATCTGGCCGTCGGCGGAGGGCACGCCTACGCCTCGCTGGGGAAGGACGACCAGACCCTGCTCCAGGTCGACCTCCACACCGGCGCCGCCACCAGGTTTGCCGACCCGCCGGCCCAGATCCTCGGCTTCGACAACTCGGGTGTCCCCGTGGTCCGGCTGGCGAGCAGCCTGGTCCTGATGCCCGCGCCCTACAAGCAGAACGTGGTGGTGCCGGACCAGGTCCCGCCGGGTTTCGTCGTCGGCGATGCCAAGGGCATCTGGTTTCCGCTTCCCGACGGGATCTACCTCGCCACGCCGGACGGCAAGGTCACCCAGATGTCAGCGCTGCCCGGCAGCCTCGTGGAGGGTTCCTGCCGGTAATCGGGCAAGGGGGACGGGCCCCTCTTCCAAAACCCCCCGCGGCGCGACGCCTGGTGTCGATTCAGAACAACTCAATCGGCCGGGATAGACCCCGCCTACGCGCGGCGCAGTCCCAAGTGGCGGGCTAACTCTCCCCTATCGTGACTGCAATTTGCCAGAGCTGCCTGAACTTGAAGCGCTGCGGATCAAGCTGAGCCCCGAGCTGGAGGGGCGGATGGTCACCGCCTGCGAGGTGAACCCGAAGAACGCCCACCTGCTGCGCTACCCCGTCGACGAGTTCGTCAAGGAGGTGCCGGCGCGCCGCATCGCGGGCGTCTGGCGGCGGGGCAAGCACCTGGTCTTCGACTTCGGCGAACGAAAGCTGGTCGTCAACCCGATGCTGGGTGGTCGCTTCCAGATCGCCGAAGCGGGTGCCAAGCTGCCGGCGACCCACGTCTTCACGCTCCGCCTGGAGGGCAAGGAAGAGCTCCGCTACACCGACTTCAAGAACCTCGGGCGAATCTACTGGGCCGCCGACCCGGCCGTCGAGGTGCCCGCCTGGGCCGAGCTCGGCCCGGAGGCGGATGCGGTTCCCGAGCTGGGACTCGACTGGTTCCGCAGGGAGCTCAGGCGCTATCGGGACGAGGTGAAGGACCTGCTCCGCAAGCAGACGTTCCTGGCCGGGATCGGCAACGCCTACTCCGACGAGATCCTCTGGGAGGCGAGGCTGCTGCCCCTCCGCCGCCGCGCCTCCCTCAAGCCGGAGGACGAAGAGGAGCTGTTCCGGGCGATCCCGGCCGTCCTTGGCAACGCCGTCCAGGCCATCCTGGCCGACCCCGCCTACGACGAGTCGAAGCAGAACCGGAGCTTCATGAAGGTCCACGCCAAGGGCGGAAAGGACTGTCCGCGCTGCGGCCATCGGATCAGCCAGCTGGGCTCGAACCGGGAACCCCTCAACTTCTGCCGCGGCTGTCAGCAATGACGGGGCAAGGGGGGTCAGCCGGCATTCCCCGCTCCGGGCGGGGCCCCCTGACCAAGCCCCCTTCCAAAACCCCTCGCGCGGCGCCGCGCCTGGGAGTCGTTGAAAACAACTCACACGGCCGGGGTGAACCCGGCCTACGCGCAATGCCCGGGTCGTGGGCGCCGATCGAGTCATGCTTCAGCGCCATTCGCGGTAGATCACGGAAAGCAGGCCTACTTTAAGTAGCTTGGCGGTATAGTTCCGGGCGAAACCAAAGTGACCGTGTCCCGCGAGCTCGACGACATAACCCGCAACCTGGTGCGCCACAGCCATGAGCATCCGCCGGTCCGCGATGTCAACCAGGAGGTCGAGCGGAGGACAAGTCGGGCCGAGCGGATCGCGGACGATCTGTCCCGGGTCATCGGCAGCTGGACCTTCGTCGCTTTCCAGGCGGTGCTCATCGCCCTCTGGATCTTCGTCAACGCGGTCGCCTTCCTCCGTCACTGGGACGCCTACCCCTTCCACCTGCTCAACCTCGTGCTGACCTTCCAGGCGGCGTTCGCGGTGCCGATCGTCCTGATGGCGCTGAACCGGACCGCCCACCGCGACCGGCTGGCGGCGCAGCAGGCCTACCAGGAGGGCGTCAAGGACGAGGAGGAGCTGAAGTCGGTGATGATCCACCTCGAAGTACAGGACGAGGTGATGCTCCAGGTCCTTCACCGCCTCGAGCGGAGCGACCGCGAGCTGCGCCGGATCTCCCGCCGTCTCGGGATCGAGGACGAACGCTAAGAACCCGGTTGGGGCACCTTGTAGACGTGGTACTCCGCGTTGGAGTAGACGAGGGCCGCGTGTGACTGCCAGTAGGCATCGTTCGCCAAAAACGGCGCCTCTCGTTCCTGGGGCCCGATGACCACGTACTCGACGCCGTAGCGGCGGACCAGGGCGTCCGCCTTCGGCGTGCCCTGGAGCATCGCCTGGACGTCCTGCTCCTTGCCGATCCAGTCCGAGATGCCGTAGGTCCAGATCCAGCCCGGGTAGCCGAGGACGACCCGTCTCCCGCCCAGGGTCGGGATCGGGCTGTCGTGGTCTGACGCGGCCAGGAAGATCGCCTGCGGGGCGGTGTGGCCCCGGGCCCAGGC